>VBOJ01000070.1 GCA_005877775.1 Nitrospirota bacterium | reverse complement strand
CAAGGATTGGGAAAACTGGAAAGAGGTCATGGCAGTCGCTCCCGGTCCTGTGCCACCTGAGAAGGTGGTGACTCGGCCTCGACCCGGTCATGCGGACCTGGTGGGAGCCATCAAGTATGCCCATCGAGACATTCGAAACGTGTTGGAGAAAGCCAGTGCACGTGAGACGGCCATTCGTGTGGCCGTCGGCGCCGTAGCCAAAGCCTTGCTGGCCCCGTTCGGCATGCGGGTCCTCAGCTATACAACCGAGATCGGTGGAGTCGTGGCCAGGCCGGTCGATGATCCAGTCGAGGCCTACGAGCGTGCGGAGTCGTCAGATGTACGTTCCCCAGACCCGGAAGCCGGCGCCCAGATGGTTGAGCGGATCAGGACCGCGAAGCATCGGGGCGATACGCTGGGGGGAATCTTCCAAGTGGTGGTCACCAACCCGCCGATCGGGTTGGGTAGCTATTCACAATGGGACCGACGGTTGAGCGCTCGGCTGGCGATGGCGGCCATGAGCATCCAGGCGATGAAGGGGGTCGAGATCGGAATGGGATTCGAAGCGGCGCGCCGGTTCGGATCCGAAGTGCACGACGACATCTATTATGACCATGACGGCCGCGGATTCATCCGAAAAACCAACAATGCGGGTGGGCTGGAAGGAGGGATCACCAACGGTGAGCCGATTGTCCTCCGGGTGGCCATGAAGCCCATCTCGACGCTCTACAACCCCAAGAAGAGCGTGGATATCGAGACAAAGGAGCCGTTTGACGCGACGGTTGAGCGCTCCGATATCTGTACGGTCCCAGCGGCAGGGGTCGTCGGCGAGGCAGTCATCGCGTTTGAGATGGCCAACGCGATGGTCGAGAAATTCGGGGGTGACAGTCTGGAAGAAATGAAGCGCAACTATGACGCCTACCTGGCCTACGTCAAAGCCTTTTAGCCAGGATGCTGAAAAAGGGAGACCTGGGAAGCCAAGGCTCGCCTCCGTGCTCGCGCAGCGCGCACGATAAGAATGTGCCGGGTACCCGTTGCTCATTAGGAATGCAACGGGTGATGACGCGCGCAGTCGAGGCAAGCCCAGCCACCCAGCAGTATTGGATGATATCGCGGCCTCGTTGGCAGGTCTTTTTGAGCATCCTGAAGGACAATTGTTTATCGACCTGCCCCTGTCGTTGATCTGACTGTTTCCTTTTTGTGGCCTATTTTCTGACTTCGCGGTACTGCCACCTTACGTCACATCCTTTTAGTTTCCCCTACTGTGTGATACCATCCTGCCCGTTCCACGACCCGTCACGTCAGGCGCCCGGTCAGAGGCACAGGCCTGTTCTGAGGGGACGAAAAAGCAAGTCACGAACTTTTCCTGTTCCGGGATATGACAGGTGAGAGAGATGAGCCCCATAGCCCAGACTGAGGAGAACCGCGTCCAGGTCCCTCTGGCCGAACGCAGTTACGAGATCCGGATCAGAAGGGGACTGCTGCGGGAGGTCGGCCGATGCCTCAGTGATCTCGGCTTCTCCGGTAAGGTCGCGGTCGTCACCGATCGGAGCCTTGCGAAGCTGTACGAACCGATCGTCACCAAGTCGCTTAAAACGTCGGGCTTTGAGCCCCATACGATTGTCGTGCGGGCCGGCGAGCGAGCGAAGACGCTTCGGTGGGTGTCGGTGATCCTTGACGAGCTGGCACGGGCGCGGTTCGAGCGAGGATCAGTGTTGCTGGCCTTGGGCGGTGGGGTCATCGGCGATCTGGCTGGGTTTGCGGCTGCTGTCTTTGTCCGAGGGATTCCGTTTATCCAGATCCCGACTACGTTGGTCGCTCAGGTGGATTCCAGCGTCGGGGGCAAGACGGGTGTCAATCATCCCGTAGGAAAAAATCTGATCGGCGCCTTTCATCAGCCTTGCCTGGTGCTCATTGATCCGGAGACTCTGAACACGCTGCCGAGACGAGAATGGAAGGCCGGCCTTGCCGAAGTGATCAAGTACGGCATGATCGCCGATGCGGAGTTGTTTGCCTATCTGGAGCGGCAGATGGGCGCTCTGCTCAAGATGGAGGAGGGGCCGGTGGCTCACATCATCGCACGGTCGTGCCAGATTAAGGCCTCGGTCGTGGCGGAAGATGAGCGGGAGTCCGATCGGCGGCGTATCTTGAACTATGGCCATACGGTGGGACATGCGCTTGAAGCCCTGGGAAAGTATCGTTCGTTGATCCATGGGGAGGCGGTGGCCATCGGGATGGTCCAGGAGGCGGATCTCTCTTGTCATGTTGGTTTCTGCTCTAAAGAGGTGGTCGCTCGGCAGGGCGAGCTGGTTCGCCAGGCTGGGTTGCCCCACGCGCTTCCCCCGGTGACGTTTTCCAAACTGTGGGGAGCCATGCAACACGATAAGAAAGTAGCCCAGGGCCGCCCCTATTGTGTCATGCCGGAACAGATCGGACGAGTCGTGATCGCTCCCCTGGAGCGGTCGGAGTTCAAACGGTGGTTCGTCAATCGGTCGTAAAGCAAACAGCACCCAGCCAATAGGTAGTAGCTCCGATCATGGCGACGGTGCTGCTCGCTACCGGCTATTCGCTGCGAGAGGGAGGCCTTTCGAGTTCAATGCAGCCCAGACGTCATCAGTCGGTTGAATCTCTTGACCAGGCGTTACGCGAGAAGACTCGCGAAGTGGATGTGCTGCACCGGATCAGCGAATCCATCAGCAACACGCTTGATCTGGAGGCGGTGCTCGAACATATCGTCGAGGTCGTGGTTGAGGCCACCAAAGCGGAGGCCTGCCTGCTCTACCTGGTCTCGGACAGTCGGGAAGAACTGATCCTCCGGGCGTCAAAGAATCCGCACCCCAAGCTGATCGGTCGCATCACGATCGGTCTTGGAGAAGGGATCACGGGGTGGGTGGCTCGGGAGCGAACTCGCGTCGTGATTCCCAGCAATGCCAGCGATGACCCTCGATTCAAGTTCTTCCACAACCTCCCCGAGGACCGCTATCAGGCCTTCGTGTCAGTCCCCATTATGGCCAAGAAAGAGGTGGTGGGGGTCATCAACGTGCAGCACAAAAGGCCCAGGCGGTACCGGCCTGATGAGCTGGCGCTGTTGTCTACGATCGCCAACCAGGTGGGCGGGGCCATCGAGAATGCGCGTTTGTACGAGGAGATGAAGCGCAAGGCGCTGCAGCTCGAAACGCTGTCTCAGGTGTCGGAGACCGTCGCCTCGAATCGTCTGATCGAGGATATCTTTCAGCTCATCGTGGCGATGACCGCGCAGATGATGAATTCAAAGATCTGCTCCATCATGTTGCTCGATCCGCCGACCGGGGAGCTACGGATCGTGGCGACCCAGAGTCTGAGCGAGCAGTACCGTCGGAAGCCCAACCTGAAGGTAGGCCAGAGCATCAGCGGTCGCGCGCTGCAGGAACGCCGGCCCATCGTCGTGCCGGACGTCACCAAAGAACGGGATTATATGTATCCGGAGATCGCCAAGAAAGAAGGGCTCTGCTCACTTCTGTCCGTGCCGATGATGATCAGGGACAAGGCGGTGGGCGTGATTAACAGTTATACCTCGGTGCCGCATAGCTTTACGCATGAGGAAGTCAAGGTCATGCAGGCGATTGCCAACCAGGCGGCAATCGCGATCGAGCACACGACCCTGCTGGAAAAATCATTCGAGATGCAGGAAGCACTTGCCGTACGTAAACTGGTTGAGCAGGCGAAGGGCTATCTGATACGCTCCAAGAAGCTCTCAGAAGAAGAAGCGTTCCGACTCATCCAGCGGCAGAGCATGGATCTGCGCAAATCCATGCGGGAGATTGCCGAGGCGATTCTCTTGGCCGGCGAGATTGAAGAGAGAGCCGAGCGCAACAGGGTGTGAAAGTGTCATCAGAATGAATAGGACAGGGCAACTCGTGTAATCCTCTTAGCGACCGGACTCCTGCGTCTTCGGCGTCGCCTTCCGCTTCAGGGGTTCGTGCTCTGCGTCCAACCCGCCAAGTTCACGCTTGATGTCCTGGAGTTCCTTCTTCAAGGCCTCCATTTCCGTATCCTTCTTGATGATCTGCTCCTTGATCGTCTGAAGATCCTCGTCGCGTGTTGCTGCTCCCTGGGCAGAAGGAGCTTGTCGCGCGTCAGGCCTGGTGGCTGGTGTCGGGGGAGCTGCGGCCGATGCAGGCGTCTGTGGCTCTGGCAGTTTAGCCAGGAGTTCGTAGTCAATGATCAACGTCGTTTCCTGAGATTGGCCAAACCAGCTGGATTGGCGGGAGCTGTCTGGTTGCAGAGCAGACTGAGGAACGAAGACGATCTCCAGGTTGGCTTGTCCAGAGGGATCAGGCAATCGGCGGTTCGCCATATTGATCGTGTCTGCCCGCTCAGGGCGATGGCGAAACTGGGTTAATGTGAGGCGGAGGGAACGATTATGGATCAGAATGACTCCGGACGTTGTTTCCAGCAGAGTGGAATTAGTCAGGAGGGGTTCGGAAGAACCGACGCCCGCGCCATCCCTTTGGGAGAACGACAGGCTTGAGGGGTAATTGAACAAACGAAAACCGACTTGCTGATCCGCGGCCGCCTGAGCGAGAGCCGTGGCTATGAAAGGAGCTAGAAAGGTGACATCCTCCTCCGAAAATGCTCGGACCGTTTTGAAGTCTTTGGAAAAAGTGCTATCAAGCACGGTTTTTTCGTCCCGAACGATCACGCCTCGGAGTACGCGGGCGACGACAGCTTGGTCGAGCCTAATGGGGTGCGCAGCTTGGAAAGATCGATCCGGGATGCGTTCTAAGTACACGGCACCCTTTGGGGTTTCGTGGATCATCACGTCCAACTCGGGCGCGGTCGCACAAGCGCTGACGGCCAAGTAGATGGCTGCTACCGTGAGGGAAGGCCCAGGTAGGACTCGCGGCCCAATTGATTGAGGTTGAAGCTGCATAAGGTGCTGCAGTCTATCACAATATTGCTTAGAGGTGAGAGTCAAAATTGCACTATTGACAGCCGTTGATAACGGTTGTATAAATTATCCACTTGAAAGTGCTGGGAGAGCGGGACAAAGGTGTCCCGCATCTCCTGCTGCAAATAACAAGGACAAGGGCGTCCTTTTGGTCCACGGACGGACCGGAAGGGCGTTTTTTTATGTCTAAATGGCAGGCGACGAGTATAGGAATCAACACAACTGGTATTTTCCTCAGTGCCCTTCTGCTCTGGGGATGCGCAGGTTCAGTGAAAACCGAGGGAATCGAGGATGAGCAGATCTTTCTGCGAGAGGCATTGCAAGAACGAGCCGCCGCTTATGCGAGACTCGCCAAGGCGATCAGCGTCTACTGCTCGGTCAGATATGCCTCACCGGAAGCCAAGCAAAGCTGTGTTCTCGACAAATCCGTGGAAGCGACCCGTCTCAGCAATCAGGACAGAAGAGAACTGAATTCGGGTCAGATCGAAACCGATCTCACACAAGACCACGACAGCAAGGCTGGCCATACGCTCAAATGCGAAGGAACCGGCCTGCAGACGATTTGTCAGCGAATACAGCCAGCCTTCGCTGAGTTCTGGATGGCGAGGCACTGAGCAGCTTTCTCAGCCATCAGTAGACCTGATTGTGGGGCAACCGACTGCGGTACTCGCGCGCTTGCTCATCAGCAAGGTCAGCGGCGGCGCGTAGTTCCTTCGCCAGATCAAGGCTCCGCCTGGCCTGTTCCTGATCTTGACGCTGTGCGTAAAACTGCGCTTCGGTCTCCAGGCGTCTGGCCATGTCGCGCAACTCTGCAGCCTGTTGACGGTATTGGAAAACCAGATCACTGGTTGTCCACCCTGCTGGGGTTGAGACAGTTGTGCTGGACGGGTGTCCCGATGGTTGTGTGACACAGGCTGAAAGTCCTGCTGCCATCAGGAGAACACCAACACCGATGACAACATATATGGATTTCATGGTGTTGTCCTCCTTTCTTGAATATGAGTCGAACGTCCATAAAATCATCATACACTATGTTCATGCCGGGTTGGGTCATCGCGCGCCGAAGTACGGAGCACGACATCCAGTCCCGGCCGATCTGTGGCTTCTGTATGAGGAACGGGGTCCTCGGTGTCCGTGCGAGACCCCCTCTTGACAGCCTGAGGCTGAATGGATTATAAGCGAGCGGCCGTGCACCCGTAGGAAAGGGGACAAGGGCGTCCTCGTTCCAAAGCAAGGGTGACAGACACAAGGACAATGACGTCCTTTTGGTCCATGATGGATCGGAAGGGCGTTTTTTTTTGGGTATGATGCCTTTCCGGTTTGCATACTCACACTTCGTTCGGCACAAACGGAGGAGATGATGATGAGACCACACACGAGAGATGGCATAAGTCTCACGTATTTGTTTCTTGCCGGGGTGCTGATGAGTACAGCTCCTGCTTTTGCGCAGCAAACTCCGGAAGAGGCTGCTGGTGGGGGTCAACTTGTAAGGAAAGAAGAGAAGCCCATAAATCTTTGTGCAGGGTGCATAAGCACCCTCTTCAGTGAAGGGAGCAAGGGTGGTATCACCCCCTATGGACGGATCGAATTGGACGGCATCTACAGCTCCAGAAACACCAACCCGTTGGACCCGAGCCAGTTCAACGGGTATGCCACCGCGGCGGGTCGGGCTAACAATCGCTCCTCGACCCTAAACCCCCGCTACAGCGTCTTCGGTATACGAGGCGACCGGACAGATGGAGTCCACTCATTGGCCGGCGTGGTCGAAGCGGACTTCTACGGGCAGACCGACAATGCCGGCAACCTGCCGCCTCGTCTGCGTCTCGCGTACCTGAAGTACTCCCCGAACAACAACAAAACCAGCATCACGATCGGCCAGGACTGGAACCCGATCATGGGCCTGCTCCCGGATCTGATCGACTTCTCGATCATGGGCTACGGTGGCAACCTCTGGAACCGTCTTCCGCAAGTCACCCTGCGCCACAAATTCGATGATCACTGGGAAGGGCTCTTGACGGCGATGCGGTTCGAGCGTGGGTTGTCGCAGTGCTGCGGCCAAGTCCAAGTCAGGCCGAATACGGTAATAGCTGGAGGAGGTCCGACAAATGTAACCGCATTCAATGATCCGGTTCAAGTCCCGTATTTTGGAACAAGGTTAGCCTACAACGGGACAGGAAGTCTCAAGGGGACTATGCTCGCGGCCAATGTGGCGTATCGATACTACCGGTCGGCGCCAGTTCCAGCGAACCCGGCATTTCAATCAGGGAAAGACATCAACTCCTATGTGATTGGGTTGGAAGGTGTGCACCAGATTACTCCGAGACTCAAATTCATGGGCGAACTCGCGTGGGGGCAGGCCCTGGGGGTTGAATGGTTCCGCTTCAACCAGGAGTTGAACCTGGTGAACGGAAACTCGGTGAGGACTCTCACGGGATGGGCGCAGCTCAGCTATGCCTATTCGAGAGACTACACTTTCCTGGCGGGGTGGGGCTTTGACAATCCACTCAACTCCGATTTGAAAGGCAGCATCACGGTACAGAACTCCAATGTCCAGTACTTGGACAACCAGCGAACCTTTCTGACAGCGATCCATCCAATCTGGGCAGACTTTTACACTGGGTTTGAGTGGACACACCTCTGGACGAGTTGGGCTGGGCCCTCGCCCAACCAGAGTTATCAGGCCGATCAGTTTATGCTGTCAGCCTGGTACAACTTCTAATCGCGAATGATGCGGTGAAAGGAGCCTGACTATGGAACCGAAAGAATCTATCCAAGCGAGCGACGTAATGAACGAAACAACCGACTCGAATGAGAATAACCCATCGCGGCGTGAGTTCCTGGAGAAGAGCGCAAAGACAGCGGCCGGGATCGGCGTCGCAGCGCTGTTGGGCAATCTCGGACACTGGGCGCTCTCCTACGCGGCGGACAAGGAGCCGATTAAGATCGGCGTGCTGCACTCGCTGAGCGGCACCATGGCGATCAGCGAAGTCTCGCTTCGAGATGTCGTCCTCATGGCCGTCGGGGAGATTAACGGCAAGGGCGGTGTATTGGGCCGTAAGATTCAGCCGGTGGTGGTGGACCCGGCTTCGAACTGGGATCTGTTCGCGGAAAAAGCCAAGCAGTTGCTGCTGCAGGATAAGGTGGCGGTCGTGTTCGGCTGCTGGACCTCGGTCAGCCGAAAGTCGGTGCTGCCGGTCTTCGAGAAGAACAACGGGCTCCTGTTCTACCCGGTGCAGTATGAAGGCGAGGAATGTTCCCACAACGTCTTCTACACCGGGGCGGCGGTCAACCAACAGGCGGTGCCGGCGGTGGAATACCTGATGAGCAGGGAAGGGGGAGGGTTCAAGAAGTTTTATCTTTTGGGGAGCGACTATGTGTATCCTCGCACCACGAACAAGATTCTCCGGGCGATGCTGTTGGCCAAGAAGGTGCCGCCGGCCAACATTGCGGAGGAGTACACGCCGTTCCACCATCAGGACTACCAGACCATCGTCGGCAAGATCAAGAAGTTCGCAGCCGGCGGAGGAGCCTGCGTCATCAGCACGATCAACGGGGACAGCAACGTGCCGTTCTATAAGGAGTTCGCGAACCAAGGGTTGCGTGCCGAAGACGCGCCGATCATGGCCTTCAGCGTGGCGGAGGACGAACTGCGCGGGATGGACACCAGCGCGCTGGTGGGACACCTGGCAGCCTGGAACTATTTCCAGACCGTGGACACGCCCCAGAACAAACAGTTCGTGGCGAACTTCAAAGCCTATTGCAAGAAGAACAATCTGCCTGACGGCGAGAAGCGCGTGACGGACGATCCGATGGAGGCGGCCTACTTTGGCGTGTACATCTGGAAGCAGGCGGTCGACAAGGCCGGCAAGACGGATGTGGACGCGGTCCGCCAAGCGGTCTATGGTCAGGAATTCCTCGCGCCGGGCGGAAAAATCAAAATGGATGAGGCCAACCACCATACCTATAAGCCGGTCCTGATGGGGGAAATCTTGAAGGACGGGCAGTTCAAGACTGTCTCACGCTCGAAGGGACTGGTAAAAGCCGAGCCCTGGAGCGAATACACGAATCCAGATAAAGGCTGCGACTGGATCAAGCATAAGGGGACGTATCAAAAGAAAGCGTGAGATGCCTCGGCTGAGGAAGGGTGGGGGGAGGCCTGGTTAATCGCCTGTGCTCGCAGAGTGCGCACGCTCAGAAGGGATGGCACGGGGCGACCAGGGAATTCCCGTGCTCCCGCAGCGCGCGGCCTCGGAAGGAGAAGGACAAGGGGCAGCCAGACTGCCCTTCGCGCTCGCAGAGCCCCCACGATGAAACAGTGGTCGCTCGATGCGCGCTGTGAAGGACAGGCCGGCCCTCCCTGTCGACTGAGCGGAAAAATTGAATGGCGCAGTTGGGGATCAACCAGGCCACCCTTGCAAATTGAAGTAAACACGTCAACCTCGGCGCTCAACCCTTCCATCGGAGGCGTCATGGGGGGAAGGCGGGGTATTCCTGCTGCGGTGAAGTCCGCGCTGGAGCCCTGCCTTACCCGCAGGGCGTGAGGATATGAACCCTAAGGCCCCCAATGCCGCGCGACATGCGCTCTGGGTGCTGTGCTGTGGGGCTCTTTCGCTTGGGGCCACCAGTACCGTGATGGCGGCGGAGGGGCCGGCGGCGGCCCCTCCGCCGTCCGCGATTGAGCGGGCGCTGGCCGATCTGTCCAGCCAAGACCAGGCGCTCCAAGAGGCCGCCGTGGCCCTGCTCATTGAGCGTGGCGATGCCAGTCTGCTGCCAAGCCTTGAAGAACTGCGCAGCAATGCCGACCGGAGTGTCCGGTTGGCCATCAAGCCTGTGATTGACCTCCTGAAGAACAGGGCACACTTAACTAGCGAAGACGCGAACACTCGCCGTTCCGCCGCGACGGACTTGGGGATGCTCGGCAAGCCGGTCGCGATCCCGTGGCTGGAACAGGCCGCCGCGCGCGAGCCGAACCGCTGGGTACGCTATACGATGGAGGAAGCAGCTCAGCTCCTCAAATTGGCGGCCGACGATCCGGCCACGAAGATCGCGGCGGCGACCAAGCTGGGCGAGTTGCGGAGCCAGAACGCCTTGCCAATGTTGAAAGAATTGCTAAGCGGCTCTTTGGCCGGCTCGGAGCAGAGTGACCAACAGAAGGCCGTCGCGCGCGCGGCCAGTGGCGCGATCGAACGGATTGAAGTGTGGGCTTCATGGTCCGGGGCCATCGAGACCATCTTTCGGGGGATCAGCTTGAGTTCGATCTTGCTCATGATGTCCTTGGGGTTGGCCATCGTCTTCGGCCTGATGGGTGTCATCAACATGGCCCATGGCGAGTTGATGATGGTCGGGGCCTATGCGACCTTTGTGACCCAGGAATGGTTCAGGGCCTATCTTCCAACCGACCTCTTCGACTATTATTTCTTGGCTTCCATGCCCCTCTCGTTTCTCGTGGCGGCACTGTTCGGCTTGTTTTTAGAAGCAACCGTGATTCGATTTCTCTACGGCCGGCCGCTGGAAACCTTGCTGGCCACGTGGGGAGTGAGCCTGATCATGATTCAAGCGGCCCGAGTCTATTTCGGCGATCTCACGTCGGTCGCCGCACCAAGTTGGCTGAGTGGAGGAGCACAGGTGATGGTGGGAGTCTATTTGCCCTATAATCGACTCTTTATCATTGCGCTCTCGGCCTTGTGTGTCGTGGGGATCTATCTATTGCTGTTTCGCTCTGGCGTCGGACTTCGCGTGCGGGCTGTCATGCAGAACCGGGACATGGGCGCATGCCTCGGGATTCCGACTCGCAAGGTGGATGCCTATACCTTCGCGTTCGGATCGGGGCTGGCAGGGCTAGCCGGCTGTGCGCTCACGCTCATCGGTAATGTGGAGCCTGGCCTGGGGCAGAACTACATCGTGGATTCCTTTATGGTCGTGGTGACCGGCGGGGTCGGCAAACTGGCCGGCACCATTGTCGCGTCGCTCGGCATCGGCGGGCTGAACAAGCTGCTGGAGCCGAGCTTCGGCGCTGTGTATGGCAAGGTGTTGATTCTCGTGCTGGTGATTCTCTTCCTTCAACGTCGGCCGTCCGGACTCTTCACGATCAAAGGCCGTTATGTCGAATCATGAGTGGGGAACGGTAGCACAAGACCGGGGCGAGGGGCTGATCTTCTGGCTCATCGGCTTCTCCCTGCTCGTGATCATGCCACTGCTGAACGTCTTGCCAGGCCCCGATTCGTGGCTTCACGTCTCGGACTTCGCCTTGAACCGCTTCGGGAAATTCCTGGCCTTTGCTATCCTGGCGCTCGGCCTCGATCTCATCTGGGGCTATACGGGGATCTTAAGTCTCGGACACGGGGTGTTTTTCGGCCTGGGCGCCTACGCGGTAGGCATGCATTTGATGCTGACCATCGGCACCGAGAGCGTCTACGGCAGCACGTTGCCGGACTTCATGGTGTGGAACCAGGTAAAGGAACTGCCGTTCTTTTGGAAGCCGTTCTACAGTTTTTGGTTTGCGATTGCTGCGGCGATCCTGCTGCCCACGCTCTTCGCTGCCATCTTCGGCTTTCTGGCGTTTCGGAGCCGGATCAAGGGCGTGTATTTCGCCATCATCACGCAGGCACTGGCCCTCTCGGCTTGGCTGGTCTTCAACCGCAACGAGACGAACCTCGGCGGCACGAACGGCCTGACTGATTTCAAGCAGGTGCTGGGGTTTCGGTTGAGCGATCCGGGAACGCAGCGGGGGTTGTATGTCCTGACCGTGCTCAGCCTTGGGGCGGCCTATCTGCTCTGTCGCTGGATCACCAGGTCCAGGACCGGTAGGGTTCTGGTGGCGATTCGGGACAGCGAGCAGCGAGTCCTCTTCTCCGGCTATTCCCCGGGCAACTACAAGTTGTTTGTGTTCGTCGTGTCAGCGGCGCTGGCTGGACTCGCCGGCGCGCTCTATGTCCCGCAAGTCGGCATCATTACTCCGGCGCAGATCGGCGTGCTGCCGTCTCTCGAGATGGTGATTTGGGTGGCGGTCGGAGGGCGAGGTACCCTGATCGGAGCTGCCTTGGGGGCCGTCGGCGTCAACTGGGCTCGGAGCATCTTGACCAGTTCCTTCCCGGACCTCTGGCCATTCTTTCTGGGGGGGCTATTTGTCGCGGTGGTCCTCCTGTTCCCGGAAGGGTGCCTCGGTCTGGCGAGGAGGCTCAACAGCGGATGGCATGCCGGCCTGAGGTTTCGGAAGAAGCTGGCAACCTCGGAGCCGGAGGGACAAGAAGTCCGATAGCAACGCGGGTGGATGTTGTCGTGGAGAACCTTGTGCCGTGAGTGAGATGCCTGAACGCGGGTCAATCATCTATCTGGAAGGCGTAACCGTTGACTTCGACGGCTTCAAGGCGCTCCACAACCTCAACCTCATCGTGGATTATCGCGAACTGCGGGTCGTGATCGGCCCCAACGGAGCCGGCAAGACCACCTTGCTGGACGTCATTTCCGGGAAGGTCAAGCCGGTATCCGGCCGGGTCGTGTTTGGTAAGGATACGGACTTGATCGGGCTGCCGGAGCACGAAATCACCACGCTCGGCATCGGTCGCAAATTCCAGACGCCCTCAGTGTACTCGAACCTGTCGGTATGGGAAAATCTGGACCTGTCACTGAAACGCACAAGCAAGGGAGTCATCGCGACGCTGGTATCCAAGCCGGACCGTGCCGAGATCGAGAAGATTACGTCGACGCTGGAGACCATCGGGCTCGCGGAGAAGGCGGAC
>VBOJ01000233.1 GCA_005877775.1 Nitrospirota bacterium | reverse complement strand
TAAAGTTTTTATCAATCAGATAGACTTTTCCTCTCCAATTTTCATAGAGAACCGGCTCATGGTCTTTTGGTTCAGATTGTTCCGGCAAAGTCATAGTGCCTCCTCAAGCTTGCGTATCAGCATAGCTCTACTTGTACAAAAGCAGTCTAGCGGACAGGTGCGACAGAATATGTCGCTGGTTGTCAGAGGAAGCTAACGTGAGGTTGGATACCGTTTGGCCGCCAGCGTCAGTTGGCTGGCAACGTTGTCGATGAGTTCCTTTGGGCCAAGCACTCTGGCTTCAGGCCCGAACGAGAGCACCCAGGAGGTCAATTCGTCGAGTCCTCCGCATCGCATGGTCAGGATCACGGAGCCGTCCTTTTGTGGTTTGACAACCTGGGTCGGATGCCACCGCCGTTCTTTGACGAAATACGCCCAGTTGGGAGAAATCCAGATCTTGACCTCAAGCGGAGGCTCCTCAATAAGGCCGAACCCTCGCTCAAACCGCTCCGCAAGGGAGAACGAGCGGGGAAGCTCGAACATGTCCTCGGTGACTTCGACCTTCCTGATTCGCTCCACTGCAAATGTCCTCAGATCTCTTGCCCGATACGAATAGCCGACCAGATAGAGCCCATATTGATACAACACCAGCATGTAGGGATTTACCTGATAGTCCTTGGGCTCCCCCGCTCCCGGCTTCTGGTAGCCGCGCAGTAGGACCGTGCGTTGATGCAGCAACGCCTTTCGTAAGGATTCCAGCACGTCTTTCCGTGCCGCATAGGCGCGGACAGGACGCTGAAGCGGCGCGAAGGACGTCACGATTCGCTCGAGATGATTTCTGACCTTGTCGGGAAGCCCCGCTTCCACTTTTTGAATGACGGCCCCGAGGTCTTCAACAAATGGCGTGTCTTTCAAGTAGTCGAGATGACTTTTGGCAAAATAGAGCGACATCAGCTCATGGGGAGACACGACGATCTCTAGCCCTTTGAAGCCGGACGGCAGCCTCCACCGTCCGTCCTCCCGCACCAGCGGGTATCCCGATTCTTCGAGATGTCTGAGATCGCGGTGCACTTGGCGCTTGGTGACGTGAAACTCCCCCGCCAAGTCCCCAACCGTCGCTCCCCCGATTAGCCGTCGAATCATGGAGCTGACACGGGCAACCTGGCTATAGTGTATGGGCTTACGACCCGGGCGGCTGGACATCACTCAGGGCTCCAGGATCATCGTTCAAACTTGTCTTTTACCACGGGTTTGCCCGTGCCGCCCCAGTAGCCCGCAGCCATGCGCGGCGTCGTATGCCGGATCGTGAAGCGGCCATCTGGGGCCAACACAAGCGCGCCAGCCGCCCCCCGGATGCGGGTGACGAGCTTTTTCAACACCGACCGAGCGGCGGCGGCGGGACTGGCTCCTGCGGCCAGCCGGTCCGCGATTTCCTTCGCCACCGCGATGCGAATGATCCCTTCACCCACGCCGGTCATCGAAACGGCTCCGGCTACATTATCCGCATAGACCCCGCACCCGATCAGTGGCGTGTCGCCCACGCGCCCTGGCAACATCAGCGCGATCCCGCCGGTTGAGGCACCGGCCGCTACCGTTCCTGCTCGATCCAGCGCGACCGCCCCCACCGTCTCGAGTCCGACCGTGCGCCGTATCCGCATGACACGATACAGGTCCAGCGTCTTTTGCGTTGGGCCTGATACCTGTCGCGGACGAACGGCCTTAAATGAAGTGCGTTTGGGAGAAAGTTGACGGTCCAACTTGAGCTTGAAGTGACGGGCAAAGCGCGTGGCAGGCTCGCCGACTAACAGCACGTGTTCCGTCTCTTCCATCACGAGCCTCGCCGCGGTGATCGGGTGGCGAATTTGTTCGATCGCCGCGACCGCCCCGGCCCGAAGCCGGTGGCCCTCCATGATGGAGGCGTCCATCCGCCGCACACTGTCCAGTTGGAGTCGAGAGCCGATCCCAGCATTGAAGAGCCCGGACGACTCAAGGACCCGGATGGTCTTTTCCACAGCTTCCACCGAGGAGGCACCGCGACCAAGCACCTCATATCCCGTGACCAGCGCAGCGGCCAGACAGGCTTGTTGTGCCGCGCTCATCGCGCGCCGGCCAGCGCCTCCGTGGGCAAGGATGAAGGGATGGGAGCGTTTCAATTCAGCAGGGTGTCTTCGGCTTTTCGGTAGGTCGGGTCTTGCATGCGATTCAGGTCGGAGCGGACAAAGCCGAGCCCGGTAACACACAACTCGAAATTCTCCGACAACTTACGAAACAAGGGCGTATCGGCGCTGAACACTTCGCCCTGTATCTGCGCGACGATTCCATATGAGCGTTTTCCAGTCTTCACATAATCCACGAGAAAGTCTTTATGATAGATCAAGCTGGCACTCTTCAGCCGCCGCAGGTATTCTGGGAAGAGCCCGGCCATGAACAGGGTAAAGTCGCCGATGTGGCGATGGACTTCCCGCTCCCGATCAAGCGACTGCGCCTCGAGCAACACCTCCGATTCGTACAACATATCCACCACGGCGTCGACCCGTTCTCCCTGCTTATTGCGAATCTGATAGAGCTGGTCGGTATGCGTGAATTCCACGAGCAGATTGGAGACATATTGGGTCACATTGAGGTCGGGCCACCCCAGATGCTGAGCGAAGCTCTTTTCTGTCAAGGCGCCGAACAGTCGGCGCAGCGGATGATGCTCAGAGATCCGAGTCACCATGTCCATCTCCCTATACTTTACTTATATTATGCCAGCCAATCCTGTTTCTGGCAAATGGCTCCAAGACCCTGACTGAGCCTCATTTTTTAAGCGAACTGGGTCATCACCCGCCTTGGCTGTCCAGGATAAAAGTCACAGGCCCGTCATTCTCGAGAGAAACCGTCATGTGAGCGCCAAACAGGCCGGTCGCCACGGTGAGCCCACGCTGTTTGAGGCCGGCGACCACCTGCTCATAGAGTGTGCGGGCAACGTCCGGAGGAGCGGCCTGGTCGAAGCCGGGCCGGCGTCCCTTTTCCGTGTCGCCCAGGAGCGTGAATTGTGAGACCAGCAGGACCCCGCCGCTGAGCTCCGTGATTGACCGGTTCATCTTGCCCTGCTCATCGCTGAAGATTCGCAAACCTGGAATCTTCTCCAGCATATAGCGGACATCCGCCTCTCCATCCCCTTTGGCCACACCGAGCAACACCAGCAAGCCTGCGCCGATCTGGCCCATAATCTGGCCATCCACCTTAACCGAGGCGCGCGTTACGCGCTGAAGCACCGCTCGCATGAGAATCCCAAATGGTGAATGGCTGATGGATGATGGTTAATGAAGACCAACTGCTCTCGCTCCCCTCGACCTATCATTGGCCATTAACCATGAGCCATCAACCATTCCTTTTTCGAGGGTGGAGCTGCGGTAGTGTTCCCTCAAGCTGAAGCAAGCGCCGTTTGGTCTTGAGTCCGCCGGTAAAGCCGCCCAAAGAGGCGTCCTGGGTAACGACCCGATGACAGGGTATGACGATGGGCACGGGATTGGCCCCCAGGGCGTGCCCCACCGCCCGCGCATAGCCTGCCCCACCGACTCGAAGTGCCACCCATTTGTACGATCGGACGCGTCCATACGGGATGCGGAGGATCGCTCGCCA
>VBOJ01000069.1 GCA_005877775.1 Nitrospirota bacterium | reverse complement strand
GCACATCCATCTCGTGGGGATTGGCGGGGCCGGCATGAGCGGAATTGCCGAAGTGCTGCTCACATTGGGATACCAGGTCACCGGTTCTGATCTGTCCGAATCGGAGACCACCCGACGGCTCCAGGAGTTGGGTGGCCGGATCTTCATCGGGCATCAGGAATCCAATGTGGGCGATGCGCAGGTGGTCGTGATCTCGTCAGCCGTCGCAGCGACCAATCCGGAAGTGGTGGTGGCGAGGACCAAACTCGTCCCGGTCATTCCACGCGCAGAAATGCTGGCTGAGCTCATGCGCCTCAAATATGGGATCGCCATTGCCGGCGCCCACGGCAAGACGACGACGACATCGATGGTTGCGGCGGTCCTGGCGCAGGCTGGCCTGGACCCGACCATCGTGATCGGGGGAAAGGTGAACGCCCTGGGAAGTCACGCTCGACTTGGGCGTGGAGACCTGCTGGTGGCGGAGGCTGACGAGAGCGACGGGTCTTTCTTGAAGCTCTCCCCGACGATTGCGGTGGTGACCAACATCGACCAGGAGCATCTGGATCATTATGGAACCATGGAGCGGTTGCAGGACAGTTTTCTGGAGTTCATCAACCGGGTGCCTTTCTACGGTCTGGCCGTCCTCTGCGCCGATGACGACCGGATCAGGACCTTACTCCCCAGGGTGGTAAAGCGATACCAGACCTATGGGCTCCGTGAGCAGGCCGGAGCTCCGCCGCCTGCTTTCCGAGCAGCCGAGATCGCGCTGAAGCAATGGGGTGCGGAGTTCAGAGCCTATTTTCGGGGGAAGAACCTCGGCCCCTTCCGTCTCTCCACCCCAGGCATTCACAACGTCACGAACGCCCTGGCGGCAATTGCCGTGGGAACGGAGCTGGACGTCCCGGTGGATTTGATTCGCAAAGGTCTCGCGGCCTTTACCGGGGTCGAGCGGCGCTTTCATCTCCGAGGCGAAAAGAACGGGATCATGATCGTGGACGATTACGGGCACCACCCGACGGAGATCCGGGCCACCTTGTGCGCCGCGAAGCAAGGGTGGGACCGGCGGCTGGTCGTTCTCTTCCAACCACACCGATACACTCGTACGCGCGACCTGGTGAACGAGTTTGCCCATGCCTTCGAGCAGGCCGATGTTCTGTTCATCACCGAGATCTATCCAGCGGGAGAGCCGGAAATCCCCGGGGTGTCCGGCGAGAGACTGGCCGAGGCGGTTCGGGCCACGGGGCATCCGTCCGTGACCTGGATTGATCGGAAGGAAACGCTCGCAGATCAGGTGTTGCCTGTTCTCAGGGCGGGCGATCTCGTGATCACGCTCGGAGCCGGCGACATCTGGAAAGCCGGGCTCGCCCTGCTGGAGCGTCTGTGAGCGTGGGAGCAAGTATGAGAAATGGTGCCCAGCGCCAATCGTCATCCGGCAGGTCGAGGGCCAATACCAGTTCGCATGATCTTCAGGCAGTGGTGGCTGGCCTCCGAGGAGAAGTCAGGTTCGGGGCGCCACTGCGGGACTACACCTCGTTCCGGATCGGGGGGCCTGCGGATGTGCTCGTGATCCCGGTGGATGTAGACGACCTGTCGCGGCTGATCAAGCAGGCTCACGCGGCAAAGGTGCCGGTCTTCGCCATCGGCGGCACGAATCTCCTGGTGCGTGATCAGGGCATTCGTGGCGTGGTCGTGAGCCTCTCGCGGCTGAAGGCCATCAAGGATGAATCCGACGGCGTAATCTATGCCGAAGGGGGGGTCGTGATGCCGACGTTGATGCGGCATGCGATCACCCGCGCTCTGTCCGGTCTTGAATGGGCCGCCGGGATTCCGGGTACGGTGGCGGGCTGTGTGGTGATGAATGCCGGCACGAGGCTCGGCGAGATGAAGGACGCCGTCAAGGCTGTACGCGTGGTCGATCCGCTCGGGCGGGTCATCGACTGTCCGGCCAACGCCATTCAGTTCAGTTACCGCCGAGCCCTGTTGCCTCGCGGGATTGTGGTCGGGGTCTGGTTGCAACTCAAACCGGCGCAGCGGGAGAAGATCGAACGAGTGATCAAGGAATACCTGCGGTACCGGAAGAACACTCAGCCCCTGACACTCCCCAACGCCGGCTGTGTGTTCAAGAACCCCGAACACAATACGGCGGGGCGCTTGATCGAGGCGGCTGGTCTCAAGGGCGCGCGGGTCGGTGACGCCCAGGTCTCAGAAAAACATGCCAACTTTGTGGTGAATCTGGGGCAAGCCAGTGCCGGCGATGTGATTGCGTTGATCAAGAAAGTCGGTCGGACCGTGGAGCAACAGACCGGGATCACCTTGGAACTCGAGTTGAAAATCGTCGGACAACCTTAATGCGTGTGAAACATCCGAGGCGTCAATAGCGGGCCGCGTCTGTCGCGCCTGCGCGCTGAAGCGCTTCGGTGCGCAAGCGCGAAAGACACGCCACGCAAGAGACGCAACGACGAGCGACGAACATGCCATTGACGACCGCCCGTATCGGTGTCCTGTTGGGTGGACAGTCGGCTGAGCGGGAGATCTCGCTCAAGACTGGTCGGGCGGTTCACCGTGCGCTTCTCCGGCTCGGCTACGACGCCGAGCCGATTGATGTGGATGCGTCGTTGTTACAGCAACTGCGGGATAAGAAGGTGGAAATCGCGTTTGTGGCCCTCCACGGGCCGGGTGGAGAGGACGGAACAATCCAGGGGCTACTGGAGATGATCGGGATTCCTTATACAGGGTCTGGTGTCAGGGCCAGCGCGGTCGCCATGCACAAGGTGACCGCCAAAATTCTGCTCGACTATCATGACATCCCGGTTCCTCCAGGAACCGTGGTTCGATCAGGGCAACGGGACAAGGCCTCATCTGTTCCTCCCGCAGGACTCAAGTGGCCGGTCGTCGTGAAGCCGGCGGCGCAGGGTTCTACATTCGGAGTCACCATCGTGCGTCGAGCCTCCGAATGGCAGGCCGCGCTACGGCATGCCCATGAATATGACCAGGAAGCAGTGGTGGAGGCCTACATCGCTGGCCGCGAGATCACGGTCTCCGTCTTAGGCGGATCCTCCGAGCCCCGCGCACTGCCCGCAATCGAGATTCAGGCCCCCGGTGGGTTCTTCGATTACGCGGCCAAGTATGAGAAAGGGCGAACCACGTACCTCTGCCCTGCCCCCCTTCCTGCGAAGGTGAGTCGGCAGGTTCAAAACCTGGCGGTTCGGACGTATCAGCTCCTTGGATGCGAGGGAGCGGCGCGGGTGGATTTTCGTGTGACGGAACGGGGCCGGCCTTTCGTACTGGAAATCAATACAGTCCCTGGCATGACTGAAACCAGCCTGTTGCCCATGGCGGCGGCCAAGGCCGGCATCGACTATGACTCGTTGACGGAACGGATTCTTCAATCTGCTCTTCGGCGGATGACGGCGGTTGCAGGTTGAACGATGATGTGGATGGATAAATGCGCAGAGGATTTGAGATGAGTCGTCCGTTGAGACTCTGGGGGGAACGGAGGCCTGGTCCGAGGCCCAACCTTCGAAGAAGGTCCAGCTCATCCGGTTCGCGTCCCAGCTTCAGCAACGGGACTCACATCAGCGGCACCGGTCTCGTCCGTCGGTGGCCTCTGTTTGCGGCAGTGATTCTGGTTGTCGTCGTCGGCTGGTGGGGAGTCATGCCGGTGTACAGGGAGGGAGGGCCGCTCGTCGCCGACTGGTTCCAGGTGCGTGATGTGACCGTGTCCGGAGCCAGCCGCGTGTCGTACGAAGATGTGCTGGAGCGGTTAGGGTTGCAATCCGGCGAGACGCTGTTCTCGGTGAACGCCACAGAGCTGGCCGATCGCCTGAAATCTCACCCGTGGATCAGGGAAGCCATCGTGAACCGTGAGCTCTTCCATACGGTAGCGGTCACCATCACCGAACGTCGACCAGCCGCCGTCTTGAGGACACCGTCGTTGAATCTCTTGCTGGACGCGGAGGGGCGTGTCCTCTCAGCGCTGGGAGAAGAGGACGATCCCGCCCTGCCAGTGCTCGTGGGGATCGACCCGAAGCGGCTCATCCAGGGAGAGGCGCAGTCCAGACAGGTCGCTCGCGCTGGCATTGAACTGGCCAGCCTCGTGAGCCAAGCAGTCGAGGGTCGGTTACTGGTGCATGCAGGGAATCCCGACAACCTGGTTGCGGCTGTGCAAGGACTCCGCTTTCAATTCGGCCCCTCATCCTTTGAAGAGAAATGGGTTCGCTATCAGAGACTCCAGCCGACCATTCGGGCTCGAACCGACAACGGAGACAGTCATTTCCGTAGCGAGATTGATCTGCGGTATCCGGGGAAGGTGATCGTCCGGGAAAGGGGGTAAACCTAGGTGGCCAAAAGAGACCATATCGTCGTGGGGCTGGACATCGGGACGACCAAGATTTGTGCCATCGTGGCCGAAGTGACCGAGGAGGGCACGGTGAACATCATCGGGGTCGGTTCCAGTCCGTCGCGTGGCCTCCGTAAGGGCGTCGTGGTCAATATCGAGAGCACCGTCGAATCCATCAAAAGGGCGGTGGACGAGGCGGAGCTCATGGCTGCGGTCCAGATCGAATCGGTCTATACGGGCATCGCCGGCAGTCATATCTCAGGCGAAAACTCGACCGGGGTCGTCGCGCTCAAGAAAGAGGAAGTGACCTGCGATGACGTGCAACGCGCGATCGAGGCGGCGCGCATGATGGCGGTCATTCCCCAAGACAGGAGGATCCTGCATGTCCTCCCCCGCGATTTTATGGTGGACGATCAGGACGGTATCCGGGATCCGCTGGGGATGTCCGGCACTCGCCTGGAGGTGGATGTGCACATCATCACGGGAGCGGTGACCTCGGCCCAGAATATCATTAAAAGCGTCAACCGGGCCGGTCTGGATGTGGTGGACATCGTGCTCCAGCCGCTGGCCTCTAGCGAGGCGGTGCTGAGCCCCGAGGAACGGGAACTGGGGGTGGCGATGGTCGATCTGGGCGGAGGGACCACGGACCTGGCGATTTTCGTTGAAGGCAGCATCCGCCACACGGCCGTGCTGCCGATCGGGGGGCAGCACTTGAGCACTGACCTCGCGATCGGGCTGCGGACTCCTCAGGCGGAAGCCGAAAAGATCAAGGTCCGGTATGGGGTGGCCCTGGAGGAAATGGTGAAGGAGGCCGAGAAGGTCGAGGTGCCGAGCGTGGGAGAGCGTCCCGCCCGCACCGTCTCCCGCAAGTACCTGGCAGAGATCATCGCGCCGCGCGTCGAAGAGATGTTTGATCTGGTGCGCCGAGAGATTATACGCACGGGGTATGAGGGAATGCTGGCGGCTGGCGTCGTCATTACGGGCGGCACCTCGATGCTCGACAAAATGCCGGAGGCGGCTGAGCGGGTGTTGGATCTGCCGGTCCGACGAGGTCTGCCGAACGGCGTAGGGGGGCTGCGGGATATCGTCAGCAGTCCCATGTATGCGACGGGCGTCGGGCTCATTTTGCATGCCCGTCATCATGCCGATGAACTGGAGACCGCCGGACTCCGACATGGGAGACCACTGGGCAGAGTGTTCGCTCGAATGCGGTCCTGGATGTTCGAATTCTTCTGAATCAAGCGACAGCACGTAGCTAGCAGCTGTTGGCTGTTCGCTTTTAGCGAAGGGAGGGCAGCGATGTTCTCATTTGAGGAGGACGTGATCATGCCGGTTCGCATCAGGGTCATCGGTGTGGGCGGAGCCGGCTGCAACGCAGTGAACACGATGATCGGCGCAGGGCTCAGCCGTGTGGAATTCATCGCGGCCAACACCGACCTGCAGGCCCTGCAACGATCTGTTGCGGCCTTCAAGGTCCAACTGGGACCGGAACGGACCCGGGGCCTCGGCGCAGGGGCCAAACCGGAGGTGGGCAAGGAGGCGGCGCTGGAAAGCAAAGATCCCATCAAGGAGTGTCTGGAAGGCGCGGACATGGTCTTCGTGACCGCAGGCATGGGAGGCGGGACCGGCACGGGCGCCACGCCGATCGTGGCCAACATCGCGCGGGAACTGGGGGCCCTGACCGTCGGAGTGGTGACGAAGCCGTTCCAGTACGAGGGACACCGCCGTATGAGCCATGCCGAGGAGGGAATCCGGGAGCTGAGACGACACGTAGATACGCTCCTGATCATTCCCAATCAGCGACTCCTGGGCATCGTCGATAAGGCCACACCGTTGCTGGAAGCCTTCAAGGTGGCGGACGATGTCTTGCGGCAAGCGATCCAGGGGATCGCCGATGTGATCACGACGACAGGACACATCAACGTAGATTTTGCGGACGTCCGGACTGTGATGACCCATACCGGCCGAGCCGTCATGGGGATGGGGATCTCGCGTGGCACGAACCGGGCGATGGAGGCGGCGCAGAAAGCCGTATCGAGTCCGCTGCTGGAGGACGGGAGTGTGGAGGGAGCCCGAGGCGTGTTGCTGAACATTACCGGTGGACCGAGCCTGTCGCTTCACGAAGTGGACGAAGCGGCTTCGATCATCAAAGAGGCGGCGGACCCGCAAGCCAATATTATCGTGGGGCAGGTGATCAACCCCGATATGGGGGATGATCTGGTGATCACCGTGATCGCGACCGGGTTCGAGCGCGAAGAACAGCCGGCCAAACCGACCCTGGTTGAGCGGCCGACGGGAAAGGGAGGGCGCCCTGCTCAACAGGTGCTGGCCGCCGTGCCTGTGGCGGCGGGCCAAGCGGCGCAGAAGGATCTGGATCGTCCCACCTTCCTGCGTCGGTTCACCGAGCAACGAGAGGGGCAAGAGCGATTGGTGTTGGCGACGGACGATGAGTGGGATGTCCCGACATTCCTTCGAAAACAGTCGGACTGAGAGCCGTGGCCGACCGGCCTTTGTGGAAACAGCGTGAGAGCTGGAAGCCTGATTACAGTGCCGGCCTTTGCCGCCGCGCGCGACGGCGTTCAACACTTTTTCGGAACCCGTTGCCGAGCCATTGGCGTGGGCTCAGGCGTTGGATCCGCCACAGCCGGTCTGCCGATCGGCCGGGGTGGTGCCGGCGACGAGCGTCGCTCAGGAAACGGCCCTGCCCGGCACGTGATGAGACGGCCAGTGGTTGTGTCAGTCAAGCAGGTGCATGGAACGGACGCGTTGATCTTGGACCGTCCTCTCGAAGCAGGGGAAACCTTTGCCGGTGGGTGGGATGCGCTGATGACGAATCAGTCCGGCGTGCTCCTGACGATCAGGACGGCCGACTGTGTGCCGGTGTTAGTCCACGATCCGCTGTGCAGGGTCGTGGCGGCCGTTCATGCTGGTTGGCGGGGGGCCGTGGCGGGGATCGTCCCAAAGACCCTCTCGCTGATGCGTCACCGGTTCGGATCTGAGCCGGCGCCATTACAGGTCGTGATTGGGCCATCGGTCGGCCCCTGTTGCTACGAAGTGGATGAACCGGTCTTGGCGCGCCTCCGGGAGGGTTTTGCTGAATGGCGGTTGGTGGTACGGGAGACCGGGCACAGCAGAGCCATGTTGGATCTCCGAGAGCTCGTGCGACATCAGGCCCTGGCCGCCGGCGTGGGGAGTGAATCTATCCAAACGGTCAGGGTCTGTACCGCCTGCCATCCTGACCTCTTTTATTCCTATCGGCGCGACGGGGTGGTCGGGGAGACGATGGTCAGCGGGATCATGCTGACTCGCCGCTCGCGAGAAGCCGTCCATTCGGAACGACGAAGGTGAATGCTGAACGATGATGGTGTATGATGAGCGCTGTATGATAATCAAAAGAATTCGGCGTTCCGCATTCATCCTTCACAGTTCATCATTGGTGGACCGGGTTGACGGACGCAAGTGATTCCGACGCCATCGTCCAAAACGTCCAATCCGTCCTCCATCACATTCGTCAGGCGGCGGACCGTGTCGGGCGTCAGTCGGACACGATTCGCTTGATTGCCGTCACCAAGTCCGTCTCAGTGTCGCGCATCCGTCACGCGGTCGCCGCCGGAGTCAGGCTATTCGGGGAGAATCGGCTTCAGGAAGCGCTTCCAAAAATTGCATCGTTCGGTGCCGAGGAAGGGCTCGGTTGGCACTTCGTCGGCCGGTTACAGCGCCGGAAGGTCAAGTCGGTGGTCGGGGCTTTTGTGATGATCCAATCGGTGGACAGTCTTGAGCTTGCCGGCGAGATTAATCGCCGTGCCGAAGAAGCGGGTGTGTGCCAGGAAATTCTTCTCGAGGTGAATATCGGGGGCGAATCAACCAAGGCAGGATTCAGCCTTCCCGGCGTGGTGGACGCGTTGCCGGTCTTGGACTCGATGTCTCACCTTTCCGTCAAGGGCTTAATGGCCGTTCCTCCGCCGACGCGCGAGGCCGGGTCGGCCAGGCCCTATTTCCGTCGGCTGAGCGAGTTGGCTCGATCGCTCGCACGTACAGACCTGAGACGAGTCCGCATGGACGAACTGTCGATGGGTATGTCGAATGATTTCGAGACTGCAGTAGAGGAAGGGGCGACGTTCGTGCGAGTCGGAACCGCCATCTTTGGGCCTCGTCCACGATGAGGTCGTTGAAAAACCAGTGTAACGCTCGGTCGCGAGAAGAGTGAGCAATGGCCGATACGATTTCAATGAGCATCCAGGATGTTCAAAAAGGTCACCCGCCGGGCCTGTACCCGGTGTGGCCACAGCGAGCGAAAGGCCGTGACCCGTTGCATCTTCGGAGCAACGGGTACCCAAGACGTTGAGGCGTTGACGGGTACCCATTGCCTGGCTCGATGCAATTGGTGAACGAGAACAAAGCTGGGGGTCTTTTTCGACATCCTGCTATGAAACAGTTGAAGACTATCGCCATCATCGGGGCCGGGCAGATGGCCGAGGCCTTGCTGGCAGGATTGCAGGCCTCGCAAGTCACTGCACCCGGCTCGCTGTTTGCCACCGACACGAGCGCGGAACGTCGAGACCTGGTCAAGCGGCGGTTCGGAATTCAGGTTGGCTCGGATAACAGGGAGGCCGCGTCCTGGGCTGATGTTTCCCTGTTGGCGGTCAAGCCTCAGTCACTAGAGACGGCCTTGCGAGAGATCGCTCCGGTGCTGGGGGGCAAGCTTGTCATCTCGATCGCAGCCGGAATCTCGATCGGGCGACTCGCCCGATTAGTGCCGAGCGACGCCCGCATTATTCGAGTGATGCCGAATGCACCGGCCTTGGTCCGCGAGGGGATGTCTGTCCTGGCCTTCGGGCCGGGCGTGACGGAGGAGGATGTCCGGTTCGCCCGAACCTTGTTTGACGCCGTCGGTCGAGTCCTGGTGGTCGAGGAGCGGTTGATGGACGTGGTGACCGGGTTGAGCGGGAGTGGCCCCGCCTACGTGTGTCTGGTGATTGAGGCGATGGCGGACGGTGGCGTGAAGATGGGGCTGCCTCGTGCGGTGGCTGAGCTGCTTGCGGTCCAGACGGTGTTGGGTTCAGCCAGGATGCTGCTCGAGACGGGAGAACACCCCGCCCGCCTGAAGGACCGGGTCACTTCTCCCGGAGGGACCACGATCGCAGGGCTTCACCAATTGGAACGGGGTGGATTGAGGGCCACTCTCATGGCCGCGGTCGAAGCCGCGACGAAACGATCCAAGGAACTCGGCGACTGATGTTTGTAGCGGGTAACTTCCTATCGGCTCTAGGCTCGGTGCTGCATATACTCCTGCAGACTTATATCTGGGTCGTCATTATCAGAGTCGCGCTGTCATGGGTGAATGCAGACCCGTGGAATCCGATCGTTCAGACGCTGAATCGTCTGACCGATCCGTTGCTTGAACCAATTCGTCGGAAGATGTTTCGAATGATGGGCCATGGAGGGATCGGGATAGATATCTCGCCCATCATTCTCATCGCGGCGATCTACTTCTTTGACTTTTTCCTGGTCGGCACCTTGTATGACCTTGGGGGGAGGCTTCGAGAACCATGAAGATCACGCCGCTCGACATTCAGCAAATGGGGTTCAAGATCCGACTGCGGGGATACGACCGCGAGGAGGTCCAACGATTTCTCGAGGAACTGGCCCAGACCTTCGAGTCGCTGAATCGGGACAACGCGACACTGCGTGAGAAGTTGTCCTTGACCGAGCGACAGCTCGCCGACCTAAAGAAGACCGAGGCGACGCTATCGAACACGTTGATTGCCGCCCAATCGATCGTGGATGATCTCAAAGAGGCAGCCCAGCGGGATGCGGAGCTTATCATGAAGGAAGCGGAGTTGAAAGCCGCGGAGTTGATCCGTGAGGCGCGGGCGGAGTTGGCCGGCACGCAACGTGATCTGTCAGATCTTCACAAGCAACGACTCTTGATGATTGAGCGTCTGCGCTCGACCTTGCGGACCTTTGAGCGAATGCTGGAGATCGAGGAAGGAGACCAGGGACGTTCCGATCAGGACGCTCCGGCTGAAAAGATTGCAGGAGATTCCACCCCCTACGGCGCACGAAACGACCAATAAGTTGTCCTGCCGGTATGCGTGCGTCATTGGTCGAACAGGACGCGCAGAAGGAAGATGGCGCAGCCACACGTCTTTAGGGCTGGTACTCCGCTTGGCCGGTCATGAAGGGTTGAGGTCACCGAGTTCTTCCCCTTGTTGAGCCCAACAGTCTTTCGGCGCCCGCCGCCTCTCCTGTAGCCCATTCATGAGCACTTCCGATCCTATCGCCAGCGCCATGCAATCCGCGGTCGAGGAAGGGGTGTTCCCTGGCGCGGTGTTGCTCGTCCGGATCCGTGGCCGTGTGGCGTACCATCGGGCCTTTGGGTACGCGGCGCTGATTCCGCAGAAAGAACCGGCTTACCTCGAGACGGTCTATGACCTTGCCTCGCTGACCAAGCCTCTGGCGACCGCAACGGCAGTCCTCTGTCTCGTCCAGGACGGGCGGCTCAGCCTCGAAGACCCACTGCACGATATCCTTGAAGAGCTGAAGGACAGCGAAATCGGCGGGGCGACAGTCTTTCATCTGTTGAACCACAGTTCTGGCCTGCCGGCTTGGCGTCCCTTCTATGAGGGAATCGCCGAGCAGGATCGAACGTATCCTGGTTTTCTGGGCAGTCAAGCGGCTCGACAATCGGTGCTGGACTCCATCGGCCATGAATCGTTAGCGTTTCCTATCGGTGCGCGCAGCCTTTACAGCGATCTGGGATTCATCCTGCTGGGACTCCTCGTGGAACGAACGACCGGGCGCTCGTTGGCAACCTTCTGTCGGGAGCGGGCGTACGGACCGCTCCGTGCGGAGCCATTGTTTTTTATTGAAGCGATGAAAGAGTTCCCGGTCGGACCGCGCGATCCGCCTTCCAATATCCATTCGGTGGCGGCGACGGAAGATCACCCTTGGCGGGGGCACGTTTTGAGAGCCGAGGTGCACGATGAAAATGCCTATGCCATGGGAGGAGTCGCTGGCCACGCTGGGCTGTTTGGCACTGCCTCAGCGGTTCTGGCGGTCTCGGGAGCTTGGTTGGACAGCTATCTTGGGCGAGGGAGCTTTTTCTCACCGGAGCTGGTCCGGCATTTTGTGACGAGACAGGACCGGACTGCAGAGTCCAGTTGGGGACTCGGATGGGATACGCCGTCAGCGCCTTCCTCGTCAGGGACGAAGTTTTCTCCCCACGCCTTCGGACATTTGGGATACACGGGGACCTCGCTCTGGGTGGATCCGGTGCGCGAACTGGAGGTCATCCTCTTGTCGAATCGCGTCCACCCAACAAGGCAGAACACCCGAATCCAGCAGTTCCGTCCTTTCATCCACGACCTGATCCATGAAGAGTTGATAGGTCATGGCTAATAGTCAGATTGAGGAGCTTATGGCTTCTAGCTGATGGCCTATGGCCAGCTCTTTCGTGATCCGTAACCCGTAATCCGTGCGGATGACGGATAACGCTTCACGGATAACGTCTTCCTGACGGATAACGGTTCACGTCTTCAGTCTGGCTACGAGCGAGGCGCTATTCGCCATTAGCTCCTAGCTATACGTCCGGATACTCGATCCAAGTTTCTTTTTCGGCGAGGTAGCGTCGGCCTTTGAAGTTCGGTCTGGTTCGCATTCGCCTGAATCCCAAGCTGCTGAGCTTGTCCACCACGCTCTTCACAGCACCCCCAATGGTGGAATGGGTCTGACCCTCCACTGTCAGGGCCTCGTACATCACCTTGGCGGAATAGCCTTTGCCGGTGCGACTGACCAGAATGGACCGACTGAAGTAGCGGTCGCTTGGGTCATTCCCCTCGATCTGATGTCGCTCAACGACGCCCTCTTTCTTGAAGAGCAGCGGAAGGACGCTCATCTGTCCTCCATTCACCGTGCCGGCCGTTCCCGAAGAAGCGCGATTATAGTCTGTGCAGTCGGAGGAGTTCAACCCTTGTTGACAACCCTCCGGCCCCCTTTTATGATTACGCGCTCGCCTTGAGCGCGAGCGCCAGAGAGCAAGGTTGTCATGCCGACGAACCTATGAATTTACCGAACAGTCTCACGATCCTCAGGATCCTCCTGGTTCCTCTTTTCGTTGGCTTTCTCCTCTACGACCGCTACGACTATTCACTCGCCGTGCTGTTACTCGCAGGTCTTACAGATGGGCTGGATGGGACGATCGCGCGGGTGGCCAATCAGCGCACCAGACTAGGCGCGTTCCTGGATCCGCTGGCCGACAAGCTGTTGCTGACGTCTGGGTTCGTAACGCTGTCCATCCTTCACCTGGTGCCGTTGTGGACCGCGATCCTCGTCGTGAGTCGAGATCTGATCTTGATGACCGGCACTCTTCTGGTACAGTTGACCGAATCGCGCGTGGATATTTCTCCGACCCTCCTTGGGAAAGGGACCACGTTGTTTCAGCTTTCGTACATCCTTCTTGTCGTGATCCTAGCCTCTCGGCAGATGGATCTCCGGCTCATTCAGCCTCTCCTTTATCTGGTGGTGGCGTTAACCCTCCTGTCGGGGTTCCACTACCTCTATCGCGGGTTCGTTCATCTCAGCGCCGGTGAAGCGTAAGCGCCCGCGAGTCCTCCTTCGGTGACAACCGCTTACATTCTGCGTACATCGAAAGAGGATAAAGTTGACAAGTCCCTAGTCCTCCAGTAGACTTCGCACATGTCGCTGGCTGCTATTATTACCCTCTAAACTCTGCGAACAGCGCTTGCACATGGCGACTGTTGCAGCTCCTAGTCAGGTCGAAGGCAGGGCGTCCGGATCGAGCCGGAGGGGACAGCGGGTTCCTTGTCCTCCTGCCTCATGGATGCGATCACCAGTTGATCAGCTTCCTTCGACCTTCCTGTCAGGCAGGAGTTGGGGATGTCGCCAGGTCCGTAATTCGAGCAAATCAGTAGGGCACAGAACATGAAGGGACGGAGCTAGCTGATGGGCACCTTCGCCTATACAGGCCGAAACCGGCAGGGTGTGGTCAAGAAAGGGGAGGTCTCTGCCAGGACCCGTGACGAGGCCATGGAGCAACTGCGCAGGCAGAATATCGTCGTCATCAATCTCGATGAAAGGGCTGTTAAGGAAGGTGGGGGGTGGACCTTTGAACTCGGCGGCGGCGTCACCGACAAAGACCTCGTCATCTTTACGCGGCAGTTCGCGACCATGATCAATGCCGGCCTTCCACTCATCCAGGCTCTAGAGATCCTGGCCTCTCAATCGGAGAACAAGCAGTTACGGAAAGCCGTCGGAGAAGTCCGGATTCAAGTGGAAGGGGGCGCCACGTTCGCCGACGCGCTGCAGAAGCACCCGAAAGTGTTTGATGAGCTCTACGTCAACATGGTCCATGCCGGGGAGATCGGAGGCCTGCTGGACACCATTCTGGGTCGCCTGGCCAAGCACATCGAGAAGGCCATGAAACTCAAGGCCCAGGTCAAAGCTGCGATGGTCTATCCCGCGGCCATCCTGGGCGTGGCGGTGATTGTGATCTCGGTGCTGATGATCTGGGTCATTCCGATATTTGCCAAGATGTTTGCCGAGATGTCCGGGGGAAAGATCGGCCTCCCTGGCCCGACCCAAATCGTCATCGATGTCAGCAATTTTATGCAGTCCTACATTTTCCACCTCGTCATCGGGGCAGTCCTGGCCGGCTGGGGAATCAAGAAATATTATGCCACCCCCAAAGGGCGGTTAGCCATGGACCGGATGTTCCTCAAACTGCCGATCGTGGGGGAGTTGATCCGGAAGACGGCAGTGGCCAAATTCACGAGGACGCTCGGTACATTGATCACCAGTGGCGTGCCGATTCTGGATGGATTGAGCATCACCGCTAAAACGGCTGGCAACAAGGTGATTGAAGAGGCGATCATGGCGGCACGAATGAGCATCAGCGGTGGCAAGACGATCGCCGAGCCGCTCTCGAAGGGCGAAATCTTCCCGAAAATGGTCACCCACATGATCTCGGTGGGTGAGACCACCGGCGCGCTGGATGCGATGCTGGGCAAAATCGCCGACTTCTACGAGGACGAGGTGGACCAGGCGGTGGCGTCCCTGACCTCGCTTCTGGAACCCATGATGATGGTATTTCTGGGAACGCTGATCGGGTTCATCGTCGTCGCCATGTACCTGCCGATTTTCCAGATGGCCGCGGCGATAGGCTGACGACCTCGAGGCGACGAAGAGGGATCGCCTTCCAGGCGGTAGCCGGTCGGCAAGATGACTGGTTCTTCTGCAACGGCGCGACAACCTTCCGCTTCCACCAGCAGCCCGCAGGAGCCAATGGACGAACTCAAGGCCAGGCTGTATTGGCTGATGGGCCTTCGAGTAGTAGTGGTCACGCTGCTGCTCGGTCTTTCGATCACGTTCCAGGTTGCCAAGGGCGAGCGCGTTCCCACCTTCTACGCCCTCATCGTCTTCACATACGCGATCACGATCGCCTATACCGCCACTCTCAGGTACCTCACGACTCCTACGGCGCTCACTCGCTTTGCCTATTTCCAGATCGCGGTGGATCTGCTCCTGGAGACCGTGCTCGTCGCCATGACCGGCGGGATCGAAAGCCCTTTCGCGGTGCTCTATATCATCACGGTCACCCTCGCAAGCCTGATTCTCAGACGTCGGGTGGGGCTCGCCACCGCTGCGTTCTCAGCGATCCTGTTCGGCCTCGTCGCCAATATCCAGTTGTACGGGCTGTTAGAGTTGGGGGAGTGGCTACCACCGAGCCGGTTGTCGGTAGCGGAGACCTTGTACACGTTTGGGGTGCATGGCCTGGCGTTCTTCGTGGTGGGCTTCCTGAGCGGTCAGCTGGCCGGGCAATTGAGGCTGGCAGACCAATCCCTTCGAGAGAAGGAACAGGGATTGACCAGGCTACAGGCGTTTCATGAGAACATCGTGCAGAGCATCAGCAGCGGCCTGTTCACGACCGATGCGAATGGCCGGATCACCTCATTCAACCCAGCGGCACAGGATGCGACGGGTTATACCCTGGAGCAGGTCCAAGACCGCCCGTGGTGGGAGGTGTTCAATTGGCAGCAGGGGGATCACCTCGGTGTCGCCTCCGTCACCTTGACCGTTCCGCACCGGTTCGAGGCCGA
>VBOJ01000230.1 GCA_005877775.1 Nitrospirota bacterium | reverse complement strand
GTGTCGGGCATCCGCAAATTCATTCGATACCGTTCAATCCCTCCCGCGACCCGGCTTACAAACACCACGGTGCCGTCGCGCTCCACCCCCTCCACCACACCCACATGCGTGAGCGGATCGTTGAAGTGGTCATCTCTGTTGAAGTCCCAGGTATTGTGGAAGAAGACTAGGTCGCCGGGATGGACGATCGGACCATAATGGATCCGTCCGTGCTGCACGACATGCCCGTAGATCCTTCCGACGCCGTTGCCGCCGTCCAACTCCCCGAGACCATCGTATAAATCGATGCCTTGCGTGACATACACGCCACGGGCGAGACCAGAGCAGTCGAACGTAAAGCGCCGGCCGTTTACTTCGATCCGCGATTTGCCGAGGAATCCGACGGCCGAATGCGCTAGCGTCTGTTGTCTGGGGGTCCCCACGACCAGATCGCAGCAGGGTCGTCCCTGCGCTGCTCTGACGGGAAAGACATCGTCACTCAGCTCATCCGACAGCGCGTCCCTCTGGTACCTGCTCGAGGGGTCGGTCGTGGCACAGCCCTGAAGTGTGGCCGCGAGCAGGACAGCCAGAACACTGAGCGTCATCGTGGATGCGGGGCCGGGTGAAGCCATCACGGCAAATATATCGCCCGGCATCCATTTCGCAACACTAACGGGATTCACGCCAAAGCAGGAACGCCAGCCCGCCAGCGATGACCAGGCCGAGGTAACTCGCCCACATCGGGATCACGATTCCATGGATTATTACTTCCCACCCAAGAAGGATGCGAAAGAGATGCACCACTGCGACGATCGTGAAAATGGCTATGGCAACAGTCGTGAAAGGTTTCATAGCGGATACTTCAAGCCTGACTGCGAATACGCCAACCGACGCAAAAAATCAACGGGCCGGCCGAAAATTGCATGTTTTCTGGTATAGTCTAACCCCTATGAAGCAAGTACTTACGATTGCCGGGTCGGATTCGGGGGGAGGAGCCGGGATTCAGGCGGACCTGAAGGCCATGGCGGCCAACGGCGTGTATGGGATGTCGGTGATCACCTCGATCACCGCCCAGAACACGAAGGGCGTGACGGCAGTGCATGATCTGCCGATTCCGGTGATCAAAGCGCAACTAGACGCGATCTTCGATGACTTCGACGTGGCGGCGGTGAAGACGGGCATGCTGTCCTCGGTGAGGATTGTGGAAGCGGTCAGCCGGAAACTGCAGCAGTATAAGGTGGCCAATCTGGTGGTGGACCCAGTGATGATCTCCAAGAGCGGTCAGGCGCTGCTCCAGCCGGCGGCCATCGAGAAAGTGAAAAGCACGCTGATTCCGCTCGCGCTAGTCGTGACACCGAACATCCACGAAGCGGAACGTCTCTCCGGTCTTGAGATCCGGACCCTGGCCATTGCCCGCCAGGCCGCAAAAGCGATCCATAAGCTCGGTTGCAAGTATGTCCTCATCAAAGGGGGACATCTGATTTTGGAGCGAGGCTCCGACCTGCTCTACGACGGCCGGTTCTTCAACGTGTTCAAAGGCGAGTTCATCGAAACCCCTCACACCCACGGGACCGGCTGCACCTACGCCTCAGCCATCGCGGCACAATTGGCCAAGGGTAAACCATTGCCCGACGCAGTGCAGGCTGCCAAGACTTACCTGACTGAGGCCATCCGGCACAGTCTGGCGATCGGCCACGGCATAGGGCCCACGAACCATTTTTATTTCTTGAAGGACTAACAGGATGTTGAAAAAGGGAAGGGTAAGGGCTGGCCAGACTGCCCTTCGTGTTCGCGCAGCGCGCACGATCAGAATGTGCTCGCTGGACGCGCGCAGTAAAGGGCAATCAGGCCACCCTTCTAAGTTTGATTTAGGACGGTCTGAGCAAGCGAGTACAGTTGGGACCATCCCAACCACCCCGGTGAATGGATTGATCTGCGGCCGCGTCACGGGAAGGGGCGCGTCTTGGCGCGCCTGGGGTGGGAGGGTGAAAACAACGCCTTTTTGAACATCCTGAAGAGGTCGTTCAGATCGTGACAGTTCTCCCTTGCTCTTCTCACAAACGAGCGTCAAACGAGTTTTTCCACAACCAGCTAAAGGAATCAGGATGCCGCGCGCGCAGTGTTCGCCTCTGCTGTTCCTCCTCACAGGACTGGGTTGGTTGATCCTTTCAGCCGTGCTTGGGTTGGGGCTCTTTTTGGCCATGACGCTAGGCCAGCATGTCCCGCCGCACTACCGCACGCTCCACGTCCATCTCTCCTTGGTTGGAGGGGTCGCCCAGTTGATGCTTGGAGTCACGCTGCTCTCACGTCTTGCTTACAACCCCGCTCATAACTCATTCCCGGTCTTCTATGCCGCCATCAACGGGGCGACGATCGGCCTGCTGGCCGGCTTTTGGCTGGGACAGCCCCTGGTCATCGGCACGGCAGGCTTGCTCGTCATGCTTGCGTCTCTGTCGCTGCTTCGCGATGTGATCGGGCAGACGCAACACGGAGCACTCTCTTTCCTACCCTGGTTATACGGCATCGCTCTCTTCGCGCTGCTGGGAGGACTGGCGGTGGGGGAAGGGATGACCCTGCGGCTCTTCTCGCACCAGTTCATCGGGCAAGCCAGACTTGCACACATCCACCTGTCTCTCATTGGCTTCGTCACCTTGATCATCGTGAGCACCATGTACCACTTGTTGCCGACCGTCCTGAAGGGACGCCTCCACAGCATGTCGCTGACGCGGGTCACCGTTGCGCTCCTACCGCTCGGCATGCTGGTGCTGCTGGCCGGATTCCTGTTGTCGAGCCTCTGGACTCAACAGGCCGGAGGGGTGATCATGCTGGCCGGGACAGTGCTCTACGGATTGAATCTCCTTCGAACGTGGCGGGACGCGGGCCGAGTTAACAATGCCGCAGCCGATCATCTCATCCAGGCCGCAGCCTTCCTCGTGGTGGGGATCGTGACCGGCATGCTGGTCTCAATCAACTTTCTCTTCGATCCGCCGGGCGTCCCGTTCGGCAACATCCACCTGATCGCTTATACACATCTGCTGCTGGTCGGGTTCTTTCTCCACACAACGTTCGGTGCCCTCTCACATCTATTGCCGACCGCGCTCGCCACCGAACGAGTCCAAAGCAACAAGCAACGTGAATCGTACCAGGCACTGCTCACCGGGATCGTCGAGCGATGGCGTCCGGTCCAGGTCGGCGCGCTGAGTGTGGGCACCATGGGGCTGGCGGTGGTCGCCGCGCTGCTCTGGCAATTCCCTCTGCGATCGATTCCCGCTCAGGCCGCAACCTGGATCAGCTTGAGTCTGCTCCTTCTTAGCTTCGCCCTGTTTGCCGGGAAAATCGGCCTGATACTCACCCAGCGACCGAACAAGTAAGGACCAGGGATGGACTCATTCCCAGTTGGCTTCGTTCCCAATTGAACACTGAGAGAAAACCTGCCCGCTCAGTCCCTCACCCAAGACTGCGTCTAACTGACTGATTTTTAAAAAGAACGTCAATTCCCCCTTCCCTAGGCAAGGCAGATGCATGACCAACCCGAGATCTCCTTCCATTAACCAAACTTAGAGGGCGCCAATGTCTGACCAAATGACCGCTATGGTCCCCCAACCGTGGCAGAGTCTCTTTGAATTCCTGACGATCCCCCTTTCCTGGATTCCTGGGATGCAACAGTCGCTCCTCTCGTTCGTGCTTTTCTCTCCCTCCGGCTGGACGGCCGGAGCCTATTATCTCTTTCTTCTGTTCCCCATCTTGCTTTGGATC
>VBOJ01000232.1 GCA_005877775.1 Nitrospirota bacterium | reverse complement strand
GCGAGTTCCACATTTTTCTGAAGCGTCGCCAGCACTGCCTCGACCGTAACCGCTGCCTCGGTATCGTGCCAGCAATCGTAATCCGTCACCAGCGCCAGAGTGACATAGCACAATTCCGCTTCACGGGCCAGTTTTGCCTCTGGGAGGTTCGTCATCCCGATCACATCGACCCCCCACTGCCGATAGATGTTCGATTCTCCCCGGCTCGAAAACTGGGGGCCTTCGATGCAGAGGTAGACGCCTCCCTGATGCACAGAAGCGCCGACGTCTTGCGCCGCCTTGTAAAGGGACGTCGCCAGCGCGTGACAGATAGGTTCCGCAAACGCCACATGCGCCACAATGCCTTGCTCGAAAAAAGTCCCGATGCGCCGTTTCGTGAGATCGACGAACTGATCCGGCAGCACGACCTCGCCTGGCCTGACGGTCTTCTTCATGCTCCCCACCGCACTCACGGAAACGACACGGGTCACTCCAACCGACTTCAAGGCATAGATATTGGCGCGATAGTTAATCTCACTCGGCCCGATCCGGTGGCCACGACCGTGTCGGGCCAGGAACGCCACCCGCACTCCGTCCACCGTGCCAAGGACAAGGGCATCCGAGGGCCGTCCGAAAGGCGTACTGGGGCGGACCTCGCGGACCCGCTCTAATCCTTCCAAGTCATATAGCCCACTCCCCCCGATGATCCCGATCTCAGCCTGTGCTTGCCCTCTGGCCATAGCTACGCGTGCCCCACGGAACTGACACCGGAACGACCTTCAGCCGATGACGTCATGACGGCCGCCTTTGAGGTGGGGGAATCAGGCCCTAAGCAAGTCAAGAGCTGCGATAGAAATCGGCCGACATGATCGAGGATGCGCGCAACCACCTGTTCCGGAAACTCGGACTCGCTGATGGTCAGCCAGATGATGTCGGGCTCCTTGCGGAACCATGTCATCTGGCGTTTGGCAAAGCGGCGGGTGTCCCGCTTCAGCCGTTGAATCGCCTCCTCGTACTCATAGTCCCCAGCCAGATACCCGGCCATCTGCCGGTAGCCAAGGCCTTTCATGGAACCCAGATGACGCCCGTACCCCTTCGCCAACAGCTGTTGCGTTTCCTGGACCAGCCCCTTGGCCAATTGTTCATCAACTCGGGCCTCGATCCGACGATACAAGGCCTCCCGTTCCCTCGTCAGGCCGATCAGCAGCGGCGAGAACGGTGCCTCGCTGAATGCGTGCGCTCGGTGCAGATCAGAAAGCGGACGACCGAGGAGATGATGCACTTCCAGTGCTCGGATGATCTTCACCAGATCATGCGGATGCAGCCGATCGGCCAACTCAGGGTCAATCAGCGCGAGCGTGTCGTGGAGATGAGTGGCTCCTTTGAGACGTGCCTCATCGAGTAGTCGCGCGCGGAAGCTCCAATCTGCCGGCGGGCCCTCCCATAATCCTCGGAGCAGCGCCCTGATGTAGAGGCCTGTTCCTCCCACCAGCAGGGGAACCAGCCCTCTGCAGTGCAACCGATCGATTTCGGCCAGCGCGTACCGGCGGTACATGCCGACGTTGAACGGGTGATCCGGCTGCACGAGATCAATCAGGCGATGCGGCACCCCCTGCCGTTCACTCAGCTTTGGCTTATCCGTGCCGATATCCATGTCGCGATAGACCTGACGAGAGTCAGCCGCCAGGACCGCAGTTCCCAACGCTTTCGCGAGCAGGATCGCAACCTGACTCTTTCCGACCGCCGTCGGACCCACCAACACCACCAGCGGTTTGAGCTGCTCCGTAAGGGGTGAGGGGTAAGGGGTAAGGGGACCCTTGGTCACGGTCATTTTTTTGAACCTCTAGCGGATCGCGGAGTTCTTCTCACTCCTCACTTCTCACTCCTCACTCCTCACTCCTCACTCCTCACTTCTCACTCCTCACTTCTCACTCCTTACCCCTCACACCTTACCCCTTACGCCTCACGCCTTACGCTCTCCCGAAGATCCGCGACAATTCCTCCTCTGGAAGGCGAAGCGCAACCCGTCGCCCATGAGGACAGGTCGTGGGCAGACCTTCCCTGATCCAGTCTTCGATTAGCGTCTTGATCTCCGGCAGTTCCAACGCACGCCCGGCCCGGACAGCCCCGTGACAGGCCAAGGATGCCAGGACCGGTCTGACGCGGGCTTCGAGCGACGAGACCGAGTTCCATTGCGAAAGATCCTCCAGCAAATCCTGGATCAGCGACGCATAATCGAAGTTGCCCAGGAGCGCCGGAACAGTCCGAATGACGAACGAGGCAGAGCCAAACGGCTCGATTGTCAGACCCAGCTTCTCCAGGTCCGATACGTGCCGCTGGAGCAGGACCGCGCTGTGGGCAGGGAGATCGATCGGCTCTGGAATGAGCAACGGCTGGCATGGGATGGCCTGGCTGAGCCAGGCCCGCCACAGTCGCTCAAACAGGACTCGTTCATGGGCAGTATGCTGGTCAATCACCTGCAACTCCGAGCCTACCTGCGCGACCAGAAATACCCCACCGATCTGTCCCAAGGGGGTGACGTGAAGCCCCCTCTCCACGAGATACCTGTGCATCGACTCCTGAACGGACAGCCCCGGAGCGCTCTCATCGCGAACCGAACCCTGGTCGTTCGTCTGCTGCGCTGCGTATGTACCTGGTCCATGAGGCCGCCCCGTCGTCGTTTCGCTGTTCCCTCCGGCCAACCTGGTGGGCCAGCCAGGCCAACCGGTTAAACCGAAGCTCGAGGCAGACTGGTCCTGGAAACCCGAAGAGCCGTCCAGCAGCCGATTCATCTGCCGCTCTTGATGGCTGCCGCCCAGCGCTTCGCCAACAGCCTGCCGTACCATTTGGTGAACCAGTTCCTGGTCAACAAAGCGAACCTCCCGTTTCATCGGGTGGACATTGACGTCAATTCGGTCCGAGTCCACTTCAAGAAAGAACACGAACTGCGGATGACGCCCTTTCGCAAGGAACGACCCATAGCCGTCATAGATCGCGTGGAGGACTGTCGCGTTCTTGACCGGACGATGATTGACAAACAATTCCTGCGGACTTCGAGCGGCACGCGTGTGAACAGGACTGATCGTGAAGCCCTCCAGACGAGACCCTGGGCGTTCTCCCCGCACCTCCACCGTCTGATCCAAGAATCGCGCGCCATAGACCTGCAGGACACGATCCCGATAGGACGACACGGCGGCGTGCTCGAACACGTCCTGTCCATTATGCCTGAGCCGAAACTGCATCCGAGGCCAAGCCAGACTGGCTTGCTGCACCACCTGGCTGATATGAGAGAATTCGGTCGTGGTCGTCTTGAGAAACTTCCTGCGGGCAGGAGTGTTGAAGAAGAGATCCCTGACCTCGACTTGCGTGCCTGGCGCCGCTGCAGCCTCTTCGATCTTGGTGATGGCGCCGCCCGTGACCAGCAGTTGGGTTCCCACCGACTCGTGCCGGCATGCGGTCAGGAGCCGAACTTTTGAG
>VBOJ01000236.1 GCA_005877775.1 Nitrospirota bacterium | reverse complement strand
CATGCCATAGCGTCTCGTCGGGCCACGGGCTACCGTGGTCCCTGCATCTCCGACGAACACCAATTCCGATTGAAGATCCAGCGCCCAGAGGGTTGTATTGAGTTCGAGGCGGTCCCATGGTTTGGTCCGGAGCCCGACTTCATAGCCTGACGCCCGTGCCAAGGGAACCGCACCGCCGGTGACGGCGGTCCTCGCGTCGTTACTGTGATAGCCCACGCCGTAATTGACAAAGAACTCGGTCCCGAACCATGGGCCCAGGATCAAGTTCACCTTGGGACTCACAAGACCCGCGCTGGCTCTGCCGTTCGGCTGCTCTGGACAGGTGGAACATCGGTTCCGGACATCAAAGGTGAAGAAATCGCCGCGAACGCCGCCGGCCAACCGCATCCAGGGAAGCGGCTGGGATTCCAGCTTGAGATATGGAGCATAGGAGGCCTCCAGAACATCACTGTCTGTGGTGGTACCGGTGGGAACCCGTTTGACTTGGCTGCCCAGCCTCGCATGGATGTCATCGACTCGCACTTGCACACCGGCGGTCGCCGCGCTTGCCATGCCGAGCAGGTCACCTGCTTGCCGCCAGCCGACGTCCCCCCCATACATGACCCGCCGGTCTACTTGCTGGATGCCGTCGCCATTCACCGGATCGTTCAGGAAAAAAGTGAAATTGGTGAACAGATCCAACCTGTAATACTGGGCATACAGGTTCGCAAAGGCCCGTCCCCCAGTCGTCGTATCATAGTGAGAGTTGAGCCGGCCCGTCCCGCGCGTTGTTTTTCCTCCTTCAGAAGGATCAATGGCGCCAAACCGGTCCAAGGTCCCCTCATTCACGGCCCGAAGGGGAATTTCGCCTGATGCATTCCACTGCGCCTTATGGAAGGTGGCACTCAGACTCACTTCTGACCTGACAGTCGGATTCATGGTGACCTTACCGAGAATGTTGCTCCGGAAGTAGCGATTGTCATTGATGAAGGGACCGTTCGTGTAATAGCCCTCTGCCGCAAACAGCGTCCGAATCTTGTCCTTCGTTGGCGAGAGCATCAACAGATGGCGCTGCGTATCGAATTGACCGCCCGACAGTTGGACGATCCCCTCTTTTACGACATCCCGGGTCAAATAGTTCACGGCGCCGGCTGTAGCAAAGTCCCCGAACTGGACGTGATAGGTTCCCTTGTAGACATCAATCCCCTGAATGGTTTCAGGGATGATGAAGTTCAAATCCGAATAGCCCTGGCCATGCGCATGGGTGCGCAGGTTGATCGGCATGCCATCGGCGAACAAGGCGAGGTCCGTTCCATGGTCCGCGTCGAACCCGCGCAAGAAATACTGGTCGGCCTTGCCCGCGCCACCGGAATGTTCGACCGTGATGAGGCCCGGCACCAAACGCAACAGGTTGGCCGGCCGGCCCTGTGGTTGGAGCAGGATCTCCTTGTCCGGGATGAACTGTTGTGAAGAGGCAGCCACAGGCCGGTCGGCCAGGACAGGCACTTCGGGAACTTCGACAGTCGGGGCGTCCGGATCATGAGCCCACGCCGAGGGGGCAAGGCACCAAACAAGAATCAGAACAAGAAAAACAGGAAGGTTCACGGCAGGACTCAGCTGAGTCCTCTGCCGGTCGTGGTCATCGCAAGCTTGCCGTGTTTGACGCCCTTGGTTCCGATCAGGATGTCAGCGACCTTCCTGATCTCTGAGCCCTTGCCCTTGACCACCAGTACTTCCAGACAATGGTCATGGTCCAGGTGCACATGCATGCCAGAAAGGACCAGGCGGTGATACCGATGCTGAATTTCCGTGAGTTTGTCAGTCAGATCACGGACGTGATGGTTGTACACAAACGTGACGGTTCCGACTGTCTCCTTGTTCTCATCCCACTCCTGCCCGACGAGGTTGTCCCGAATCAGATCCCGCAGCGCCTCCGACCGATTCGTGTAGTTCTTCCTAGTAATTAGCCGGTCGAAATCATCCAGCAGATGGTGATCCAACGACACCCCAAACCGCACAAGCTTCTTCATGGCAGGGCCTTTCGTCAGTGCTACAAATCGTAAAAACGTGGCACGAACTCTAGCACCGCCGGCTCGGCCGTGTCAACCGACTTATTGGCCAGTCTTGCTATGGTTTTGGGAGCTTACAGGTCAGTGTGTAGCTGAGGACACCTGCTGAGGTCGTTCTCGAGTACCGGCTGAGGAAGTCACGTTTTCTAGATGCTCACCGACGCGCCAACGGCTCAGGGCTCACCCGCCCGGCGCTGCTTTTGGCGGAGGGTCGGCTGTAGCCCGTGTTAGACTGCCCTACATGAATTTGCGCCTTCTGAAGGCTGCAACGTCTTCGGGAGTTAGTTCGAACCACTCGCCATTCTTGCGTCGGCCTTCGAAGCGTCTGTGCCAATAAGATTCGATACCCACGGGATCGTCAGTCTTGATAACATGAACGAGCGTCGTCTTCTTGGGCAACTGAATCGCCAGCTCGCGCTCACGGCGGCCAACCGCATTTGTTCGCCCGATCTTGTAGTGCCGGCCGAATCTGAGAAGATAGATCTCTCCAAAGCTTACATCCGCTTCTGGCTTTACGCGATCGGTAGCCTTGGTCTTCGACACAGCCAGCGGCCTACAGATGTCCGCGACATTCTCGTAGCCTGGGCGGTTCTGGCAGAAATCAACCAGCTTAGCGGCGAACTCGTGTTTTGGTCCAAGACGATTGAATGTCTTTTCATTTGGAAAGTTGTGGTCGTTGTGTGCTTTCATTTGTACTTCAGCAACGACCGGGAAGTGCTGAAGCTCCCGAATGAGGGAAGCAAATTTTTCGAGAAGGAGCTCTTCACTGAATGCTGACTGGAACTTGTTGGGGACGAACCCCGCCTCCATCACAGCATCGCTCCATCGTGCCCAGTACCTGCCCGACCAGTCTTTAGATTTGATTCCAGTTTCGGCGGTAAACCGTGCCCTGCCAAGTGGAGTGCCGCCGTGGGCTTCGGCAGTTCTACGAATCTCAGCCAGTATGTAGCTCTTATCGACCATGTCGTAGCGCTGTTTAACTATTGAGTCTCCTGCTCAAACCCATGTAGTCTATCTTGTCAACTTTTTTAAGCCACTCTCAACAAAACCAGTAACAATATCCATCATTGACCAGGAGCTTATCAAGCCTCTCCTCGCCGATCAAACACTGCCGATCTCGCAGTCTATACCCCCATTAAGTTGTCTGGCGGAGCGATGGAGGGAGCGACCTTGCGGACCTGCCATGCTGATGTGCGTCGCAGGCGAAAGAGCGAGACTTGCCCTCTCTCACCCGCTCATGGCCTCGGGTGGAAGGGATGAGCGGCGAAGGTCTAGCGGTATGGCGCCATCGGGGCACCAAGGGGCAAGATGCCTGCAGCGTCGCCGTTCCGATGGTCTGCTAGAGGCGACGCGTGTGTCACATCCGGCAAGGACGAGAGAACCGCATCGTCGCATCATGCCGCCGACGAGCCGCTCGCCCTTCGTCACCCGAGGCCTTCCCCTACTCTCCTTCGATGGGCACGTACAACACCGTCCCCTGCCGGTTGATCATCAGCAGGGTGAGATCTTTGGGTTTGATCGGGTCCACGAGTTGTTGGTAGGCAGCTAGGTTCGGCACCGGCTGGCGATTCACTTCGAGAATCAGGTCGCCCGGCAACAGACCGGCCGCCTCG
>VBOJ01000235.1 GCA_005877775.1 Nitrospirota bacterium | reverse complement strand
ATCATCCCGACGTGCTGCGGGCCGCGGCAGACGGGCTGCGGCAGTATGGGTACGGCATGGCCTCCGTGCGCTTCATCTGCGGCACACAGGACATGCATAAGCGCCTGGAGCAAGCCCTGACGACGTTCCTGGGCACCGGCGACACCATTCTGTACAGCTCCTGTTTTGACGCCAATACCGGCCTCTTCGAAACGCTGCTCGACGAGCATGACGCGGTCATCAGCGACGCCTTGAATCATGCCAGCCTGATCGACGGCATTCGCCTCTGCAAGGCCAAGCGATTCCGATACGCGCACTCAGACATAACGGAACTGGAGGCTGTGTTGAAGCAGGCATCAGACTGCCGGCTGCGGCTCATTGCGACCGACGGTGTCTTCTCGATGGACGGCGATCTGGCCAAGCTGGACGCGATCGCTGAGCTGGCCGAGCGCTACGACGCGGCGATGGTGGTGGACGACAGCCATGCGACCGGCGTGCTCGGCAAAGCCGGCCGCGGTACGCCGGACCATTTGGGGGTAGCGGATCGGGTGGACTTGATCACGAGTACCTTGGGGAAAACGCTGGGAGGCGCCTCCGGGGGATTTACGTCAGGTCGGGCGGAAATCATTGAGCTGCTCCGACAGAAGTCTCGTCCCTACCTGTTCTCGAACTCGCTGCCACCGGTGATCACAGCCGCAGCCCTTCAGGCGCTCAAACTCGCGGCCCAGGGCGAGACCCTGCGAACAACGCTACGCGAGAATGCGGCGTTCTTCCGATCGCACCTGGCGGCGCTGGGCTTCACGATTGTGCCAGGCGATCACCCCATCATCCCCGTCCTGCTGGGCGACGCGGCTCTGGCGACGCGCATGGCCGATCGGCTACTTCAGGAAGGAATCTACGTGATCGGCTTCAGCTATCCGGTCGTGCCCAAAGGGCGGGCTCGGATTCGCGTGCAGATGTCGGCCGCGCACACGCACGAGCAGCTCGAGCGAGCCGTCAACGCCTTCGCAAAGGTGGGCCGTGAACTCGGCGTGATCCGTTAGGCGTGAGGCGTTAGGAGTGAGGTGACTTTGCCTCTCTCCTTTCCTTCCCCTCACACCTTACCCCTCACCCCTCACGATTATTCGCGGATCGCTCTGGCTCTCTTCTGCAAGTACGCGTTGCGGACAGCACTGTAGAGCTCCAGCGTCGCCTCTTCCGCGCCTTCGAACGTCTCAAGGTTCAATGACCGCTCGTTGATGAGATATCCAGCGCGGGACCCGAGCTGCGCGATCGTCGAGGTGTTTCGGTTCTTATGGGCGATGACCGACGGCACCCCCTTGACCTCGATCACGGGAAAGACCAGCCAGTTGATCGGATCGAGGCCGATATCGATGAAGTACCCGATAAAATCCCGGACCGTGAAGGAACCTAAGATGGGGATCACGACGTAGGGACCTGGCTTGACGCCATAGACGCCCATGGTCTGGCCGGCATCCTCATCCGGCGTCTCGAGGCCGAACTGGTTTCTGGCCACGTCGAAGATCCCTCCAAGACCGATTGTGCTGTTGATCAGAAAGCGCCCCATCTCGAGACCCGCGCCTTTGAGCTTAGCCTGGAATAAATTGTTGAAGAGGCGTGGCACGAACCGGATATTGTGAAAAAAGTTGGACACTCCACGCTGCACGAGGTCGGGCATCACGAAGTTATAGCCTTTCGCAACGGGTTTCATGACGTACTTGTCCAGCTTGTAGTTGAACTCGAAGATCGCGCTGTTAAACGGCTCCAAGGGGTCATCCTCTTCCCCTTCCTCGGAGAACGCCTCTCCATATTTTGCGAATGGGTCGTAAGGTTCATCGCGAGTTGGCTCTTGCTTCTGACCAGGTTCCCGTCCCTGGGCCACAATTTGTCCAGTGGCCTGGTCACGCGG
>VBOJ01000234.1 GCA_005877775.1 Nitrospirota bacterium | reverse complement strand
GATGAGGCGGGATCGCTCGCAGCAACCGTGATGACTCGAATATCCGTGCCGCCTGTTCCAGCATCGAGGCGTGGGGCTGGCTCGCGAGGCAGAAGATCGGGGGCGTCAACGTCAGGCAGAGGTGCGACCAACTGAGCTTCGGGAAGGGGCTTTGAAACAGTGGTACATCCTGCCACACCGATAACCAGCATGGTAAGGACAACCCGCCGAACAGATTCGCCCACCCATCGCTGCACGAGTCCCCCCTTCTTCTAAAAGCCCCGGCTCAATGGTCGGCAATCAGCACACCCCCGCGCTTGCTCTACCCTCAAAAATGGGCAAGCAAGAGCGGAGGCGATTTGAGTCGGCGCACTGTACCAGAATGCGTCCCTGCGTACCACTGCTTGATTGGCGTGTGACGCATTCCGTGAGGCGGGAGCCCCTGGGCTCGATTCGCAAGCAGCAACCGCCTGCGGAATTTATTTCCCGATATGTTCCTTGAGGATCACTGAGTCCTTGATCGGCGAGTCTGGTGGGGCCAGTTCGACAACTTTTTTGAAAGAAGCAGTCGCGGCCTCATGCTTGCCCATCTTGTCCAGCGCGAGGCCGAGGTTATAGTGGGCTTCGACCAACTTGGTATCAGCCGCAATCGCCTTACGGAAATGGCCTTCGGCCACAGTCCAGTGCCCCTGCTTGTAGTGCCCGACGCCCTCATCGTTCTCCATCCGCCCGGCCGAACCGGCGGGAGACATGAGGGCAGCATCACCGACAGGCTTGGCTGCTTCCTTTTTCGATTCGCAGGCAATCAGGAGCGAGAGGACTCCGATAATCAATCCGGCCAATAGAGAGACCTGTTTCATGGCATCTCCTCCCTTGTGAGAATTCCGGGAATCCGCGCACGACGTTGTTCCAACGATACCACCCACTCTCGCCCTTCATAGCCTGATGACCTCCTCGACAAATCGCTTCAGCCTTTGGAAATAGAGCCTACCCCCGACATGATACAGATTGTTGTGGTCGGCGCCTGGAACAAGATAGAAGGCCTTCGGGTCCTTGGCCGCCTCAAACACCTGCCGCCCGAGGTGGATCGGGACAATCTCATCCTGATCGCCATGGATCACGAGAATCGGCACCGAGACATGCTTCAACTTGTCAGCGAGATTGAACCGCGCGCCAACCAGCCAATGAACCGGTAGGCCAAAATAGTGAAACTTGGCGAGAGCCTCCACAGAGGGAAAGGAGGATTCAAGAATCAGGCCGGCTGCTGGACGTTGGCTGGCCACCTCCCCGGCCACAGCCGCACCGAGCGAACGACCAAACAGCACGATCCGCTCCGGCCGAACGCGGCGAGTGCCGGTCACATGCGCGTAGGCCCCCAACGCATCCTGGTAGAGCCCCTCCTCGGATGGTCTTCCCTGACTGCGACCATACCCACGATAATCGAACAGGAAGACGGAGAGGCCTAAATGGTACAGCTCTCGAAGGTTGTCCAGTCGGTTGATGATGTTCCCCGCGTTCCCATGACACCAGAGCAACACGGCCGGCGAGCCAGACGATTCCACGTACCAGCCGAACAAGCGCGTGCCGTCTGTAGCCGGGAACCAGACGTCTTCAAGCGGCAGCCCGCTGATCCTTGCCCAGTCACGGTCTTCCCATGCATCAGGATGGTAGACGAAAAGTTGGTCCAACAACCCGCCCATTGTGTCCTTTCTGGCTCAGAATCGAATCCCGATACCGCCTAAAATCAACTGGGCTCGGTAATCTAATGAAACTTGCGGCCTTGACCCAGAAGGACCCTCTGAGTCCCATTTAAATCGGGTCCCAACAAACTTATATTCTCCAAACAGGAAGAACCGCTGGGTCGCGTTGATCCTAAGACCGCCAATGAACTGGTACGCCCAAGCTGCCTTGAACGCATCACCTGAAAAGGTGCCAGCGCTACTCTGAAAGTTTATGCTGGTCAGGAACCCCAAAGACGTTCCTCCACCGACTCCGACGTATGGCTGAACAATCTCTCCTGGGTACCGTGCGATTAGGTTGACCATCCCGTTCATTGTTGTCAGACTCACATTGGCAAACCGCGGTACGCCACCCACAGTTGTGCGAGGCGCCACAATGTCTCCACTATACCCAAAATAATCAGCCTCGAGGCCAAGGAATCTTCTGGTGAAAGCCGGAAAATAAGCGACCTTCAGCCCAGCTCCAACCGCACTTCCAACTGAGGTATTCGGGATGTCCTCCGATCCGATCCGAAGGTTTCTATCAGCCGGGCTGCTTCCCAGGACGTAGAGACTGAAATAGCCATCCCCTTGTTCAAATTCCGCTGCTGCTGTCTGCACGGACAAGAGAACGGCTGCTGAGACAATCACAACAACCACGCATCGGCAAACGAACTGATCACCTATGCGCAACATACCCGTTTCTCCTTCTGCACTCCTGTCGGTGATCGGTGAGGGAAGAGTGTGAGGTCCTAAGCTACACTCAAATGCAGGTCAAGTTTCTGGGAATCCCAGCCAGTGAATTCATTTGATCTTAGCCCAGCCCCGATGCTATAAGCAAAACCCTTGAACGCTCGATCACGCTATGAGGTGGTTGGAATGTCAATCCTCTACGGTAAGTTATGAGGGGGGGGATTATGAAGACAACAGCTGCGATTCTACTAGCCGTCGCACTGTCAGCCCTGATGTTGACTGGGTGTTCCGTTGCAATGGCACTAAGTGGGCATCCTGAACCGAACTTCGATGCATTCGAGGTTGGGGCAAATCGAAAGCAGGTAGAGATTCAGCTTGGAACCCCGATCTCAACTTCCAAACTGGAAAATGGGAAGCAGGAGGACACATATAGGTTCGAGATGGGTAATTCTCCAAATGGCCACCGAGCCATGATGAACCTATACATGGACCTTGCAACCATAGGGATATGGGAATTGCCGGGAACAATCATTGAGGCCATGATGGGTGACGAGCATGAAACCACAATCGTGTACTCCGCAGATGACCGCATTCTCGTGATCAAAGGTTATCGGCCGCCCCACCTTCAAAAGCCCTGAGAGACGCCGAGGAAGGACAGAAGAAGTATCATGAGG
>VBOJ01000229.1 GCA_005877775.1 Nitrospirota bacterium | reverse complement strand
CTGCTGCGCGTTGGCTGGATTGAGCCCAAGGAAGCCGGCCGCCTGAATCTGGAGCAGACCCTTCGCACGGGTCGAGAGCTTGCCGGAATGGAACAACGTCTGCCCAACCACGAGCGTAAAACTTCCTTCTTTCCCTGAGCCGCGCGACGCTTGCCCCTCGCCTGCGAGCGCGTAGCGGCTTGCCAAATCCTCGGCGTAGCCCTCGCGCAGGTAACGGTCTACCACAGTCTGATCGAGCCGTGGCGGGGTTGGAGTCGGACCAAGAAGGCCATAGCCGGGAATCAGACTCCTGATCTCCTTCAGGATCTCTCTGGACTCGCCATACTCGAGCTGATACCCCATCAGCACCGATAGCGCGGAGAGGATCTCCCAATCCGGCCTGCTTTCGCCGATCGGCTCAATGGCCTGCCGCACCTGCTGCACATGTCCCTCGGTGTTTGTGACGGTGCCGTCTTTCTCGGCATAGGAGCAGGCCGGAAGGACGACGTCGGCGAGCGCAGCGGTTTCGGTGAGGAACAGTTCCTGGCAGACGAGAAAGTCGAGCTGTTCGAGCGCCTCTTTTGCGCGGGCTGCTGTTGGGAGTGAACCGACCGGATTCTCGCCGATGATCAGCATGGCTTTGATCTTGCCGGTCCGTGCCTCCTCGAGCATCTCCATCAACGTTCTTCCTGCTCCTTGCGGCAACTCCTCTTTCCAAAGGCCCGCGATGCGGTCTCGCGCCGGACGGTTGTTGAGATCGGAAGGCCCGGGAAGGAACTCCGCCACGGTTCCCATCTCCACCGCTCCCTGATCGTTGTTTTCCTCGGCCAGGGGGGCCAAGCCACATCCTGGTTGACCGTGTTTCCCGGTCAGCAGGAGCAAGTCCAGCAAGTTCGTGGCGATGCTGGACCCTCTCGGGGCCCGCAACACACCCTGCCCAACGAGGATGACGGTCCTGGCAGCGGAGGCAAATGGGCGCGCTGTCTCTTTCAGAGTGCTCGACATGGCTCCGGTCGCGTCCTCGATAGCCGGCCAGGGGCAGGCCTTCACCGCCTCGCTGATGGCTTGAACGTAGGAGCCGGCACGCTGAGCGAGGGCTTGGTCCACCAGACCTTCCTCGATGACCGCCTTGACGAGCCCCAGCACGATGTTCCCGAATTGGTCAGGATGGGCAGAGACATGATGCGTGGCCAGGTTGGTGATGTTGCTGATGGTCCCAACCGCCGGCACCAGCGACTCGATCGTCAGGAGCGTCGCTCCCCGCTTCTTGACCGCTTCTTTAACCTTGAGGCCGGTGATCGGATTGGTCTCCGTGACGTTCGTGCCGACGAGCAGGAGCACATCGGCGCCGATGATGTCCTCGAACGTGACGGACCAGCGATGGGTCCCCTGCACCCGGCGGAACGCCTGGACCCCGTTGATGTGTCCGTAGCGGGCGCTGCTGTCGATTCGATTGGAGCCGATAGCCAGCCGCATGAATTTCTGAAAGACGTACAGGTCTTCATTCGTGCAGCGGGACGCGATCAGGCCGCCGAAGGCTGCCGGTCCGTGTTGCAGTTTCAGGCGGGTGAGGGTTTCAGCGACATGTTCAAGCGCCTCTTCCCAAGTCGCCTGGACCAATTGGCCGTCGCGCCTGATGAGAGGATGCTGAAGGCGGTCCGGATGCGTCGTGACGTGGTACCCGAAAAAGCCCCGCGCACAGAGGTCGCCGTTGTTGCGGCCAGCTCCGTGGGCGGACATCACCTCGATCAACTGGTTTTCCTTGGTCTGAATCGTGATCTGGCAGCCGTCGCCGCAGTAGGTGCAGATCGTGTCGGCGCGCTTGAGCATCCATGGGCGGAATTCGTACATGGACAAGCGGCTGGTGATGGCCCCAACGGGGCAGATCTGGACGCATCCGCCGCAGAACTCGCAGTCTAATTCGTGGTGAATGAAGTGTTTGATCTCGGTCATCGTGCCGCGCCCGGCAGGCGCCAGTGCCTTCACGTCCATGACCTCGTCGCAATACCGAACGCAGCGCAGACACTGCACGCACCGGTTCATCTGCGTTTCGATGAGGGCGCTGAAATACTCCTTCGGGAAGACCCGCTTGATCTCGACGAACCGGCTGACGGTCGGCGTATACTCGTGGGAGAAATCCTGCAGGTCACAGCGGCCGCCCTGATCGCAGACGGGGCAGTCCAGCGGATGGTTGGCCAGGATAAACTCCAGCACGGACTTGTGCGCATCGTTGACCACCGTGGTGGCGGTCCGCACGACCATGCCTTCGGCGACCGGCGTACTGCAGGAGGTCTGCAGTTTGGGCATCTTCTCGATCTCGACCAGGCACATCCGGCAGTTGGCGTCCCACTTGAGTTTGGGGTGATAGCAGAAATGCGGAATCATCACACCCATCTGACGCGCCGCCTCGATGACGAGCGTGCCTTTGGGGACCGTAACCGGGGCCCCATCTATTGTTAACCGGACTGTCTCTGTTGCCGTGCTAGCCATAAAAGTACGATTTAGTGATTTGGCGATTTTGCGAAGTGAAGAGTCGTCCGATCCTTACCTCACCAAATCACCAAATCACGAGATCACCAAATTCCTCAGTGCCGTACCGCTGCCATCGCCAGTTCCTTCGGGTGCGTGACTTCCGCTTCGCGGATCAACTCCTCGTATTCGTGGCGCCAGTGCCGGAGCGTGCTCATGATCGGTGCAACCAAAGCGTCTCCGAACGCGCAGACCGTTCGGCCCGCGATGTTCTGGCACAGATCGGTCAGCGTTTCAAGGTCCTCGATCCGTCCACGCTTCGCCACGATGCGGCGCATGGTCTGCACCAGCCACGGGCTGCCTTCTCGGCAGGGGCTGCACTTCCCGCAAGATTCGTGATTGAAGAACTCCATCAACTGCAGCGCCGCCCAGACCATATTGGTGCCCTCTTCCATCACGGTCACACCGCCGGACCCGAGCATGGAACCGGCCTGCGCCACCGATTCGAAGTCCATTTTCACGTCCAGGTGTTGTTCGGTAAAAAATGCAGCGGACGCCCCGCCCGGAATGATGG
>VBOJ01000228.1 GCA_005877775.1 Nitrospirota bacterium | reverse complement strand
CGGAACGTGATCCCCATGGGGACCTCGTAGTTCCCCGGAAGCTTCACGTGCCCGCTGACGCAGAAGATGCGGGTACCGGTGCTCTTTGGCGGAGACCCGATCGAGGCGAACCATTCGGGGCCCCGATTGATGATGTACGGCAGATTCGCAAGCGTTTCCACGTTGTTCACCACGGTCGGTTTGTTATAGAGACCGTGCGTGGCGGGGAAGGGCGGCTTGACCCGGGGAAGGCCGCGCTTGCCTTCCAGCGATTCCAACAACGCGGTTTCTTCCCCGCAGATATAGGCTCCCGCGCCGCGGTGAAGCCAGATCTCGATCGTGACGCCCGTACCCAAAATGTTCCGGCCAACGTAGCCGGCCGCCCGGGCTTCCGTCAGGGCCCGCTCGACGATCCTGGCGCCCAGGGCAAACTCCCCTCGGAGGTAGATGTACGCGGTCTCGGCCCCGATGGCATAGCAGGCGATGAGAATCCCCTCCAGCATCTGGTGTGGGTCGCGCTCCATCAACTGACGGTCCTTGAAGGTCCCCGGCTCGCTTTCATCC
>VBOJ01000225.1 GCA_005877775.1 Nitrospirota bacterium | reverse complement strand
CATTCAGAAGGAGTTCCCAGGCGCCTGTGCGCCGTTTATGAGTGCGCGTACGAATGCTTTTCATCTCATGCTGCCGTTCGATCTCAAGATCAGCCGGACACCGGAAGACCCGCTGGACGCCGGCGTCCGGATCTTCTACGCCAAACTCGGGTACTCCTATCCCCTTCGGTATGAGATGGGCAAGCTATGCGGTTATCACGATGGGCAGATGCTGGACATCGCTCTGGATGATCCGAACTTGGTCTTTGTGTCTGTCTCCGGGGTCAAGGAGCCGGAGTTCCATTTTGTTCCGCCCGGGTCATCCTCTGATGTGCCGAAAGAGTTTGCCTATCCCCTGTCCGTGCTGGAGCACGTTGGATCGCTGGGACCCTTCGTCCAGGTGAGCTGCAAGTTCAAGGTGTGGTTCGATGCGTCTGTCCTATCCTTGTTGATCCAAGGGGCTCCTGACCTAGCCGAGTATGGGTTGCAAGGAGCTTTGGGATTAATGACCCGCACCTATGCCTCGGACAAGGTAGAGGCCTATGCGGAGTCGTTTCGCGAGCCCTGGCAGGAAGGCCTGAGCTACAACTTCGTCAATATGCATCTCGGCCTGTTGCCTGGGGTCCAGTCGGCGGTGGTTCCCTACAACACGCCCATTTTTACGGTTTATCCGGTGCTGAACCGGCAAGCCTATAAGTTTGACGAAAAGCCACAATGATTGATCTGCGCAGCGATACCGTCACCAAGCCGTCTGCAGCGATGCGCGAGGCGATGGCGCGCGCTGAGGTCGGCGATGACGTGTACGGGGAAGACCCCACCGTCAACCGGCTCCAAGAGATGGCCGCGGCCTTTCTTGGGAAGGCCTACGCACTCTTTGTGCCATCCGGCACGATGGCCAACCAACTGTCCATCCGGGTCCAAACGAGGCCGGGGGACGAAGTCATTATCGAGAGCCGGGCCCATATCGTCCGGTATGAGCAGGGCGCTGCCGCCGCCTTGGCGGGGGTGCAGATCCATGGCCTGCCCAGCGAACGGGGCATCCTTGATCCTGTGCAAGTCGACGCGGCGATCCGGCCAAAAGAACCGCACACGCTCCCCACCGGGCTCATCTGTCTGGAGAACACTCACAACAGCGGGGGCGGGTCTATCTATCCGCTCGCCTCGATCGAGCGAATTCGTGAGATCGCACTGGCGCATGGGATTCCTATGCATCTGGATGGAGCCAGGCTGTTCAACGCGGTTGTGGCTACGGGAGTGTCCGCCGCGGAATATGCGCGTCATTTCGAGACGGTCTCGTTCTGCCTCTCTAAGGGACTTGGCGCGCCGGTCGGCTCGCTGATTGTCACGAGTGACAGGCCGATGGTGGACAAGCTTCGCCGCTTCCGGCGAATGTATGGTGGCGGGATGAGGCAGGCCGGGATTCTGGCTGCCGCCGGCGTCTACGCGCTTGAGCACAATACCAGAAGATCCCAACCGTCTCTCTTGACCCGGATCGCGTGGAAACGAACATCGTCATATTCGACGTTGTCGGTTCCAGTCGGCCAACCCAGGAGATCGTGGCAAGTCTCAAGAAAGAGGGGGTGCTCCTGAACGCTATCGGAGGGACGACGTTCAGGGCCGTGACCCATCTCGATGTGACGGCTCAGGACATCGAGCAAGCCGGACAGATCTTTGCACGTGTCCTATCTCGATAGGCATCGAATGCGTTATGCGATAGTGAAGCTGTCTTTACAATGCGTCGAACGTTGAAACGCTTGGCCATTCTCTCTATGCTGCAGATGGTGTCATTCAAACAGATTAGCCAAATCCTGGAACTCACCGACCAGTTAGGGCTGAACAGGGAATGGGTTGAGATCCCCCTCTCCCCTGCCAGTCCGGGTGTGGTGCGGAAGCTCCCGAATGGCAAGATCGAGATTGTGGTGGACGCGGACCAGCCATTCAATCAGTGGCTGGCGACCCTCGAAGGTCAGATCAAACAACTGAGTGGCTCTTAAATGGAACAGAATTCATCGTCCCAGTCTTGCGAGGCTCATGCCAACGAGCCCAACAGGGAAGAACTGAACGCCGAACTGCGTGAGGTGCCAGAGCCTCCGGAGCAACCGCCTCCCATTGAGCCGCCGGGGTTTGAACAGATTCTGGCTTCCGCGCTGAGCTACATCCGCGGCAAGCGAGGAGGCGATCTAGTGGCAGTCATCTTAGTAGGCTCCGGTGCCCGCCGAGCGCTGACGCGCCATAGTGATCTCGACTTGATCGCGCTGATCAAGGGGCAGGATGAAGGGCAGGAAATCATCCGCGTTGCCGATCGCTTCGTTGAAATCCGATATCGAGGACAGAAGGCCGTCGAGGAAGAGCTGTCGCATGCTCCCCGACTCCCTCCACTCCTTCGCAAAGGCCGTGTACTTTTCGAGCATGAAGGGGTTGGCACCAGGCTGTTGGAGAGGGCTCAACAGTGCTTCCGCCAAGGCCCGCCGACGGTCGGTCTGAACGACAGGATCCGCCTCAAGGCCGCGTGTCTCCATTGGCTAGGGAAGGCGGAGGACTTGATGGATCAGCCGGCGGTTGCACAGTATCTGTTAGGGATTTTTCTGGAGGAGTTGCTGGCAGTGTTCTTCCGTCTCCGGGGATTCTGGCTCACCTCTCCCGCTGATATGCTGCGCTTCATTTCGTCGCGCGACCACGCGATGGGGGACTTGGTGAGCCGATTCTTGACCGCTGCGACCCTGAGCGAGCGTTTTGAGTTGGGCCGGCAGCTCGCTGACGTGCTCTTGAAAGATATTCCCAACCCCCCTCGCGTGGATTAAGCTTGGCCGCGAACGCGGCAACAGTGGGAGCAGCCGACAGTCATTTTTCCGTCATCTCCATCGGCTCGTCCGGCGCCGCTTCCTCGACCTTCGATGATTCCTCCCGCTGCAGGGACTCCACCGCGTAGGCACCAACTGGTTTGTCTTTTCCCTTCACCTTCACCGATCCCAACTTGCGCAACGACACATGCCCCAGATGCCCCCGGTTATCACCTTTCTCCTCAGCCCCGATCATGCTTTTGAGATGCTCGGCGGTGAATTCGGTGAC
>VBOJ01000224.1 GCA_005877775.1 Nitrospirota bacterium | reverse complement strand
ATCTTTTTGCCTTCGGCCCCAATATTGCCGACTAAGGCTGTGCCGGTGTTGATGCCGATGCCGTTGTCGAGCTGAAACCTCCCTTCTGTCTTCCACTTCTCCTGCAGCTCACCCAGACGCTTCCGCATGTGAAGCGCGCATTTGATCGCCAGCTCGGCATGGTCAGGCTGATCGAGCGGCGCTCCCCAAAACACGACCATCTCGTCTCCGACGAACTTGTCCAGCGTCCCGTTCCAACGGAAGACCACCTCCGTCATGCCTCCCAGATATTCGTTGAGTTGAGTCACCACATCCTCCGCTGAATGCTTTTCGCTAAACGTCGTGAAGTTGATGAGATCGGTGAAGAGCATCGTCAGCTCCTTGCGCTGGCCGCCTAAGGTGGCCTTTGCGGGAAACTTGATCAACTCTTCGACGATCCGGGGGCTCACGTAGCTGGAGAACATCGTGCGGATCTCTTTGGCCTGTCTCTCTTTCGTCATAAAGCTCAGCACCGTGAGGGTGATGAAGGTGACCGCGATGGTCAACAAGGGATTGAAGACTGGGATCCAGATGGCCTGTTTGACGAACAGATATTGCGCGACTGCGGCATATCCCAGAAAAACTGATGCAGCCATGAAAGTTCCTGGCAAGGCCCGTAGCTTTTCTAGACTATAGGTGAGGGTCAGCCCAAACAGCAGGATCATACTGACCTCAAGTGGGCCTGACCACACACTTTTCTCCAGGAACTGTTGGTGCAGGATGTTTTCGACGACCGTTGCGTTCTTTTCCACACCTGGAAAGTTTGCCGAGAAGGGAGTTGTCCGCTGGTCATAGGTGCCAAGGGCTGTGGTCCCGACCAAGACTGCCTTATCCTTGAAGATTCCTTGAGATACTCGCTTGTGGATGACGTCCGTGGCCGATACATACGGAAAGCTATGTTCACGTCCGACGTAATTGATGAGCATCCGTGCCTTCTGATCGGTGGGGATCAACATCTCGTCAAGATGCACCCCTTGGCCAAGGATCAACGCCATGCGATCCCTTGGAATGCCCAGATAGATTCGGGCGACCTCGAGTCCGAATGATGGGTAATAGGCATCGTGGTACCGGAGGGCCAGGTACTCGTATCGCATGACACCATCCGGGTCTGGGAGGCTGTAAACATGGCCGAGGCTGATGGCTTGCTCTGCAAAGGGCTTGAGAGGAGGGAGTGCAGCAGTGGCCTGATGCGGCTCTAATGCCTCGCCACTGCTGGCCTGTCTGACGAGCATGAATTCGCTCCGCTTGATGTACTCCGGTGCGGTGGTCGTCGGTATAAGGTCCAGTTGGGTAGAATGTGTCGCCGGCACCAGGAGGGGGAGCGCCAACACCACATTCTTGGCGATATGCAAGCTATTAGTGAACTGGTGGTCAGTGTCAGCAACCACCAGTTTTTTGTGCAGGGTCTCCCGCAAGGCTGGTGGGGCAACTCCAGTCGCACTGGCTGTGGAGAGGATCTCCCGGAGTTCTCGCAAGGATTCGGTGACCTCTGGCTCGGCATAAATAATGTCCAGTCCGATCACCTTAGCTCCATCGGCTGCAATTCCTTTAACCAGATGGCCCTGCTTGTCACGAGACCAGGGCCATCGACCGAGTTCCTTCAGGCTCTTCTCATCTATCAAGACGAGGATGACCTCTTGGCCAACGGGGCGATCGCCTCGGAGCTTAAACCGGAAATCGAGGAAGGTGTTTTCGAGCCTGACAAGAGGGGTAAGTCCTAACCAGGTCAGTGTCAGCATCATCACGGTGATTCCCATCCCCAGGCCAAAACCAAGGCGATGGAGAATTTTTGTCTTTGCTAGCCAGGGTTGAGCCATGTTCTCGGTTGCTTGCTCAAATCCTTACCTGACGCGTCTCATGCATCATACACGTTTTCATTTGGACCGTCCTTCGTCCATATCAATCAAATATGACAAGGTTCAGGTAGTATGACAAGAAAGAAGTCAATCTGCTGGCGAGGATTGCGGGAAGGGGGGAAAGAGAAGGGGCCCCGCCTGGCGGAGCCCCCGAGCGCGTGATGAGCGTGGATGATGAAAAAGTCTGTTACTGCAACTTAGTGACCGTGCCCGTTACTATTAC
>VBOJ01000014.1 GCA_005877775.1 Nitrospirota bacterium | reverse complement strand
CTATGTCTTCAAGTCCTCCTATGATAAAGCCAACCGCAGCTCGATCACGTCGTTCAGAGGCCCTGGTCTTCAGGCAGGGCTGGCTGTGCTGCGGAAAGTGAAGGAGCAGGTGGGAGTGCCGGTGTTAACCGACGTGCATAGCGTGGAAGAGGTCGCACGCGCGGCCGAGTCTGCCGACATCCTACAGATTCCCGCGTTCCTGTGCCGTCAAACCGATCTGCTGGTGGCAGCGGCCAAGACCGGCCGTGTCGTCAACGTGAAAAAAGGGCAATTTCTCTCGCCGTGGGAAATGAGCAATGTGGTCAAGAAGCTGGAGGAAAGCGGGAATTCCCGTATCATCTTGACCGAGCGAGGCGCATCATTCGGTTACAACAACCTGGTGGTCGACATGCGCGCTCTGCCGATCATGCGCGGATTCGGGTATCCGGTGGTATTCGATGCCACTCACAGTGTCCAGTTACCGGGAGGCGCAGGCACCCGGTCAGCAGGTCAGCGTGAATTTGTGACTCCCTTGGCCTGTGCGGCAGCCGGCGCAGGCTGCGACGGCTTTTTTATGGAGGTGCACCCTGATCCGGATCGCGCGCTGTCGGACGGCCCCAACATGGTGCCGCTCCATCAACTGAAGCCGCTCCTAGAGCGACTCGTTCGGATCTGCGAGGCGGCAGGGAAGGGACCGGAGGTGGGCGGATGAGCATGGAACAGGGGAAGCGCGTTCTGGAAATCGAGGTCCGAGCGATCGCCGGGCTGCTCGAGCGCCTTGATCATCGGTTTACCGAGGCGGTGGATCTGCTCTACCGGTGTGCCGGGAAGGTGGTGGTGTCCGGTATGGGGAAGTCCGGCCTTATCGGCCAGAAGATCGCCGCGACGCTGGCCAGCACCGGGACGCCGGCGTTTTTTCTTCACCCGGCCGAGGGGATCCACGGCGATCTGGGCATGCTGGCCCGCCGCGACGCGCTGATTGCCATCTCCAACAGTGGGGAGACCGAAGAGGTATTGAAGCTGCTTCCGTTCGTGAAGCGGCTGAACGTTCCGGTGCTGGCCATGACCGGACGGGTCCAATCCACGCTGGCGAAAAACAGCGAGGTGGTTCTGGACGTGTCGGTCAGCGAGGAGGCCTGTCCCATGGGGCTGGCGCCGACTGCGAGCACCACGGCGACCTTGGCCATGGGCGATGCCTTGGCGATCGCGTTGCTCCAGAAACGAGGGTTTCGAGAAGAAGACTTTGCCCAATTTCATCCCGGCGGGACGCTGGGCCGACGTCTCCTGCTCACGGTGCGGGATCTGATGCACGTGGGAGAAGCGGTCCCGCGTGTGTCTCACCAGGCCTTGGCGCGAGAGGCCATTCTGGTCATGACCACGAAAAAGCTCGGGATGACCACAGTGGTGGATGAGGCCGGTCGGCTGCTGGGGGTCATTACCGACGGCGACCTTCGCCGCTTTTTGGAACGGGGTGCCGATTTGACGACAGCCAAGGCGTTGGATCTGGCCGGTAAGAATCCCAAGACGATTGGTCCCGATGAGCTGGCGGCACGAGCGGTGCAGGTCATGGAGGAGTTTTCCATTACCTCGTTGGTGGTCTTGGAAAATCAGCAGCAACTGGTTGGTGTGCTCCACCTCCATGATCTTTTGAAAAGCGGAATCGTGTGATGGACCAGTGACCGATGATGTGGGGCTAAGCAGTGCGTATACCAATCACAGAAGTCTATAAACAAGCCGGATCGCTCGCAGCCAAGTATGAAGGGGCCACGAATGTCAACCTGCCGAACCTCCTCACGGTCTCTCGTATCTTGCTGATCCCGGTGTTTGTGCTGATCTTTTCCAGCCCTACGCCCGGCCGGTCGCTAGTGGCCGCGATTGTGTTTGTTGTGGCTGCCATCACCGATTTGCTGGATGGGTATCTGGCGCGCCGACGGTCGCAAGTGACCAAGCTGGGGCGGTTGCTCGATCCGATCGCCGACAAGTTGTTGGTCCTGTCGGCCCTCATTCTGCTGGTGCAGTTCGACCGAGTGGGTGCGTTGGTCGCCATTCTGATTATTGCGCGCGAAGTCGCCGTGACGGGAGTCCGTGCCATCGCGGCCGCAGAGGGTATCGTCCTCACGCCGGAGACGACCGGCAAGTACAAAATGGTCGCGCAAGTGGTGGCCATTGTGTTGCTTATCCTCGAAGACGGCATCATATCAGGGGCGTGGAATCTCCATCTGGCAGGCACGGCCGTCTTGTATCTGGCCTTGGTCTTGGCGTTCATTTCAGGTGGCCGCTACCTGGTGAGCTTCTGGCGGCAGGTTTCAATCAAGGGCCTCTGGTGACGGCCTGAAACGCCGACCTACCCATGTCGCATGATGTTTGATGAGTGGCTTCTGGCTGCCATGGCGGTCGGAGGGTATCTGCTTGGCTCGATCCCGTTCGGGCTGCTCGTCGCCAAGTGCCTCGGCACCGTTGACCCTCGTACGGCTGGAAGTCGCAACATCGGATTCACCAACGTCCTACGACTTTCGGGGAAGACAGCGGGACTGCTGACGCTGGTCGGTGATATGGGAAAGGGCTGGGTTGTTGCGTGGATCGCTGCCCAGACCTTCGATCGGGAAGAAATCGTGGTCGCCATTGCACTGACTCCGATTCTTGGCCATCTTTATTCTGTGTTTCTGGGTTTTCGGGGAGGAAAGGGGGTTGCCACGGCGATCGGAGCGGTGACGGGAATCGCGCCATCTGTGGGAGTCGTGATCATGCTTTTGTGGCTGCTAACTGTGGCAATTTGGCGCTATTCTTCCGGGGCGGCGCTGGCGGCGTTTGGGATGCTTCCGGTTGTCTCAGTGGTGCTTGGGCGAAGTTGGGTGTTTGTGGTGGGTGGAGTGGTGATGAGTAGTGTGATTGTGTTTCGACATTGGGAGAATGTTGTGCGGTTGTGGCAGGGGACGGAACCGAAGATTGGCCGTACGAGTTGACATAATAGAGCTTATCCGACATTCACTCTGACACCAGGGTTTTCCTCATGACAGCCGAACTTCTCAGTCGGATCCGTAAGGAACTCACCGTGAACCTGGCCGTGCTTCGAGAGGCCGTACTCGCGATCTCGGAGCGTGTCAACCGGAAGGCACAGCTCCTCAAGCTTCATTGGCAGGCTTCAGATATGTCTCACAAGATGGATTCCACTCATCGGGCGCTCGGGGCGCAGCTCTATCCCCTGCTGTCCTCCAGTGGTGAGGTGAAGCGGCCAGAGCCGGCCCTAGACCGGCCAGAAGCGGCGGGGCTGCTCTCGGCGGCGATCTCTCAGGTAGGCCTACTGAAGAAGGAGCTTGGACAGGTTGAGACGCTGGTTCGAGAACTGGAACTTGAAGCAATGCGTGAGGATCTTCTCAGAATTCAGCAGGATCTTTCCACCCGTTCCGCCACAATGGAACGGGTCCAGGTCGCACGGGGTGCGTGGGCCGTGGACCGATCGATCAGCCAAATGGGGCTGTCGCCCACGACTCGCGTGGCCGCGGTGTTGCGGGGGCCAGCCCTGCTTCACCTGACCGACAGCCTGATGTTCCAATCGGGCGATCTCGTCGTATTGGTTGGCCCGCAGGTTGAGGTGAGGCGCCTTCTCCCCTATTTTGTGGACCAACAATCCATGAGGTCGGCGTGAGGGGGCACCCGCTACGCTGGCCCATTGGAATCAAAAAAGCAATGGGCATCCCGAGCAACGGGTCCCAGGGCGAGCAAGCTGGTCAGCCTGTCGCAGCAGAGGATCAAAGGGGTGGAGTGGTGAGAATGAGGGTCGTCCTTGCATCGGTCCTCGCGGTCTCGGTCAGCACGCTTCCAGGTCCGTTCCCGACCGTTGGCGGGGTCGCCTCAGTCTCTGCGGAGTCCGGCGGCCTCCGCCTGCTCGAAGAGATTCAGGCTGTCATTACGGATTTGGCAGAACGGGCGAAGCCATCCGTGGTCAATATCTTTCCCCTTCAGGGGCCAGGCCGCTCAAAGGACGCACCGCGTGAACGGCTCCCCAACGCTCCGGGGTCCGGATCCGGGGTGATCATTGACGCAGATGGACATATCGTCACCAATAACCACGTTGTGGGAGAGGCCAGTGAAGTGGAAGTGCGCCTCTCGGATCAGACCACGTATATTGCTCAGGTCATTGGGAAGGATCCTGATACGGACCTGGCCGTGTTAAAGGTCACCAGTGATCGACCACTGCCCAGCGCCAGTTTCGGAGACTCGAGTGCCGTGAAGGTGGGACAGTGGGTGTTGGCGGTGGGCAATCCATTCGGCTTGGACCGGACTGTGACCCTGGGCGTGGTGAGCGGGATCGGTCGAGAGAACATCAACCTGTCACGCTACGAGAATTTCATCCAGACGGATGCGTCCATTAATCCGGGAAACTCCGGAGGTCCGCTCTTCAACCTGCACGGTGAAGTGATCGGCATTAATACGGCGATCATCAATTTTGCCCAGGGGATCGGCTTTGCGATTCCGTCGAATATGGCGAAACAAGTCATTCAACAACTGCTGGCGAGGGGAAAGGTGGTCCGGGGGTGGCTGGGTGTAGGGATTCAGCCGGTGACAGCGGATCTCGCCGCCAAGTTTGGGGTCAATGAGGGTGAAGGGGTGTTGGTGAACGAGGTGTTCGAGAGGGACCCGGCAGCTCTCGCTGGGATCAAACCCGGGGATATCATTACCAAGGTCGATGGGAAGCCCGTGGATACTCCCAACAAACTTTCCCGTTTGGTTGCCGGCCTGACGCCCGGAGCGACCACCGACATTGAGGTGGTCCGGGATGGGAAGCGGCTCACGCTCGGAGTCTCGTTGAGCGAGCGGCGCGAGAGCGTGATCGTTGCGGCCGTTCCCCCTTCCCGCGCGGAGGCGAAGCTGGGGATCGATGTGCAGGACCTGAGCGCTGAGCTCGCCGAGAAGTTCAAACTCAAAGACAACAAAGGAGTCCTGATTGCCAAGGTGGAGCCAGGGAGCCTCGCGCAAGCGGAAGGACTCCGGGAAGGCGATCTGATCAAGGAAGTCAACCGCAGCGAAGTCGCCACCGTGAGTGAATTCTCCGCAGCGGTGTCCCGGGTCAAGCGTGGGGACACCCTGTTGCTCCGCGTGGTGCGCGAGAACCGCGCCTTTTACGTGGTCTTAAAAACGACCGAGAAGTGAGGGTCGGTTACTGGGCCACCGCCTGCTTGGCGGCCTTGTGCTCCTCGATGATCCGAGCGGTCAGCTCGCGTGGGACCTCCTCATAGGTGGAAAACTCCATCGCATAACTGCCGCGTCCGCCCGTAATCGAGTTCAGGGAAGGCGCATACTTCAGCATCTCGGCGAGGGGCACCACCGCCTTGATCGACTGAGTATTGCCCTTGGCGGTCACGCTCAGGATTCGGCCCCGCCGCGCGTTCAAATCACCGATGACTGACCCCACGGCCTCATCCGGTGTGACCACTTCGACGCTCATGATCGGTTCCAAGAGCACGGGATGAGCAGCTTCCATCGCCTTCTTGAATCCCATCGAAGCCGCGATCTTGAACGACATTTCTGACGAGTCAACCGTGTGGTAAGACCCGTCATAGACGGTGGCTCGGAAGTCCACGACCGGAAATCCTGCCAGAATTCCCTCATGCATGGCTTCCACCACGCCTTTTTCCACCGCCGGGATGAAGTTCCGTGGAATAGCCCCACCGACGATCTTATTGTCAAACTCAAAGCCTTTGCCTCTTGATAAGGGATCGAGCTGGAGCCAACAGTCCCCGTACTGTCCATGCCCCCCTGTCTGTTTTTTGTATTTCCCTTGTGCTTGCGCCATCTTGCGTATTGTTTCCTTATAGGGCACTTTAGGTGTATGGATGTTCACCTCGGCCCCGTATTTGCGGCGAAGCTTTTCAAACGTCACATCGATGTGCAACTGTCCCATTCCACTGAGAATCATCTCTTTCGTTTCCTGGTTCCGCACAAACTCCAGCGTCGGGTCTTCTTCGACGAGTTTGTGCAAGCCGAGGCTGACCTTCTCGACATCGGCCTTGGACTTTGGCTCGATCGCGAACGACATGACAGGTCTCGCCAGCTGCACAGCGGGATAGTGCACAGGATGATGATCATCACAGAGGGTGTCTCCAGTCTGCGTATCCTTCAGCTTTCCGATCGCGGCCACGTCGCCGGCGCTGAGGGTCTGCACCGCTGTGTATTTTTTTCCGAGAATGTAAAAGAGGTGCCCGCCCCGTTCTTTGGTCTTCCGAGTTGAATTATAGAAGGCTGCGTCAGCGTCCAACATTCCGGACCACACCCGGACATAGGTCAAGCGGCCCATGAAGGGATCGATGATCGTCTTAAAGACGAAGGCGGAAAAGGGGTCCGATGGCGCGGGGTGGCGCGTCACCGATTCCCCCGTGTGAGGATGGATGCCCACGAATGGGTGGAGCGTCGCTCGCTGCCCGGGTGATGGGAGATAGGACGCGAGGGCTTCCAACAGGGGCCAGGTGCCGATGTTCCGCGCCGCGGAGCCGCAGAGGACCGGAACGAAGGTTCTCGCACTGGTTCCACTTCTCAGGCCTTGGACGATTTCGTCGGCGGTCAGGTCACCCGCTGTGAGATACTGTTCCACCAGCCGATCATCCGCTTCAGCCACGCCCTCAACCAGCTTCTTTCTGGCCTCCGCCGTTGCGCCTGCGAGTTCGGCCGGTACGCCGGCTTGCTGAACTTTGTTGCTGTCCTTGGACGATCGGTACGCCGTGCCCGTGATGATGTCCACGACCCCCTCCAGACGCGATTCCGCGCCGATCGGAATCGTGACGGGAAGTCCTTTGAACTCGAGGGCCTTCTCACACTCCGCCAGACCCGGCTCCCAAGCAGTCCGTTCCTTGTCCAGCTCGTTCACGAACAGGAGGCAGGGTAACTGCAGCTCTTGGATCGTGCTCCAGATCTTCTCGAGTTCCGTTCTCATTCCGGAGGACGCACCCAGGACAATCAACACGCCGTCCACCGCGCGGAGCACCGTGCGGGCTTCACCGAGAAAACTCAGAGCGCCGGGAGTATCCACCAGATTGAAGGTCGTGTCTTTCCAGTCGACATGCAGGACAGACGAGCTGACGGTAATCTTGCGATGCACCTCTTCCGGTTCGAAGTCGGACACCGTGGTCCCGTTCACGACCGATCCCATGGCTGGGATGACACCGGCGGTGTAGAGGAGAGCTTCTGTGAGAGAGGTCTTCCCCGCGCCAGTATAGGAAACGACGGCGATATTCCGGATCGTGTCGGCCCGTGGCTCTTTCATGGTAATCTCCTCATCATAGCCCTCTCCTGGGTTGCGGCTGGAGGGGCGTCAACGGCCTATTCACCGGGGACCATGCGTGAATGGATCACGCGCGGGGCGCTCAGCGTTCTGAGCATGTCCGGCCAGAGGTTGACTGACTCTTTCTCAAAGATGCTTCCGGCGTCGGCCTGAATAGTGGCCCACGAGCCTAACGTCATCTCAAACTCCAGTTGGCCGGCAGCCCAGCCGGCATAGCCTGCATAGGCGCGAAAGGTCTCGGTCGGCTCTGGACGAGTCAGGACGCGTTCCAGGGTTTGCACGTTTCCTCCAAGATACACTTCCTCAAACACCCGGCGTGCCCCGGCTGGTTCCTGACGGACCCGGAACAGCATGAGAATACCGTTCGGTTGAACCGGGCCGCCTGCAAACAAGGCGTGCGAGGTCCCCTTGAGTGCAGTGATCTGGGGCAATGCTTCGGACAGAGGGACCTTCGTCGGTCGGTTGACGATGAGCCCCAACGTTCCCTCCGGACCGAACTCACAGATCAGGACGATGGTCTGCCGGAAGTTCGGATCCGTCAAATTGGGGCTGGCGACCAGGAACACGCCCTTTCCAAGGGGAGGCATCACCTCGTGTTCAGGTTCAGGGGCGGAGGCAGTCTTCGCCGCGACGGTCAGGATGAATCCCATGAAAAGGCCAGCGACGAACCACAAGCGGTCGCTCGGACACCAGCCGATCAAGCGGCGACTGAGAGATAACATTGTACGAGCTTCCCTCGTATCCTCACGAGACCGGACTGACCTTCCGCAGTCGATGTCGGCGGAGCCTGGGGCCGGTTATGGCGCGGAGGTCGTGCTCCCCAGCCAGCCTTGGTCCGCAAAACTGATGTAGCGCCCGTCACCCGTGATGAGATGGTCGAGGACGCGAATCCCCAACGTGTCCCCTGCTGCCACCAGCCGCGCAGTCAACGCCCGATCTTCAGGGCTCGGCTGCGGGTCGCCGCTGGGGTGATTGTGCAACACGACCACGGCAGCGGCGGACTCGCGGACTGCCAGGTTGAAGACCTCACGGGGATGCACGATGCTGAGTGTGAGGCTGCCTCTAGAGACTGTGGCATCACGGATGATGGTGTGTTTCGCATCCAGCAGGACGATCTTGAAGACTTCATGGCGGAGATCACGGAGGCGCGGATAATAATGGTGAAAGAGATCGGCACTGGAACTGACCCGCTTGCCGGTGGAAAGCGGTGTCGCCAGCGCGCGCTTTCCCAGCTCAAGGGCTGCCTTGAGTTGCGCCGCCTTCGCGAGCCCAATACCTGGCACCTGACATAATTCATTCACCCCGCGGTTGGCGAGTCCCTGCAGGCCTTCCAACCGACGGAGGAGTTCCATGGCGACCTGGACGGCCGAGGCGTCCTGACGACCCACTCGCAACAGGATGGCAAGGAGTTGGGCATCCGATAAGGCCTCGGGCCCTTCTTGTAAAAGACGTTCGCGAGGGCGTTCGCTCTCGGGCCACCGGTTGATCCCACTGCCTCTTGCTGGCTTTGACACGCGAATCCTTGTGGGCAGAATTATCCGCGAAGGGACGATTTTGTCACCTCCTGGCGGCTAAACGTCTTGCTCTCCCAGTTGGTCAGAATTCATAACAACTTGATATTACGTATATTGCGACCTTGGCCCAATATTTGCTCCGTTCGACACCAGCTTCGAGCTGCTATCCGGGAGGATGTCATGGAATGTCCGAGATGTAAGGGCCTGATGATGCTAGAGCGGTTCTCCGATTTTTTCCTCATCTTCTATGCCTGGAAATGCATTAACTGCGGGTCGATCATCGACCGGACCATTTCAATGAACCGGAAGAAGAGTCTTGCCGTGCGAGAGATCCAGCCGGTCGCCGCTCGGTAGTCTCCACTTCAGCCACATCCCCTCTGCCTTCCGTTCCAGGCGTCCTCCGCCCCTGCACCCTTCATGGTCCACATTCTGAGGAGCCGGTGACCTTCCTGGCTGTGAGGCCTAGAGGGGGGCGTATTATAGCGAACCGGTTCGATACCCGTCAAAGGAAGCCAATCCAATGCGCTGACAGGGCTCTGACCGTCCCTCCTGCCTTGACCGTGTAAAAAACGGTGTGTTACAGTCGGTCCCTACCACTGTGGGACCTGCACTATGCGTGTGATTGCCGGATCCCAAAAGGGGCGTCGGCTCGTGAGGCCCCAGGGTCCCGACCTGCGTCCGACTCCTGACCGAGTGCGAGAAGCGCTGTTTTCGATCCTGGGAACTCGCATTGTGGGGGCGCGTCTGTTAGATCTCTATGCCGGGACCGGAGCCGTCGGCATCGAAGCCCTCAGCCGCGGTGCCCATCGAGTGACGTTCGTGGAGTCGAACCCGAGGTCGCTCCGGGTCTTGCGGAGCAACCTTCATCGCTGCGGCCTCACCTCGATGGCAGACATCCATACCTGTCGCGTGGCTGGTTTCCTTGAACAGGCGGGCCTGTGGGGTGGTCACTACGACATCGTGTTCGCCGACCCACCCTACCACACCGACGAGGGGGAGAAACTCTTGCCATCGCTGGCGAGCGATGCTATCATCACGTGCAATTCTCTTGTCGTTCTTGAACATTTCACCAAAATGATGGTCCCGCCTCGTGTGACCCGCCTGCTGTTGCTCCGCCAATATCGCTATGGGGACACCACCTTGTCGGTCTTCGGGTTGACTACGGATGGGGCCCACTCCCCATGAAAATAGGGGTATACCCCGGCACATTCGATCCCATCACCCACGGCCATACCGACATCATCAGGCGAAGCCTGCGGCTCTTCGACAAGGTCATCGTCGCGGTGGCGGCGCCGAGCCCCAGCAAGCATCCGCTGTTTGACTTAACGGAGCGGGTGGAGATGGTACGGCTGGTGACCAAGGACCTGCCGCGGGTTGAGGTCGCGGCGTTCGACGGACTCCTGGTACAGTACGTCAAACATTGCGGCGCGCAGGCGGTGATTCGAGGGTTACGCGCCATCTCCGACTTTGAATATGAGTTCCAGATGGCCCTGTTAAATCGCAAACTGGATGACACCATCGAAACGGTGTTCTTGATGCCGAGCGAAGAGTACTCATATCTGACCTCCAGTATCATCAAAGAAGTCGCGCGGCTGGAAGGACCAGTCACCGACTTTCTCCATCCTGAGGTGGCGACCCGCCTCTGCCAACGGCTGCGGAGGCAGAGCCCATGAAGCTGGCGGCCCGCGCAGGACGCATCGTCCCCTCCCCTACCCTCAGCATCGCCGCCACGGCGAAAGCGATGGTGGCGCAGGGCATCGATATCATTGATTTCGCCTCGGGCGAGCCGGACTGGGATACCCCGGAGTCCGTCAAAGCGGCCGCAGAAGCCGCTATCCGGTCCGGATTTACCAAATACACCGCTTCCGCCGGCATTGAGGAGCTCAAACGCGCCATTGCCGAGAAGCTGGCCGTCGAACAGGGATTGCGCTATGACACGTCCCAGATTCTCGTGTCCTGCGGCGCGAAGCATTCCCTGTACAATCTCGCCGAGGCGCTATTGGAAGCCGGCGACGAAGTGATTATTCCGGCACCGTTCTGGGTGTCGTACCGGGATCAAGTGTTGCTCAATGATGCGACGCCTGTGCTGCTGCACACGAGCGAAGCGGACGGGTATGCTGTCAGTCAAGCGGCACTGGAAGCCTGCGTCACGCCCCGGACGAAGGCCGTGATCGTGAACAGCCCCGGCAATCCCACCGGCGCGACCTATGATCGCGCGACACTGGAAGGTATCGCAGACGTGGCACTGCGGCACGATCTGGTCATCATCTCGGATGAGATCTATGAGAAGATTCTCTATGACGGGGCGCGCCATGGCAGTATTGCGACCTTGGGGCCGGACGTGGCGGCGCACACCGTCGTCGTCAACGGCGTGTCAAAAGCCTACGCGATGACGGGGTGGCGGATCGGCTATGCGGCGGGCCACAAGGAGCTCATCGCCGCGATGGCCAACATTCAGAGCCAAAGCACGTCGAATCCCTCCTCGATTTCTCAGAAGGCGGCTGTCGCGGCGCTCCGGGGCGGCGAGGCCTTTACCCAACGGATGGTCGTGGAGTTCGATCGCCGCCGCCGTCTCATGGTGGAACGGCTGAACAAGATGCCCGGCGTCAGCTGCCGCATGCCGGCCGGCGCGTTCTACGCATTCCCTCACGTGGCCGGAGTCTTCAGTCGCCGGCATCAGCGAGTTCCCATCACCACCGCTGCGGAGCTGGCCGCGTATCTCCTCAACGAGGCGCGGGTCGCCGTCGTGCCGGGTGAGCCGTTCGGCAGTTCCTCTCATCTCCGTCTGTCTTATGCCACGAGCATGGAGGCGATCGCGCGGGGCCTGGATCGGATGGAAGCCGCCCTTCGCCAACTGACCTGAGGGGGACGAGCTCGCTGCCTTCCTCATCCCTTGCGCCATGTCCAATCTGTCTGGGGACGCCCGCGAGAGGGTGCCGTGTGGCTCAGGCGCGGTCTGGTGGTGACCGCCAGCGGGCTGTAGAAGGCCGCCGGTGCTTGATTTTGGCTCGGGCTGTGTTATGAATAGATGCAGACGTTGCCCAGATCAGTACAGATCCGGCTTTGAGGAGTGAGGAAGCACGTGCCGATTTACGAGTACCTCTGCCAGAGTTGCCATCACCGATTCGACGTGAAACAACGAGTCAGCGATCCGCCGATCCAGTGCTGTGCTCGGTGTGGACAGGCGGTCACTAAAGTCATCTCGGCCCCAGCCATCATGTTCAAAGGGAGCGGTTGGTATGTGACTGATTACTCGGACAAGTTGAAGCCGCCGACTTCACCCGAATCGACGGCCAAGCCCGTGGATGGCCAGAAAGAGGGAAAGAGCGAGACTGCCAGCCCTGCCGCCGCGGCCACTCCTCCCGCTGGGCCATCGGATCAGAGTGGGGGGACCAGCTCAAGCCCGGCCTCTGCCATACCGACTCCCTCCGCCTCGCCGTCCTCTTCGTCCTAGCGAAAGCCGCGTCCTCTGTCCAAAGGCTATCTCTGGGTCGAGCCCTTGGTCGCTTTCTTTTTCGCCGAGGCTTTGGCAGAGGTCTTTGCAGGGGTCTTCTTTGCAGGGCCTTTGCTCAGTTTGGCGACTTTCTCGCGCTCGGCCGCCAGGTTTGCCTCCAGAGTCGTGACCTGTCCCTGCCGCTCACGGTTGAGACGACTCAGGTCCTCCACACGAATTTGCAGATCGTCTTTCGCTTTGGTCATGTCGGCAAGCTGCCGCTCCAGCCTGGACTTTTCGGCCGTGATCGTCTGCACCTCGGTCCGTAGCTGTTCGATCTCGGCCTGCAGCGCCGGTGGCCAGTAGTCACAGCCACTGAGCCCGCTGCCCATCATGCTGAGCAGCGTCGCCAATCCCAGTACCTTTCCCAAGCCTGTCTTTGTCATATCCTTCCTCCTTTACACCTCTCGATCCCCCTTCGACGTGAAGCCAAGATCATGAAGATCCCAGCGCCATGCCTGCCATGCTCAGTGCTGTCTCGATCTGTTGGCGGGAAATGGGTCCTTCCCGCAGCAGCCGGATTGGACTGACAGTATCCACGATCGTGGATGGCAACCCTCCTATGGTGGAGCCACCGTCCAGGATTAAGTCCACTTCGGAACCCAACGTTGTCTGCACTTCCTCCGCGGTCCTCGCCGGCTGGTCCCCGGACCGGTTCGCGCTGGTGCCGGTCAAAGGTCCGACAAGAAGGAGCAGCGGGGCCAATCCCGTGTGAGCTGTTTGCCGGACTCCCACCGAGCCGGTCCCGGCAGTCAGCACCTCCGGCAGGAGCGGCGAGGCCGGGAAGATCAGGGTCAAGGGCCCAGGCCAAAACCGATCCATCAGGGTTGTGGCACCCGCCGTGACCTCATCAACCAATGCCGCGAGTTGCGTCCGATCAGCAATAAGGGCGAGGATCGGCTTTCTTTGCGACCGTCCCTTCATCGCGCAGACACGGCGGATTGCAACCTCGTCCGATGTGGACGCACCGAGGGCATAAAAAGTTTCAGTGGGCATGGCGATGACGCCGCTCCGGCGAAGGACTCGCGCCGCTTCTTCGAAAACCCTATTGGACGAATCGAGCTGAAGGGAAAGGACCCTGACCATGGTTCTGTCCTCAGCTGCTCACTGCCTCCTCACGGATTCGCCTGGAGCGAATGGCTGGCGATATCCGATCGGAAGTGACGCCCTTGAAATGCAATCGTTCCAACCACCTTGTAGGCCTGTTCGCGGGCAATCGCCAGCCGAGGGCCTAGGCCCGTCACCCCCACGACCCGTCCACCGGCCGTCACGACTGCTTGCCCTTCCCGTCTCGTGCCGGCATGGAACACCAGGACGTCATCGGAAGGTCGACTCTCTGGCAACCCGTGAATCGGCAGCCCTGTCTGGTACGATCCTGGATAGCCAGCTGAAGTCAACACTACGCACACAGATGATTGCTTGTGCCACTCGACTGTGAGTTGATCCAGGCGGTGCTCGACCACTGCTTCCATCACATCCACTAAGTCGGTTTTCAGCAGGGGGAGAACCACCTGTGTCTCGGGGTCCCCGAAGCGGGCATTGAACTCCAACACGTAGGGAGCGCCACGCACGATCATGAGGCCTGCATACAGCACGCCGTGGAACGGGCGTCCGATGCGGGAGAGCGCGTCCACGATGGGGCAGAGCACCGTACGCAGGATCGTCGTCTGCAATGAAGGGGTCACCAACGGGGCTGGCGCGTAGGCGCCCATCCCGCCGGTATTGGGGCCTGTGTCCCCGTCGCCGACTCGCTTATGGTCCTGAGCTGGCACCATCGGGACGACGGTCTTCCCGTCGGTGAAGGCCATGACCGAGACCTCTGCCCCGTCGAGGCACTCTTCAATCAGGACACGCTGACCAGCCGCGCCGAAGCGCTGTTTCTCCAACATGTCGGTGGCAGCCTCACGGGCCTGTTCGTGGGTCGTGGCCACCACAACCCCCTTCCCCTGCGCCAACCCTTCGGCTTTGACCACCACTGGCAACGGGTGATGCGCAAGGTAGGCAAGCGCCGGCGCCACGCGATCGAAGCTTCGGGCCGACGCGGTCGGGATCTGATGACGGATCATCAGATCCTTGGCGAAGATTTTGCTGGACTCGATCTCAGCGGCACCGCGTGTCGGGCCGAAAATCTTCAGCTTGACCTTTCGAAACTCATCCGCGATGCCCAGGGCGAGAGACCCCTCCGGCCCCACCACGGTGAGATCAATCCCTTCTGAGACCGCAAAGGCCTTGAGCTGGGGAATGTCCTCGGCGGCGATGGGGATGCACCGTGCCTGGGATTCGATGCCGGCATTCCCTGGCGCACAGAACAGTGCGGAGACCCGAGGGCTCTGGGCAAGTTTCCACACGAGAGCATGTTCGCGCCCTCCGCTGCCGATGACCAACACCTTCACCGCTGAACCATGAGAGTAGGAATTAGGAAGGTGGAGAGGAATCCTTCGCGAACACCCGTAGCACGGCGAAGAATCGGCTGGGCGCGCGGAGGAATTGAGTTCAGCACACGCTCAGTGACGGAAATGCCGCATGCCAGTGAGAATCATCGCGATCTGATGCTCATCAGCTGCCTCGACGATCTCCTGATCTCGGATGGAGCCCCCAGGCTGAATGACGGCGGTGATACCGGCCTGCGCAGCCTCATCCAGGCCGTCCCGAAACGGGAAAAAGGCGTCCGATGCCATCACGCACCCCTTGACCTGCAGCACAGCTTTCATGCCTGCGAGTTTTACTGAGTCGACCCGACTCATCTGGCCGGCGCCGATGCCCACCGTTTGGCCAGCCCGGGCATACACGATGGCGTTGGATTTGACGTGCTTGCAGACCTTCCAGGCAAAGGCGCAGGCCGCATACTCTTCATCGGTGGGGCGGCGTCGTGTCGGTACCTGAAGAGTCCGCAGATCTTCCAGAGCACCCAGATCCCGATCCTGCACGATCAGGCCTCCCACCAGTTTTTTCAGGTCCAGCCCATCGCGTGTGGCTCCAGTGAGGGGACCGATGTCCAAGAGCCGAAGATCTTTTTTCCGCTTCAGGTGGGCCAGGGCGTCCTCGGCGTAGCCGGGTGCGACCACCACCTCGACAAAGGTCGAGGTGATTTCCTTGGCCGTCGCGATGTCCACCGGCCGATTCAATGCGATCACGCCTCCGAACGCCGACACCGGATCGGTCGCGCGGGCCCGCACGTAGGCTTCGACCGCGTTCCCTCCGAGGGCGACGCCGCAGGGGTTGTTGTGCTTGACGATGACCGCGGCCGGCTCCTCGAACTCCTTGACCAGCTCCAACGCGGAATTCGCGTCCAAGTAGTTGTTGTAAGACATCGCCTTTCCATGCAGGGTCTTGGCCCGGGAGACAGAAGGCTCGCGTGAGGTCGGATCCCGGTAGAAGGCGCCCTGCTGATGCGGGTTCTCGCCGTACCGGAGGATCTCGCTACGTTCGTACAGGAGCGAGAGCACGGCCGGAAATCGCGAGGGGCTGGTCCCCTGCCCATGCCGTGCGAGGTAGCCGGCGATCAGATTGTCATAGCGGGCCGTATGCTGAAACACCTTCGTGGCCAACTCCTGCCGGAGTGCGGGTGTCACCGTACCGGCTTTGAGCGAGTCTAGCACCCGGACGTAATCGCGGGGATCTACGATCACCAGCACGTCCGGGTGATTTTTGGCGGCGGAACGCAACATGGAGGGACCACCGATATCAATGTTCTCGATGGCCTCTTCAAAGGTACAATCGGGTTTGGAGATAGTGGCTTCGAATGGATAGAGATTGACCACGAGGACGTCAATGGGGCTGATCGCATGTTGCTGCATGTCGGCAACGTGCTTGAGGTTGCTGCGACGGCCCAGCAGTCCACCGTGGATTTTGGGATGCAGCGTCTTGACCCGCCCGTCCAGAATTTCTGGCGAACCGGTATAGGCTGCCACATCGGTGACGGCGAGGCCGGCGTCCCGCAGGATCTTCGCGGTGCCGCCGGTGGAGAGGATTTCCGCGCCCAGGGCTGCCAGCCCTCGGGCCAGGTCTACGACTCCCGTCTTATCCGAGACGCTGATCAATGCGCGCTTCAGCCCAGCCATCCGCGTGCCTCCCATGACAGTCGTTCTGACGTCCGAAAACGCGGGCAAGGATAACAGATGCCTCCGTCAAGTTCAAGGCACGAAACCCCTGTGCGACGAGATCTCCTCGCCTGTGCGCGGTCTTGGCTTTTCATTGACATCGCTTCAGGGTCCGATTACAATTCCTCCTTGAGGTTCCCCATAGTGCCGGCCCAATTCGTCCACCTTCACCTGCATACGCAATACAGCCTGCTGGACGGCGCGAATCAGATTTCGCCGCTGATCCGGCAGGTCAAGGAATTCGGCATGCCGGCGGTCGCCATCACGGACCACGGCAATATGTTCGGTGCGGTCGAGTTTTATCAGAAGGCTCAGGCCGGAGGGGTCAAGCCCATCATCGGCTGCGAAGCGTACCTGGCGCCAGGAAGCCGGCTGGCCAGAGAGGGGCACCTCGCGCATAATGACTATTATCATCTCATCCTCTTGGCCGCGAGCCGCACTGGATACCAGAACCTGATCAAGCTGGTGAGCAAGGCCTATCTGGAAGGGTTCTATTACAAGCCGAGGATGGACAAAGAACTGCTTCAACAACATCATGAGGGCCTCATCGCGCTCTCCGGCTGCTTGAGTGGCGAGGTCCCCTACTTGATCGGCCAGAAGGATATGGAGGGCGCGATCCAGACGGCAGGCGAGTACCGGGAGATCTTCGGCAAGGATCACTACTACCTGGAGATCCAGGCGAATGGTCTGGAGCACCAGCGCATCGCCAATCGCGGTCTGGTTGAGATTCACAAGAAGCTGGGGATCCCGCTGGTCGGCACCAATGACTGTCATTATCTGAAGAAAGAGGACGCCCGGCCACACGACGTGATGCTCTGCTTGCAGACCGGCAAGACGATCAACGATCCCAACCGACTCCGGTTTGACACCGACCAGCTGTATGTCAAGTCTACGGAGGAAATGGTCGCGGAGTTTGCTGAACTGCCGGAGGCGGTCCGGAATACCTGTCGCGTGGCCGATCAATGCGACCTCAACCTCGCGTTCAACCAGAGCTACCTTCCCCACTATCAGGTCCCAGAGGGCTACACGCGGGAGAGCTATCTCGATCGGCTGGCCACGCAAGGGCTGGCCGAACGCTTGCGGGAACGACCCAGCCACGTCCAGACGCAGGCCTATGAGCTACGCCTGCGTGAAGAACTGATGGTGATTTGCTCGATGGGCTATGCGGGTTACTTCCTGATTGTCTGGGACATCATCAACTTCGCGCGGTCCCGCGGGATCCCGGTTGGACCAGGGCGGGGGTCAGCCGCCGGCAGCCTCGTCGCCTACGCGCTGCGGATCACCGACCTCGATCCCTTGGTGTACCACTTGCTGTTCGAGCGGTTTCTGAACCCCGAGCGGGTCTCGATGCCCGACATCGACATGGATTTCTGCATGGACCGCCGCAGCGAGGTGATCAACTATGTGATCGACAAGTACGGCAAGGACCATGTGTGCCAGATCATTACGTTCGGTACCCTCGGCGCGAAGGCGGCCATCCGCGATGTGGGACGGGTGATGGAGATTCCGTACGCGGAAGTGGACCGGGTCGCGAAGCTCGTTCCTCCCCAGTTGAACATCACCTTGGACGAGGCGCTCGCTCAAGAGCCGCGCTTGCGTGAGCAGACGGAAACCGATCCCAAGATCGGCGAACTCATGAAGGTGGCCCGATCCTTGGAAGGGCTGGCGCGGCACGCCTCCACCCATGCGGCTGGCGTGGTGATTTCTCAGGAACCCCTCACCGACCACGTCCCGTTGTACAAAGGCGCGAACGACGAAGTCGTCACTCAGTATTCCATGGGCGACGTCGAGAAAATCGGGCTGGTCAAGTTCGACTTCCTCGGCCTCAAGACCTTGACGATGGTCAATCACGCCGTGCGTCTCATCAATGAGGCCCACCACCCCTTAGACCTAGCCCGCCTGTCCCTGGATGATCAAGCCACCTATGCCCTACTCTCCTCCGGACGCACCACCGGGATCTTTCAACTGGAGAGTCCGGGCATGCGCAATCTCTTGATGAAGATCAAGCCGGAATGTTTTGAAGACCTGATCGCGATCCTTGCGCTGTACCGGCCGGGCCCCCTGGAGAGCGGGATGGTGGATGATTTCATCAAGCGCAAGCGAGATCCGTCCAAGATGACCTACGACCCACCCGCGCTGGAGCCGATTCTGAAAGACACTTACGGGGTTATCGTCTATCAGGAGCAGGTCATGGCGATCGCCAACCGCCTGGCCGGTTTTTCTCTGGGCCAAGCCGATCTGCTGCGGCGCGCGATGGGGAAGAAGAAACCCGATGAGATGGAGAAACAGAAAGCGCAGTTCATGCAGGGGGCCAAGAAACACCACCTGTCTGAAAGGAAAGCCGAAAAACTCTTTGACCTGATGGCCCATTTCGCCGGCTACGGATTCAACAAGTCTCACTCAGCCGCCTACGCGCTGGTGACCTATCAAACGGCTTACCTCAAAACGCACCACCCGACCGAGTTCATGGCGGCCCTGCTGACGAGTGAAATGGGGAACGCCGACAAGATGGTCGGCTATTTTACGGAATGCCGGGATCTCGGTATCCGCGTCCTCCCTCCGGATGTCAACCAGAGCCACAAGAACTTTACGGTCGTGGAGAGCGCGATTCGGTTTGGCCTGGCTGCGATCAAAAACGTCGGTGAGGGAGCGGTCGAGTCCATTCTCGAGACGCGACAGAGCGCCGGCCCCTTCCGCTCGTTCCTGGACTTCTGTCACCGCATTGATCTCCGGAAGGTCAACAAACGGGTACTCGAGGGGTTGATTAAGGTCGGCGCGTTCGACTCCACCGGCGCCCGCCGTGCGCCGTTGATGGCAGTGTTGGAGCAGGCCGTCGAGGAAGGTGCTGCCGTCCAGCGAGAACGAGAGCGCGGGCAAACCAGCATCTTCGGTCATGGAGATGAGACGGATGCCGGGCACACTGCGTTCGTGGATTCTCCGCTGCCCGATCTGCCGGAGTGGGATCAAGCGCAGACACTCAAATACGAGCGAGAGCTGACCGGCTTTTACATCACCGCCCACCCGCTGGCGCAATATGAAGCCGCGATTCGAAGATTTGCGACGACCACGATGGAGGGCCTTTCAGAGGTAGCCGACGGACACGAGGTCAAACTCTGCGGCATTATCACCACGGTCAAACCGATGGTGACCAAGAAGGGCGATCGGATGGCCTACTTCCAGCTTGAAGACCTGCACGGACTCGTGGAGGTCATCGCGTTTCCTGATCTCTATAAGACTGCCAGCGCCCACATCGTCCCGGAGAGCCTAGTTCAGGTCACCGGAACGGTCGATCGTGTCGAAAAGGGAATGAGGCTCAAGGGCATCCGGATTGAATCGCTTATGGAACTCCAGGTTCGAGCGGTCACCCGCATCAACATTCGATTGTCCGACGGTCCTGACGCGTCGACCCGGTTGGACCAACTTCATCAGGTTCTGCGTCGGCACCCAGGCCCGACCGCGATTTACTTTACCTTCTGTCTGCCCTCCAGCATTGAAGCGGACACGGCTCCCCTCCCAGGTCTGACGGCCTCGCCCAGTGAGAAGCTCGTGGCCGAGGTGGAGGACGTGCTCGGGAAAGGGGCCGTGGCTTTGTTGCCGGAGTGGACGGCGTCAACGTCCGGCTCTTCCGCGTTGCCCTCAGAGGCGCGATGAGAGACTATTTGGAGTTTGAGAAACCGATCCGAGAAATTGAGGAGCGGATCGAAAAGATGGCCGGCGCGGGCGCCTCTCGCGCCTCGGTCCAGGAAGAGCTCCGCAAACTCAAAGCCCGTCTCGCCCAGGCCGAAAGCGAGCTGTACAGCAAGCTGACACCCTGGCAGCGGACTCAACTGGCCAGACACCCGCAACGGTCTTCAACGCTGGACTATGTGGGTACCTTGTGTCGTGAATTTCTGGAGCTTCACGGCGACCGAGTGTTTGGCGATGATCGGGCCATCGTGGGCGGATTTGCGCGGTTCAACGGGCGGTCGGTGATGGTCATCGGGCACCAAAAAGGAAAGACACTCAAGGACCGCATGCAGCGAAATTTCGGGATGCCAAACCCGGAGGGCTACCGAAAGGCGCTCCGCCTGATGAAGTTGGCCGAAAAATTTAGACGTCCGATCCTCACCTTCATTGACACGCCGGGGGCCTATCCGGGGATCGGAGCCGAGGAACGCGGGCAGGCCGAAGCGATCGCGCACAATCTGTTGGTCATGTCTCGGTTGGCGGTCCCGATCGTATCGGTGGTCATTGGCGAGGGGGGCAGCGGAGGAGCGCTCGCGCTCGGCGTGGCTGATCGAGTGCTGATGCTGGAGCATGCCGTCTATTCGGTGATTTCACCGGAAGGCTGCGCCGCGATCCTCTGGGATGACCCTGCCAAAGCTCCTGATGCCGCGGCAGCCTTGAAATTGACCGCGAAGGATCTGTTGGAACTGGGCGTGATCGACGAAGTGATCCCGGAGCCGATGGGGGGCGCGCATCGGGATCCCTCCGCTATGGCTGAACGCTTGGCCAAAGCCCTGTCTGCTCACCTCGGCCAGCTTGCAGAACTGTCAGGAGAGGAAATCCTGACGCGACGAGACGTGAAGTACCGCAAGATGGGATCAGTGGGAGAGCCATCCCAGCCGGGCTCATGAGCGCCTTCCCCCCCAACCTCCCTGCCTCGTCGGGTTGCGATTCCACCAGCGTGGTATCGAAAAACGAATTCGCGACCCGTCGCTGAAGGAACTATCCAACACTCTGAACTGATCTAAAGGTCCCCGCAGGATGTTCAAGAAGGCCATCCAGCGCGGCCGCAGTGAGCGAAGAGGCGAAGCGTACTTTTTGCCGTACGTTGAGCCTCTGAGCGATGCGAGAACAAAGCTGGGGGCCTTGTTCAACATCCTGCCAGCGTCATCACGGATTCTGCCAGGTTGCCCCTTCATAGGTCGGGTTGCACTGATGGGTGAGCTTGATCGTATCACCGTCGCGGACGACTGAGTCCATGGAGCCCACCTTTCGGTTCACGGTGACCAGCAGCTCACCTTTGCCGAGAAGCTGCATCACTCCCCCAAGCCTATCCCGATTGGCTTCAAGGAGTGCTCTGACCGTGAGCGGCCCCGCCACTTCAAGCTGAAGTTCAGACTCTTCCACCGTCTGACGCAAGGTCTGTCCGAATAAGAGCACCGTGACCATTCTCGTGGTTCCTCCTCGCCTGTGCAGGGCCTGGTCAGGCCGGGCCGGGCCGGGCTGCGCCTTCCCTGACGCGTCTTCCTCTACTCGTTAGTCCATGGCTGCCTTATGACAGCGCCAGCAGTCCTGCCGCTTTGGATGCCGACTGGGTAAGGGCCTCGTACCGCCGACGTGATGGCAGCGCAGGCAGTCTTTTTCTGAGGCTAGCCCCCGATGCTCGGGCGTGTGGGGAACAGGCGGATTTCTGTCGCGCGGCGACGGTAGCAACGACACGGACAGGACGACGAGCGCCGCGGCACAGACGAAGAGCCAGTCCGCCTTTCGCAGCCTCATCGCTTCGAAGAGGGGTCTGTGCCCCTAGACTCCTGCGCCGATTCGAACGAGTCGCGGAGCAGCTCCGCCACGTGTTTGACCTGCACGGTTCCTCTCAGACCATTGTTGAGTTGGATCATGCAGGCCGGGCAACTGGTGGCGACCACGTCGGCTCCGCTGTCCTCAATTGCCCGTCGCTTTCGCTCGAATATTTTCGCGGCGGTGTCGTAATCCTTCAGGATGTACGTGCCGGCACCTCCTGCGCAGCGATCCGCATCCTCCATCTCGATAAATTCCACGCCAGGCAGGGCGGCGAGCACCTTGCGAGGCGCTTTGGTCACGCCGGCTGCTCGGAGATGGCACGAGGAATGGTACGTCACTTTGCGCCTGCGAGCAGTGCCCGTGCTTTGGTCGGGCGCCTCCTTGGACTCGGCCACGAACTCGGTAATGTGTTTCACACGGCGGGCGAGTCGGTCGGCTGCTTCACGCTCAGGACCGGCCTCGAAGAGCTGAGGGTAGTCTTTCAACATCAGCGTGCAGGAGGCACAGCCGGTGACGACAGTGTCATAGCGTTCCAGCGATGCGAGGTTGTGGCGTGCCCCCTCCAGCACCAACTTGACATGCCCGTAGGTCTGGATGGGTGTTCCAGAGCAGCGTTGAACCGGCAGCGCTGGCTCCACGCCGTGGCGTCGAAGCACCGCGATGACCGCGTCCCCGACCCCATCATCCAGATAGTTCGCAGCGCAGCCGTGAAAGTAGGCGATGCTCGTTGGTCCGGAGGCGCCGATCCGCACCAACTCCGGGTAACGCTCGCGCAGGTGTCTGGTCGCCAAACGAGGCATCACCATGTCACGGGGAAACCGGGCGGTCTCGGCAATTCGGCGCATCAGGGGACGCGTGATCCATTCCAGCCAGGCGCGGGGCCTGGGCCGGTCCCACAGCCACTGAGTGCGCGCGGCCGCCTTGAGGAGCGGATCGAAGAGCCACGGGCGCGCATGCAGGGCGAACACCGCTCCAGCCATCCGGTTCGGATGTTCAGCGCGGCGTTTGAGGATCAACTCTGAGACATCGACATCCGCCGGGCAGATCGTCCGGCAGGACTTGCAGTTGAGACAGGCTTCGACCACGCGCTTGGAATTCAGATAACTGTACTCCTTGGACGTCACGATCTCGAACCAGCCACGCGAGCTCATGTCCTCGGACTGAAACACGTCGTAGACCGGGCAGACTGAATTGCATTTGCCACAGGTCGCGCAGGCTTTCGAGAGGCGGGTATAGTCGATATGTTCTGTAAACGACGTGTCGCTGATTTTCACTCCCGGGTTCATTACCCTGGTCGGGTCGAGGCTTCGTTTGACCTGCACAAAGAGGTCGTACAGCTCCTCGCCGAACATGCGTCGAACGAATTCCGCGCGCACCCGTCCGTCCCCATGCTCTCCACAGATCGATCCGCTGAACCGAGTGAGGACCGTCTGGTGAATGGCTCGATAGCCATCGACCATTCGGGCAAAGTCGTCCCGGTCATTCACGTCCAGCAGGGGCACGATATGCGCGTTGCCGTTCCCGATGTGGCCGAAGATGGCGACCGCGATGTGCTGTGCTCTGAAAAATTCTTCCAAGTACCGGATGAGCTCGCTAATCTGGTCGGCTCGCACGACCACATCATCCACGTAATTGATGGGCTTCTTGCGCTGGTCGTACCGGTAGAGGGTGGGATACAAGGCCTTGCGTGCGTTCCAGAGTTGGTCGCGCTGTCCTTGGTCGAAGGCCACCACGGGATCTGACGAGAGCCGATACCGGTGGCACAGTGCGGTCAGGCGCGTCGCCTGTTCACGCAGGCTGTCAGGCCCGCCGTCTTGATCGAACTCGGCCAGCAGTGTCGCGGCCGCATCAGACGGGATTCCATGCCGATCGCGCCCGATCAGGTTCAGTGTATTTGTATCCATCACCTCCAGCGCGCTTGGCGAGAGCGCTAAGAGCTGAGGTACCGCCTCGCCCACGTCCTCGAGAGACCGAAAATGGATGAGGGCTGTTATACTGGCCTTGGGCCGGTCCACCAGACGCAGTGTCGCTTCGCTGATCACCCCGAGGGTGCCCTCGCTTCCGACGAAGAGCTTCGGAAGATCGAATACCGCCTGGTCCAATCCGTCCACCAGACCGAACAGATTGTACCCGCAACTGTTTTTGCTGACGGTTGGTCGTTTGGCGCGGATCAGGTCAGCCTGCTGGCGAACCAGCTCTAACACCGTCTGCAACGACGGATGGGTCGCCAGCACGGCGTGCAGCGCTGGATCGTCAAGGCCGTAACGACGGGCCTCCAGCCAGTCGCCGGATGACAGACAGACTCTCAGTGCCTGCACATTGTCTTTGACCGACCCATATCGAAGCGTGTGCGGGCCAGACGAATTATTCGCCAGCATGCCGCCCAGCTTGCACATGTCGCCGCTGGAAGGGTCCGGACCGAACAAGAGACTATGACAAGCCAACCGCTTGTTCAACTCCGCGAACACGATGCCTGGTTGCACACGAACCCACCGTTCGTCCCGATTCAGTTCCAGGATACGGTTGAGTCGCGAAATATCCAGGATGATTCCTGAGCCGATTGCGGAGCCAGTCAGGTTGGTGCCGGCCGCTCGTGGTGTCAGGGGAACCCCCGTCCGCATGGCATAGGTCACCGAAGTTTGGATATCGGCTTCCGACTCCGCCAGCACCACTGCCTGGGGAACGATCTTATAGATACTGGCGTCCACCGCGTACGCGGTCAGGGTGGGAACGTCATCGCGCACCTTCTCCGACCCCAGTAGGCGTCGCAAATCCGCGGCGACCGCACGTCTCTTCTCAGGCAAGACCAGTGGCATGGGCGTGCTTCACTCTGAATGAGGATCAGCCCATTGTAGACGCAGATCGTACAAGAGGACAAGATCTGCCCTTGTCCGGGGATGCCGGGAATACGAAGGAATTGATGGTTGTTGCTCTTCCTCCAATCCGCTAAGATTTGGGGACCATCACAGTGAGTGATCGGTTCGTGAGGATGATACCAGTACCAAAACTATACGTCGCCAGGTTGCTCCCGGAGCCGGTAATGGTCCTCATCAGGGAGCGGTTTAGCCTCACGGCCCCGCCGCAGGTCAGCCCTCCGAGCAGGGCTGCGTTGCTCAAGGGGCTGAGGGAAGCCCACGCTGCGGTCTGTACCCTCACGGAAGTGATTGACGGGAACGTACTGAAGGCCGCGCCCGATCTCAGAGTGATTGCCAACTACGCGGTGGGCTACAACAACATTGCCGTGAAGGAAGCCAAGGCCAGGGGCATTGTCGTGACCAATACGCCGGACGTGCTGACCGAGACGACGGCGGATCTGACCTGGGCCTTGTTGTTGGCGACCGCCCGTCGGGTGCTAGAAGGAGATCGTTTGGCCCGGTCCGGCACCTGGACTGGGTGGGAGCCGACCCAGTTGCTCGGGACGGACGTGTACGGGAAGACGCTGGGGATTATCGGGATGGGTCGTATCGGCAGAGCCGTTGCCAGGCGAGCGATGGGATTCAACATGCCAGTCCTCTATCACAACCGCAGGACACTCGATCACTCAACTCTGAATGCCCAGTGGCGCCAGATGTCGTTGCAAGACGTGCTGACAGGATCGGATTTCGTCAGCCTCCACGTGCCGCTGACCGTCGAGACCCATCATCTCATCGGCGCGGCGGAGCTTCGGCTCATGCGGCCGACTGCCTATCTGATTAACACGGCCCGCGGGACCGTGGTGGACGAAGCGGCGCTGGTGGCGGCGGTCCAAGAAGGCCGGCTGGCCGGCGCAGGGCTGGATGTGTATGAAGAGGAGCCCGCTCTTCATCCCGGGCTCAGAACGCTTCCGCAGGTCGTCACCTTGCCGCATTTGGGCTCGGCGACGTTGCACACGCGGATCCAGATGGGCATGATCTGCGTTCAGAACATTCTGGCCGTGCTGGAGGGCCGTCCGGCTCCGAACCGGGTGGTGTAAGAATTGGGTGACTGGGGGAGTTGTTGATTGAAGGATCCAAGGCGATCCCACATCACCACATTCTCTGATCGCCACATCACCAATTCGTTAGGGGGCGAGTCTCAGGTCTTTGGCGACTTCGTGGATCAGCTCCGCTTCGATGCGATCGTGCTTTCGTAAATATCCTTCGAGCAGAGCATTGTCGCATAATGTGTTGATCAGGCGAGGGATGCCGTGCGAGTACTGGGAGATGACCGGGAAGGTGGGCGGCTTGAACAACGAATCCTTCGAGCCGGCGACGCGCAGGCGGTGGTTGACGTAGGCTTCAGTGCCGGCCGAGTCTAGCGCGGTGAGCTGGTACCGCATCGCCACTCGTTGATGAAGTGGTGGGTCAAGAGCCAGGGCCTGGTCGAGTTCTGTGAGGCCGAACAGGACGAATGTCACGACCTTCCGACCATTAGTCTCAATGTTCAGCAAGCCCCGGAAGTCTTCCATCAGTTCTCGACTGCGGAGCATCTGGGCTTCATCAATGATCACCACCGTCTTTTTCCCTGATTCGAAAACCTCCTCGAGCCGCTTGGCAAGCTGAATGAGCAAGTCCGTCTTGTTTTCCGCCGGAGTGGGAATCTCCATCTGCAATGCCATCTTCCTGAGCATCCACTCGGACGTGACGGCGGCATGGACCACCACCAGCATCGCCGCTTCATATTCCCCGGTCTCGAGCTCTTCCAGCAGTCTCGTTGCCAGGGTGGTCTTGCCGGTCCCGATGTCTCCGACCACCACGGCCAACCCTTTCATGTTCTCAGTCGCGAATTTCAGTCGAGCTAAGGCCTCGGCATGTTGCGGAGTTTTATGGAAAAACCGGCTATCAACGGTGGCCGAGAAGGGATTTTCTTTTAGCTGAAAGAATTCGAGGAGGGTCATGAGAGACGATGAGAGATTAGAGGTACGAGATTCGACGCTTCTTACGATCCGGCTGATCCCCGGCGGCCTTCGATTTGCCGGACGCCGCCGCAGTCACCGGTTCGCTACTGCCCTGCCGTGGGTTGGTCGATGACGGGGGCTTGAACTGGCCGTTGGTTTTCATCCGTTCGATCCGCTGGGGCACATCCTGGAACGTCGGAATCGTCTCCAGAATTCGAAGCGCGCGGTCAAAGCGGCCTTCGGCTTCATAGAGGACGCCGAGTTCGTATCGAACCGACACGGCCTGCTCACCTTGACAGCGTGGGTCTGCCAGTGCCTGTTCGAGGTACGAGATGGCGGCTCGGTTCGTACCCTGTTCCTTCAAACAGGCGGCCAGCATAATAGAGGCGTCAAGAGCACACTCATTCCCCTTGGCTGCATGGCGGAGCTCCTCAATGGCCTCCTCCAGAAGGCCCATGTCCTTATAGGCGACGCCAAGCGTGTAGTGAGTTTCATAATCCTGTTCGATCGGTTTCTCCGGTTTATCAGATTCCGCAGCCGTCTTCGACGTGGAGCTGGAAGCCCGTTTCTGCTCTTTCGGCGCGTCTGTCACGGAAGGCTTACTGGCAGGTTGCGGTGGCACGATCTGTGTGGGTTGGCTCTGGTGTTCCGCGACCTGACGGTCCGTGACTGTCTGTGGTGCCTGAGTCGGCTGGGTGGACTCAAACACGGGAGTAAATCGGCTCACCAAGGGACTCGCGGGGGCGAGCATCTTGATCTTGGCATACAGCTCCGCCGGAAGGGTCGGCATGCCAGGCTCTGGATGCTCCAGGAGCACGTCGAGAGCCTTCCCATACTGGATCGCGGCGGCCTCTCCGTCTCCCTTCTGCTCGTATATCTCCCCCCGTAATTCGAGCAGCGCCACGCAAGCAGGATCAACGGTCAGGTACTCGCCAATCAACGACTCGGCGAGCTCATAGTCCTGGGCCCGCATGGCGGCTCCCGCCAAAAACCGGTATTCATTCAAAGCCACGGCAAGATCCCCGCGTTTCAGATGGAGCTTGGCGAGGAGTTGGCACACCTCGGGGTTCCCAGGCTCTTGGCTCAACTGTTGTGTCAGAATCGCCTCAGCTCCTGCATACTGGCCCTCGTTCATTCGCCGGGCTGCTTCGGCGAGCAGGTTCGGAGAGTCCTGACCTTTCGTTGTGGTTGACCCTCTTGCGGAGTCGGACGGCGCGAGCCGTTGGCTGTCGGCAGGAGCCTCACTCAGCATGCGGATGAACTGTTCTGCTTCGGGATTCCCGGGATCGATTCGCAACACGGCCAGATAGGCGTCACGCGCCTCATCCCGGCGCTGCCGGGCAGACCGCTCACGACCGAGCTGGAGATAGACTTGGATCGCTTCATCGTGCAAATTCTGTTGGAGGCACAACTCAGCCACCCGTTGCCGCGCATCGAAGTTGGTCGGATCCTGGTTGGCGATGGTTCGGTAGACCTCCAGGGCTTCTCGAGTCTTGCCTTCTTTAAGGTAGAACTTGCCGAGGGTCAGATAGTCCGTGACCGCGCTGCTCAGAAGGCCCCGCTCCGCGTTGAGATCACCCAGATGCCGGTAGACCTCATACCGTTTCGGATCGACTTTGAGGATTTTCTTGTAGGCGGCGATGGCCTTCACCGGGGCCCCTTCAGCGCGGAACGCAGAAGCAGCCTGCAGATAGGCCGCGATCGCTTCATTTGAGGCATTGCGCTTCAGGTGGAGATCGCCGATGGTGTTGTAAATGCTCCCGTCGGTGGGGGAATCCGCCGTCAGCTTCTTCCATTCGGCGATTGCCGCATCGAATTGTCCCCGCGAAGCGAAGTGCTGAGCATTCTGCAGGATGGTGCTTCTATCCACTCCCAATTGGCAGCCTCCAAGCAACGTAAAACCTAACAGTTTCAAGCAGTTTTGTCAAGGAAGCTGATCGAAACAACGAGAAGAGCGATGAGGTGTTTGGGCTGAGTTTGGAGAGGGAAAGTTCGGACGATCAACGAGAAGGGCCTGCTGTTAGGCGACAGCAGGCCCTCTGTTTAGGAGAATGAGCCTGCTTCGGCTGAGCTTGGCCAGCGCGCAGGCCATCAACCCCCTAAGGATTTCATGACATTAGCCGCCTGCGGCCCCTTGGCTCCTTGGACGATATCAAATTCTACGTTTTCCCCCTCCTTGAGAGTTTTGAACCCGTCACCCTGGAGAGCAGAGTAGTGAACGAAGACATCTTCTCCGCTCTCGAGTCGAATAAACCCAAACCCTTTCCTGTCGTTAAACCACTTCACAGTACCCTTGCTTTTCACACATGCCTCCTTTCCTGAACAACCATTCGACTGAGTGTCCGGGCCGCCGGACCATTGAGTGGACGGAACCGACCCGAAAAAATACCGCAGAGGGAGATCCCCCTGCGGTACTCAAACGGGAAAGAGAACCCATCTTCATAGGAAGTCATGGAAAAATTCGAAGAGGCATGTAACATAGGGTTCTTTGACTTGTCAAGAAAATCTTTTGGCTGCTGCCCATTCTCACCCTGCCTGGTTCCATCACTCTGTCGAATGTCAGGCCGGCTTGGTTTACAAGTTCTAGAAAGTCCGTTATAGTGTGGCAGTCCCCGCCGAACGTGGCATTGAGGAACTATTGCGGAAGATCCTGGACCGCTACATCTTCACGGAACTCCTTCCGCCCTTCTTGATTAGCCTCGGGGCGCTCTGTTTTATCCTCCTGACCAAAGAGTTACTTCGGTTAGTCGAGCTCCTTCTCTTGAAAGGGGTCGGGGTTACCGCGGTCGTCAAGGTGTTTCTGCAGCTGCTGCCGTCCTTTTTGGTCTTAACCCTGCCCATTGCCGGTATTATCGCCTCGATCACCGCCTTCAGCCGGCTCTCCTATGACAAAGAACTACTCGCGATGAGGGCGGCAGGCCTCAGTCTGCTTCGTCTGTCGAGACCCGTGTTGGTGTTTTCCTGTCTTGTCTGTGGCCTGACGTTGGTGCTGAGCCAGTGGGGTCAGCCCTGGACCGGTCTCAACCTGAAAAAGCTGGCGCTCAGCCTCTTACGGGGTCAGTTGACTCTGGCGCTCGACAAGGGCGTGTTCAACGAGCCGGTCCCCAAGATGGTGATGTACGTCTCGGACGGCCAAGGCGGGAGGCCCACCAGGGGCATCTTTATTTCTGATGAGCGGAATCCGGGCTCGCCTCGGATTATCGTCGCCAGCGACTATGCGATGCTGAATGACCCTAGCAGCAACCAAGTGGGACTTCGCCTGCTCAACGGGGCGATTCACAGTCAACCCCATGAGGTCGATCAATACCAGCAAGTGTCCTTCTTTACCTACGATTTGAAGCTAAGCCTTGATCAGAGTGTCTATGCCTCAGTTGACCAGCGCCCTTCGCGCGAAGCGGTGATCGAAGCCCTCGATAAATCGAATTGGCAAGACGCGGCCTCTTTGCGACGATTGATGGAATACTACAAGGAGCTGGCGTTTCCCGCTGCGGCGCTGGTATTTGGCATGTTGGGAGTGCCGGCAGGTATTGTCTCTAAGCGGTCTGGTCGTGTGGGGGGATTCGCCGTGGGGGTCGCGATCGTAGTTGTCTACTACGTGTTGAACATCCTCTGCGAATTCTTTGTGACGACGCTGATCCTTCCCCCTTTTGCCGGAGCCTGGTTGCCGAACGGCCTTCTGCTGGCCATCACGATCATCTCATTCCGCCGCGTCAGCCGACGATAGCTGTATGACGATCCTGTTCCGCTACATGCTCCGCGAATACATCAAGGTGTTTGCGATGTGCTTTGCCGGGCTGATGACCGTCTATCTCGTCGTTGATTTCTTTGAAAAGGTGAGAAGATTCATTAGATATGACGCTGAAGTACATGATATTCTGCTGTATTTCATGTTCATAAGCCCGCATATCTCGTTCCAGATGGCTCCCCTAGCAGTCTTGATGGCCACCTTGCTGACCCTCGGCGTCTTCTCCAAAAATCACGAGATCACCGCGATGCGAAGCTGCGGGATCAGCCTCTATCGAATAGCGTTGCCGTTTCTGGCTTTCGCGCTGGGGGTGGCGCTGGTGTTGTTGCTGTTCAGCGCCGTGGTGATTCCCCTGTCCACGACCCAGGCCGAGTATGTCAAGACCGCGTTGATCGAGAAGAAGAACAGTCCTCTGACATTCAAAGCCGACCGTCCTTGGCTTCAAATCGGAAACCAGACGCTCATGAACTTTGCTGTGGTGGATCCCGGAGGCGCGACGCTGCGGGAGATCAGGCTCTATCACCTGGGTCCTGATTTCAAGCTGAACGGAATTACAGAAGCCAAGGAGGCGCACTATACACCTCAAGGCTGGGTCCTCCTTGCGGGGATCCATCGGCGGTTGTTACCTGATGGGGGCCTGCTCATGACTGACTTTGAGACCAGGCCGATCGAGCTGTCCCAGATACCGGAGGATTTCAACACGTGGCTCTCAGTTGGATCGGACGAGATGACGCTCATGGATATCCGCGCCTACGCTGACCGTTTGCGCAAGGATGGGTATAGCGCCGCCCGTTTTCTGACCGATTATTATGGACGCGTGGCTTTTCCGTTTGTAAGTCTGGTCATGGCTCTCGTCGGGATTGCGTTGAGCCTCAGGCGAAGCGGAGTCCGCGGCAGGGGGATGGCCAGGGGGATTGGTCAGGCCCTCGCGATTGGATTGCTGTATTGGACTGTTCACTCGCTGGCTATTGCGCTTGGCCGCACGTCGGTGCTCGCGCCGCTCATGGCGGGATGGTTCGCTAATGGATTGTTTCTCTCGTTCGGGTTGTACCTGATCCTCAAGGTGAGATATTAGTGTGATGTCGGGCACGCACGCACGCGGTGCGTCTCACTGGCACGAAGTTGACTGCACTCGAGTCTTGGGGTAAAAGAGGATTGTACTTCATGGGTCTGATCTTGTGAGCAAGACACGCGTAGTCATTACAGGGCTTGGAGTGGTGTCCCCTATCGGGATCGGCGTGGGGCGGTTTTGGAAAGCTGCTCTGGAGGGGCGATCCGGCATCACCGCCGTGCGCGGATTCGACGACTTGCCGCTCGAGGCCTACCGATCCCAAGTGGCCGGGCAAGTCTTGGACTTCAATCCCGCAGGGTACCTTGAACCAACGCAAACGGATCGCCTTGATCGATATGCGCAGTTCGGCTTGGTCGCAGCGAAAGAAGCGGTGGCGGATTCCGGGCTTCGCCTTGAGAAAGAACTCCCGCACCGGGTCGGTGTGATCGTCGGCGCCGGCATGGGCGCGATGATGATGGGAGAGCGGGAACTCACCAAACTCTATCAAGACCGCAAACCGCATCGAGTTCCGCCGAATTTCATTCCCACGATCACCCTGAATTCCGCGTCTGGCCTCGTGGCCTTGGCACACGGCGCCAAAGGGCCGAATCTCACCATTTCCACCGCCTGTTCCTCCAGCGCCCATGCCATCGGGTATGCGCTCACCTGCATCAGGACCGGCCAAGCGGATGTGATCATCGCCGTGGGAGCCGATGCCAGCATCACGCCGCTCGTCTTCGCCGGGTTCTGCTCCTTGCGGGCCCTCTCCACTGGGTTCAATCATGATCCGGCGCGGGCCTCGCGCCCCTTCGATCGAGCTCGGGACGGCTTTGTCCTGGGGGAGGGCGCAGGGGCGCTGATTCTGGAGTCCTTGCCTCATGCCAGAAAACGCAAGGCTCGGATTTACGCCGAATTGGCTGGCTACGCCGGAACGAGCGAGGCTTACCATATGGTGATTCCGCGTGAAGATGGTGTCGAAATGGCGATCACAATGCAGCTGGCGCTTCAGGATGCGAAGGTGTCTCCTGCGCAAGTCGGCTATATCAATGCCCATGCCACTTCGACTGTCCGAGGAGATGAGGTCGAAGTGAGAGGCATCCGACGCCTCATGAAGGCCGGGGCCAATCGGGTCTCGGTGAATGCCACCAAATCCCTCATCGGCCATACGCTCGGCGCGGCCGGTGTGATCGGGACCATCGCCTGCACAATGGCCATCGAGAGCGGTCTGATTCATCCCACAATCAATTACGAGCAGCCTGATCCCGACTGTGCCCTTCCAGGAATTTCAGCCGACGCTCAGGAACGATCCGTCAAAGTGGCGCTGGTGAACGCCTTCGGATTCGGCAGCAATAACGCCACGCTCGTCCTGAAAAAACATCAGTGATCTCGTGGCTCGGTCTATAGTGAACCTGCCTGGCTCTTCTTCACGACCGGTGAGCGGACGTGTGCGCGTATGACAGCCAAGTCAGTGACTGCTGACAGAATTCTCATGGCCCTTGCGAACGAGCTGAAGCGGGATGTCAGCACGATCGGGCTGAATCATTCCCTGCGTGGGGACCTTGGCCTGAACTCGTTGGATGCGATCGAGTTGATGTTCAGGGTTGAGGAGGAGTTCGATCTGTCGATCCCGGATGCGGACTTGCAGAAACTGGTGACTGTAGGAGACTTGGTCACCTATATCGAAGGAAAACTCCAACCGTCTTCTCCCCAACCAGCCCCCAAGCGAAGCGTCACTCGTCTCGCCAAAAACGTCAAATCGAAGGGACGACGCGGACATGCCTGATGGTGCCTCAGGGGCTCTCCAACTCGTTGAACTCCAACGAACCATTGGGGGGGAACTCGTCGGGCGTTCCGACACGGTGATCTCCGGTGTCTCGAGCCTGGAAGAGGCCGGACCGGGAGATCTGGTGTTTGTGGCCGCTGAACGGTTCATCCCAATCGCCCTGAAGTCCAAGGCCGCTGCATTCGTAGTCGGCAGACAGATCCGGGCGTTGAGTCGCCCCCAAATCGTCGTGCCGAATCCCGCCTATGCCTTCGCCTGCCTGGTAGAGCGGTTCTTTGCCATACCCCTTCCTCGGCGTGGGATCGCCGAACAGGTCGTTCAGGGAACTGGCGTCAATATTGGACCGGAGACATCCATCGGGCCGTTCGTGACCCTGGGTGATCGGGTCCGCCTCGGAGCCCGTGTTACGCTCTTTCCCGGAGTGTTCATAGGGGATGAGGCTGTGGTGGGAGACGATACCGTGCTCTACCCCAACGTCACCGTCATGGACCGGTGCGTGATCGGATGCCGTGTGAAGATTCACAGCGGGACCGTGATCGGAAGCGATGGGTTTGGCTATGTCCAGCATGAGGGTCGCCACCAAAAGGTTCCTCAACTCGGCATCGTCGTCATTGAAGACGATGTGGAACTGGGTGCGAACGTGACCGTGGACCGGGCCACTTTCGGTCGGACGGTGATCAAACGCGGGACCAAGGTCGATAACCTGGTGCAGATTGCTCACAACGTGTCCGTCGGGGAAGACGCCATTCTCGTGGCCCAGGTCGGGATCGCGGGTAGTACGACGTTGGGTCGCTCAGTCATGGTGGGAGGGCAGACTGGGATCGCGGATCACATTCAGGTCGGAGATCGGGTCATGATCGCAGCACGTTCGGGGGTCAGCAGCAGTCTGGAAGCTGGCCAGATCGTGGCTGGAAGTCCGGCGATTCCGCATGAGGTCGCGCTGAGAGCCTATAGCCTCATTCGACATTTGCCCGAGCTTCGGCAGCAGGTGCGTGATCTGGACCAACGGGTCCGCGCACTGGAATCCCCGGCCCGGAGGGCGGGTCGAACGAAGCGACCGAGTAAGCGGCGTGGCTGAACCATTCCTATTTCTTGCCTGCGCCTGATCCAGTCAAGATGCCTCGCCAAAAGAACAGCTTCGCCCAAAAAAATCCTGCCCACGGCAGCAAGAACGCGGTGACGGCGTAGACGTGACCGGCCGCCGAGCTCAGGGCCGAGACCCCCAGCAAGATCCCAATTCCAACAAGGTAGCTGAGCGGCACGAGACGTCGCCACCGATGGTCAAGGGGGGCTGTCGCTGACTCTTTCTTGGATCGCGAATGTCCGATCCGTGAAAAGGTCCTCATTCGCTCTGCAAAATGTTCCGGGTGTTCTCTGAGGAGGTATTGATGATAGCGTGTTTGCGCCCACCCGAGGAGCACACCGCAGAGCAGCAGTCCTGTACTTTCAAGGAAGGTACGCCAACTATAGGGCTGTGCCATGAACTGGTAGGCCATCGAGAATGTGCCGGCCACGATGAAGATCAGGCCTAACAGTCCAGACGGGAACAGAATGTAGGTTTTGACATAGGTCCGCGCCCTTTCTGTTTCACCCTCCAGCCGTTTCGCTGTGATGATCTTGGGCACGTGCGGATGTCGGAGCGGACCGGGGTGAGACGCAAGGACCTGAGCTAGCTCCTGCCTGCCGATGGCCTCCCGTTCCCCATGCTATCAGATGACAGCATGGGAAACAGTCCACATGACGACGTCAATGATTTGGCACTGCTTCGACCCCAAGGGGTGGGGGTGATCCCTGCATCACCGATGCTCGCACCAGCCTGTTTGATGCTGGCTGGTTGTGGCTCGCATTATACCAACCTGTTTCGGTGATGTGAATCTGCGAGGTGCTGTGAGCGATCAGTGGATCGCCATCACGTAGCAAGCTGAACGCGAACCGGGCTCGTTTATCGCAGACGCCCCCAGCCAGAGGCCCTGTTCGAACCTCGTGGACAGCAGCGCGCGCGCGCGTTCAGCGTTCTGCGTCGGCGTCTCGATATTCCAACAGCCTGGCGCTACCACGGAGTGCCTCGCAGTTGCAGAGTGGCTTGGCTCAGCCGTTCGAGCTGGTTCGCAAGACGATCTCCACGTTCCATCGGGGACTGATCGCGTTCTCTTTGATGGATTCCTTACTCTCTGTCCACAAAATTTGTGGATGGGCTGTGAGTAATGTTGTGAATCAATGCTCAATGGTCAGACGGCCGGCCCTCTGCAGCAACTTGCCTAAGTTTTGGGCTGCAAAAGCGTCAACTTTTTAGAAGCTTATGTGTCTTGTATGGATCACACTACTCCCTACTGGAGGCTCAAGAAGGCAGAGGCAGGACCGGAAACCAGGACAGAGCCGAGGCTCAGTTCACGTCGAGGTGTGGGACGAGGGATGCCTCTCAGGATTGCGGAAGGATTTTCCCAATCGCCGTCCGCTCAATCCGGCCGACGTCAACCCACTGTTGAGCCATAGGAATGATGGCGCCGAGGCGAGATTCCACGGCTTCCAGCCGTTGTAGCACCAACGAGACCCGTCGGTGAGCGACGACTGTGAGGAAGGTGTGCAGACCATGCAAGAGTAGCATGATCGCGGTGGCGTTCACTGCAGTGGCCGCTTCGTGCAGACGGTGCACTTCCCGGAGAATGGGCTCTAGACTCTCATTCGACACCAAGGCGCTCCCGGTTCCCGACTTGAGAGCAGAGACGGCCATGGTGATCATTGGCACCTGGCGTTGGACCTCAACTAGAAACTGTTCGTCCAGCCTATCCAGTTCTTGTAGGATACGCCGCACCGCTGGGCCGTCGACTGGCGAGCTGCGGTGGGCTGGGTCTCCCTGTGCCCGCTGGATGATGACCTCCACCTCGTTCCTGGTTGGCTCCAAGGAGCGTGCACGAGCCTGTTGCAATTCCCGCAGCGCCTCCAGAATCATCCCGGATGGACCAGGAGAAGGTGGTGTGACGACCGGCTCTGACAATGGTGGCGGCATCGGTGCTCCTGGGGCGGTGGGAACTGCTGAAGGGACGGCCTCAGCAATGCCCGCCGTGATCCGTGTCGGCTCTCCGGATGATGTCGCCGGAGTCGGTTCCACGACTTGCTGAACCGCCGCGGTAACCCGTTCGAGACCGTCACGCAACGCAGTACATTGCTCTGCCGACGCGAGAGTTCCTTGGCTTCGGAGGGCCTGCAGAAGCGGGAGTAAGCCAAAGGCCAACTGCTGGATGGCGTGCAACTCGACCGTAACCGCTGAACCTCCCAGATTGGTTACCCCACGCAGGATCATATCGAAGAGTTTGGGTTTGTCTCGCTGGTCAGGCGTTCCCTCCAACTCTCGAAGCGCGCCCCTAATTTGGCGGAGCCATTCTTGGGCCTCGAGCGCAAACAGTTTTAGGACTTCTTTCTGAAACGGATCGTCAGAGCGAGCAATGACGACCGGTTTGGGCTGGAATTCGTCGATTCGTTCTGCCCGCTCTGGTTCACTGGTCGCATCCGTCGGTGTCTCCACCACCTGCTCGACGGCACCAGCAATGGCATCCAGGTTTTCCAGCAGGGCTGCGAATTGCTCCGACGAGGCGACGCCTTTGGGGGAGGATGTCGCAGGTAAAGGTGGCTGCAGCGCGGACGCTAAATTCGCAATCGTGGGTGGCTCTAGCGTTTCAACGATGTACACCAGCGGAGTCTTGCTGAGATCCGCCAGCTTTGGCCCATTCGGCATGCTGTGGTTTGCTATCTGGTTGACTTGGACAATCGGCCGCAAAGGGTACCCGGAATTGAGCTGAGTGACGACGCCCACCTCCCCCGTGTTGAGCCGGACCGTGGTGCCCAAGGGATAGACCGAGAGCTGTTCCACCAGCGCCCTGATCAGCTCGCGGGAAAACGAGGACTGCTCCGCCATCAGCAGTTCCCGCACCGCTTCGTGTGGCAGAATCCGGCGACGGTAGGGTCTCGGGCTGATCAGCGCATCAAAGATATCCACAATCCCGATGATCTGTGCATAGTCGTGGATCTGTGACCCCTTCAGCTTGTTGGGATACCCCTGCCCCTTCCAGCGCTCATGTGCCTGCCGCACGACCTGCGCGAGCCAGGAATAGGAACTCCCGAGCGTGCTGAGCACTTGAAAGCCGACCTCCGGATGTTGCTCGATAATCTCGCGCTCGCTGTGGGTCAGCCGCTGCGGCTTCAAGACCAACGACTCGGGAACTGCAAAGATCCCGATATCGTGGACCAAGCCGGCCAGGGCCAGTCGCTCCAACTCCTCCCGCTGAAACTCCAGTCCCATCCCAAGCTTGGTGGACAGGATGGAAACATTGACCAGATTGGTGATGAGCGGCGAACCGTTTGCCCCGGAGAGGGCCTGGACCACAAGCCGATCGCTGCTTTGCAGCGACTGGACTATCCCAGCAGCGATCTTGGTAAGAGATTCCAGCTGGATGACCGCGTGGTGTCGCACGGTCTCTGCCAGGCGGGACAATTCCTCCTCGGCCATGCGATACCAGTCAGGACCAGCCTGGAGCGCTGGCCTTGGCTGTGCGTGGGCCCCGTTTGGGCCTGATGCCGGGAATGAGACTGTGGCCTGGGGTTTGGTCAGGCCGGGCATGGAAGCAGGCTCGCTCTGTTTCTCAGTCCTATGGGCTATCGGGGCCTTCACATGTCTCAGCATGTTGCCGGCACGCTCGACGATCGGAAGGTCAATCTGGTCCATCTTTTCCTGATACCCCAGCAGCAGGCACAGATCGCACAGGCTGTTGATCAATCGGGAGATCCCGCTGCTCTGTTGGAAGATCTGAGAGACTGCGTCCTTTGTGAAAATCTCGCGATCGCTCCCGGAGACTTTCAGTCGGAAACGGATGTAGTGCCATGTTTCATCCGCGCTGAAAGGGGCCAGATGATACCGAATGGCGATACGCTGGGCGAGCTGCGGAATGGCTTCGACGCGGGCCTTCAATTCCGGCTGGCCCATCAGCACGACCGTCAGTAAAAAGCGGTTATTGAGTTGAAAATTGAGCAGCAAACGCAGGTCTTCAAAAATCCGATCGTCCTCGATGGACTGGGCCTCATCCACCACGAGGACCGTCTCCAGCCCCTGCCGCTGATTGGCCAGTAAGCGGTCGTTCAAGCGATGAAGCAACTCCACTTTCGTGCCGGTCGCCTCGATCCCGAGTTGATAGAGCACCTCGGTGAGGAAATCCATGGCCGGGAGCGCAGGATTCGCGACTAAGGCGATATCGTACGTTGATCGAGGGAGGTTCAGGATGATGGCACGGCTCAACAGCGTTTTCCCGCAGCCGATTTCTCCTGTGAGCAACAGGACTCCTTTCCGCGCATGGACGGCATAGAGGAGTCGGTGTCGAGCTTCTTCGTGCTTGGCGGATGGAAAATAGTACGCCGGGTCTGGCACGTTCTCGAACGGGGGTGCTTGCAATCCCCAATGGTCTTGGTATTCCACGTGCGGTCCGCCTTTACAGAGTGCAGGTTGCACGATCATTTGGTACTAAGCTATCCCTAACCTGTTGATATGTCAATCCAAAGCATCACTGTCGCCAGTGGATCTATACAGGGTATCGCCCTGTTCGGTGCCGATTGCCATTCCGTCATCAGGGAGGCAGGACCTTGCCAATAGCCGCTCGCTCAACTCGCCCGACTTCGACCCACTGCTGCGCCATGGGAACGACGGCGCCCAGACGGGAGGTCACGGCGTCGAGCCGCTGCAGCACCAGCGAGACTCCCCGGTGAGCGACAACTGTCAGGAAGCTGTGGAGCCCGTGGAGAACCCGCATGATCGCTGTTGCATTCACCGTACGGGCGGCTTCGTGGAGGGACTGGATTTGGCGGAGAAGAGGCTCTAGATTCTCGTTCCGCTTGGATGCGCTGGAACCCCCTGTCTTCAGATCCAACACGACGTTGGAAATTATTGGCATCAGGCGCTGCACTTCACTGAGGAACTGTTCATCCAGCCCATCCAGTTCTCGCAGAATGCGCTGAACCGTCGGGCCTTCGATCGAATCGCAACCCTGTGCGGAGTTGCCTTCTGTCCGACGAATGACCAGCTCTACCAGGTTTCGGGTCGGCTCCAAGGATTGCGTACGAACCTGTTGCAGTTCCCGCAGCGCCGTGAGAATTGTCGCTGGTTGGGGAGAAACAGGTGGGGAGGCACTCGGTTTTGAAGAGGGTGGCGAGGGTGGCTTGGTGAGTTCCCCCGTGGTCTTCGTCGACTGCCCGGCTGCAGTCTGAGTTGGTTCCGTAACTTGCTGGACCGCTCCCTTAATGCGCTCGAGACCGTTACGGAGCGCGGTAAATTGCTCTGCGGGTCCCGGGACTCGTTGACTTCGGAGCGCGTCCAAGAGCGGCAGTAAGCCGAAGGTCAACTGCTGGATGGCCGACAGATCGACCGTCGCCGCCGAACCCCCCAAGTTCGTGATCCCGCGGTGAACGATGTCCAAGAGCTTCGGCCTGACTCCTGAATCAGAATTGCTCTCCAATTCCCGGAGTGCGGCCTTGATTTGGCCGAGCCATTCGTGCGCCTCCAGAGCGAACAGCTCAAGGACCTCCTTCTGAAATTGATCGTCCTGTAAGTCGTCTGCCATAGGGGTGCGCTCACGTGGCCCTTCTCCCCATCGTCGGCTGGCCGCACCGCGATGGTCGCTCACGAGGATTCAGCCTGTGACTGTTGCCGGCTAGCTGGAGAGACGCGCGATCTCAGCCAGCTTGCGGGATAACTCTTCCACCCGCGCATTCGTCCGCGCTGCTGCCTTCTCCCTTTCCGTCAACCATTCGACCAATTGGGCCGAAGATTCTCGCTCGCAATCGAGCGCCGCTTCGGCTTCTTTCACGCGGGCGGCCAGGTGCTCCAAGTCTGTACATCGTTGGGCCAGTTCAGCGGACCGCTTTCGTTCGGCTGTCAGCAGCTCTTCTAATTCTGTCATACGGGAGACAGCCTGCCGGGAAGCTTGGAACTGCTCCTCTGTCTTTGTGCATCGTTGGGCCAGTTGAGCGGACTTCTCGCGTTCGGCCGTCAACAGCTCTTCTAATTCTGTCATACGGGAGACAGCCTGCCGGGAAGCTTGGAACTGCTCCTCTGTCTTTGTGCATCGTTGGGCCAGTTGAGCGGACTTCTCGCGTTCGGCCGCCAACAGCTCTTCTAATTCTGTCATGCGGGAGACGGCCTGACGGAACACTTGTAACTGCTCCTCCGTGACGCGAAAGGCCTTCGCACCCTCAGGCGCCGGTGCGGCAGGAGAGCCGGTTGATGCCGCCGCTGGCTTGGGAGCTGCCCGTTGCTCCCGTTTGGCAAGGAGCTGGAGGACCATGTCTTTGAGCGAGGAGCCTTGAAACGGCTTCTTGAGGACGCCATCGGCGCGGCAGAACTCTGCCTGCCGAGTGACCTCCTCATTCACGATGTTGGAGAGCAAAAGAACCGGCGTGTTTGACAAGGACTCTTGGGCACGGACGAAGGAGCAGACCTCGTAGCCGCTTTTGTCCGGCATGATGACGTCCGACACAATGAGGTCAGGGCGCTCATTGGCGAGCAGGGCGATGGCTTCATCAGCGCCCGCTGCCAGTGCGACATCCAATCCGGCTTCAGTCAGAAGGCGCTCCGCCACCTTTCTGACCGCGATGCTATCGTCCGCCACTAGAATCTTCGGCATGAGCTTTCCCTCCCTCCTTCACCGTCAAGTATTCGTTCGGTGCGTGGATCGGCGCCTCTCCCATTCCGCCAGCCAGTCGACCAATTGGGCCGAGGATTCTCGCTCGCAATCGAGCGCCGCTTCGGCTTCTTTCACCCGGGCGGCCAGGTGCTCCAAGTCTGTACATCGTTGGGCCAGTTCAGCGGACCGCTTTCGTTCGGCTGTCAGCAGCTCTTCTAATTCTGTCATACGGGAGACAGCCTGCCGGGAAGCTTGGAACTGCTCCTCTGTCTTTGTGCATCGTTGGGCCAGTTGAGCGGACTTCTCGCGTTCGGCCGCCAACAGCTCTTCTAATTCTGTCATGCGGGAGACGGCCTGACGGAACACTTGTAACTGCTCCTCCGTGACGCGAAAGGCCTTCGCGCCCTCAGGCGCCGGTGCGGCAGGAGAGCCGGTTGATGCCGCCGCTGGCTTGGGAACTGCCCGTTGCTCCCGTTTGGCAAGGAGCTGGAGGACCATGTCTTTGAGCGAGGAGCCTTGAAACGGCTTCTTGAGGACGCCATCGGCGCGGCAGGACTCCGCCTGCCGAGTGACCTCCTCATTCACGATGCCAGAGATCAAAAGAACCGGCGTGTTTGACAAGGACTCTTGGGCACGGACGAAGGAGCAGACCTCGTAGCCGCTTTTGTCCGGCATGATGACGTCCGACACAATGAGGTCAGGGCGCTCATTGGCGAGCAGGGCGATGGCTTCATCAGCGCTTGCTGCCAGTGCGACATCCAATCCGGCTTCAGTCAGAAGGCGCTCCGCCACCTTTCTGACCGTGATGCTATCGTCCGCCACTAGAATCTTCGGCATGAGCTTTCCCTCCCTCCTTCACCGTCAAGTATCCGCTCGGTGGGGGGATGGGCGCCTCTCCTACCCTCGAAATGAATAGATCGGTACCTCATCTGTCCCGATCAGACAGGTATCCACTGCTTCAGCGTGTGTGCCGGTGGTTCGGTGGATCGCAGCCTGTTCAACGACGTGCAGCGTCGGGATCTCCTCGTCGATACGGATGGCCATATCGCCGTCCTTGCGTTTGGCGATCAGACACAAGGGAGTGGCGCCTCTGACCTGGACATTCAATCTAGCCGCGAGATCGAACACCGGTAAGACGTCCTCGCCACGTCGCAAGAGCGCGTTCACGAATGCCGTCCCGCTTGGAACCGGCATCGTGTGGGTCCAGGGCCAGACGCCACCCACTTCCTCAGTCCTCGCGGCAATACGCTGCCCGCCTACTGAAAACACCATCAGCGTGCAGGTGCTCGTAGTCTTAGAATTGAGCCCACGGCGTGTCCTCAGCATCGGGGGCTTCCTCCAATTTCACGATTTCGACTGGTGGATGAGAGGGCGTTCCGTTCCCCACCACAGCAGCGTGACCCGATGCGAGGGCCGTCACTGGGGTTGCGGTCAATCGGGGCCGTTGAGCAGGGCCCCTCTCTTCACCGAATAGCCAGCCGGGGTGTACCATCAACGCCACTGTCTCTTGAAACAAGAAAAGTCCGCCGAACCACTTGCGCTCGGGACCACCGAAATGTGGCGGAAGGGGGCGAATCCGCTCGTTGTCCACATCGGCGAGCCCCAGCATCTGGCTGACACGAAACCCTTTGTGAAAATTGCCCATGGTGCACAGGATGATTCGCGATTCTGGTGCAGACGAGACCGGCGGCAAGCCGAAGTGGGCAGCCAGGTCTCTCAAGGGATAGGTCACTTCCAGCATGGTCACGGCTTCTGCGGGGCCCGCTTCTTCAAAAGTCATGAGACCGCGGACGATATCCGCAGGAAGCGCAAAGCACGTCTCCGCGCACATCACGACCAAGAAGCGCGTCGTACTGGACGCGCGGACCCTTGTCTCTGTCCTGCCAAGAGGGCTCATCTCGGGTCATCTCCATCAATACAGACCGAACGCGACCACGGCATTGGCCTCGACCGACTGGCCACCCTTCGTGAAAACCGCGAAAGGGAGTTAGGATCTTGCGCTCGTTGCCTGGCCGATCCACCGCCCGATTTCCTGGATCAGGGCGCGCTCATTCACGGGCTTGGCAATATAGCCGGTGGCGCCTAGACTGAGCGCCATTTGCCGGTGTTTGTCGGCGGTCCGTGTGGTCATGACGAGAATCGGCGTGGCTTGAGTTTGCGGCCGATTCCGCAGCGCCTGGATCACCTCATAGCCGTTCACTTTCGGCATTTCCAAATCGGTAATGATCAACTGGTAGGAAACGGCTGAAGCTTTCAGGAGTCCGTCCTCCCCATCCACCGCCGTATCGACCGCGTAGCCGCCCCCTTCCAACATACGGCCCACAAACTTCCGAACGCTCAGTGAGTCATCAATCAGCAGAATGCGAGTGATATGGTCCGCGATCTCGAGCCCGCTGTTGTCCGTCGGGGCATGAGGTTCCGCGGTTAGCAAGGGCGTACGTTCCGTGGCCAGGGCTCCCTGACTCAGCCTCCCAGCGAGTAAGCGTCCGACGTCAATCACCAACACCACCCGGCCCTCTGGATCAATGGTCGCGCCGGCAAAGAACGACTTCTGAAAGGGTTTCAAGGACCCGAGGGATTTGATTACGATTTCTTGCCGGCCAAGTAGCTCATCCACGGCAAGCCCGAGGGTGCCACTCGAGGCGCGAACGATGACGACAGGGGTGGGGCCTGAGGGCACTGATGCCTCAATCTCCAACAGGTGGGCCAGTGAGCGAACCTCGATCGCCTCCTCCCCGATTTGTAGAACCGAGCGTCCCCCCAGATCCTGGAGAGCGCCGGGCGGGGGCAAGACCACCTCACGCGTGCTGGGAAGGGGAAACGCATACCGTTCGTTTCCAACACGAACCAGCAGCGCCATTGAGATCAAGAGCGTGACCGGGAGGGTCAGCGTGAAGTTCGTGCCGACTCCACGGACGCTTTCGATGTCAATCTGTCCATTCATACCCTCGATGACGCGTTTGACCACATCCATGCCCATGCCACGTCCGGCTTGGTCTCCAATCTGCTCGGCTGTCGAGATCCCCGGCAGGAAGATGAGTTTGGCCGCCTCCGAATCGGACAAGGTGGACGCCGCCGGCTGGCGAAGAAGCCCCAGCTGGATAGCCTTGGCCTTGATCTTCTCGAGGTCGAGACCTCTCCCGTCATCCTCGACTTCAATCACTACCGCGTTCCCCCGATGAGCGGCGTGGATATAGACAGAGCCGACCGGAGGCTTGCCCTGGGCGACGCGCACGGCTGAGGGCTCAATGCCATGATACACAGCGTTGCGGACGAGATGGATGAGGGGGTCAACCAACCGTTCCACGACACCGGTATCGACTTCAGTCTGTTCGCCTGATGTGATCAGGGTAACATCCTTTCCAGTCGTCCGCGCCATCTCACGAACGGCCCGGCGGAAGCGGGTAAACGGCGTCCCAATCGGGACCATGCGCGCGCGGGCAATCTCGTCTCGCATGCCCAGAGTGAGCCGTTGGACCTGATCCATGTCTTCACGAGCTCTCTTGATCGAGTTGCTCAGTTGCAACATGGCTTCGTTGATGTCGGACGAGACTTCGGCAGTCCGTCGGGCAAACACATTGAAGTCGTCGTATTTGTCGAACTCCAGGCTGCTGAAATCGGTCAGACCGGAGAACCCGGGACCGCTGGCCTCGCCCATATTCGGCGAGGCGGGCGGGAGGGTGAAGGCATGTTGTTCTTCAAAGGTTCTGACTGATTCTTGCAGCCGGTTCTTATAGACCTGCACTTGGTGCGATAGCTGCTCCAGCACCATCAGCCGTTGCTCCAACCGACCACGGCCGATCACCAACTCTCCGACCAAGTTGAGCAGCCGCTCCAGGCGGTCTCGACTGACTCGAATGACCGCTCCCTCTCCCACTGGTCTTGGCTCGGTGCCCTGCTGTCGGTCAGCCTCTTGACGCCGGCCCGCTTCCTCCTCCGCACTCTGGGAGGCGGAGGCTTGCTGCGGCTCGACCATCTGATGATCGGCTGGTTCGATCCGGATCGGCGCGATGGCCGCCTTTTTCTCAGGCGCGGCACTCACCGTACTCATCAGAGTCCCGCTCATCTCCCGGAGCGCTTGCCTCACGACTGAAAACTCGTGGCGGATCTTGTCCAGAGTGCTCCGGTCTCGCCGCATCAACTGCCGGACCACATCAACGGCGCGGAGGAAGAGATCCATCATCCCCGGCATCATTTGTATATGGCCGGCCCGGATCACGCCCATGTAGTCTTCGACGTGATGGGTGAGGTCGCCGATGGCTTTGAAGCCGACCGTGTAGGCCGCCCCTTTGAGGGTGTGAGCGGTCCGGAAGAGCTGCTGGATGGTGTTCGGGTCTTGCGGATTCTTCTCCAAGCGGAGCAGGGACGCCTCAATGGTGTCCACATATTCCTGGGCCTCGGGCGCAAAGTAGGAGAAGACCTCGGGATCCAAGTCCGGATACAGATAGCTGTCTTCAAGCGACTCCATCGGAGGCGTGACCGGCGCCGACGCGGGATGCACCGGGACGGCTGCAGTCAGCGTGATCCCTCTGAGCCCTTGCATCACCGCGGAAAATTCTCGTCCGAGCTTGCCCAGGGCGCGTGCGTCGCGCCGCATCAACTGCCGAATCACGTCGATGGACCGGAAGATCACATCAATGAGCTCCGGCGTCACCTGCATGCGGCCGGCCCGGATCACGCCCATGTAGTCTTCGACGTGATGGGTGAGGTCGCCGATGGCTTTGAAGCCGACCGTGTAGGCCGCCCCTTTGAGGGTGTGAGCGGTCCCGAAGAGTTGCTGGATGGTGTTCGGGTCTTGCGGATTCTTCTCCAAGCGGAGCAGGGACGCCTCAATGGTGTCCACATATTCCTGGGCCTCGGGCGCAAAGTAGGAGATGACTTCCGGATCTAGATCAGGGTTCAGATAATTGGCGGACAGAAACTCGTCCGGCGGACTGTCTGCAGCACATGTCGGAGATGCCGGGTTCGTGCGGGAGTATTGGGTCTTCCACGCCTCAATCGCCGGTTGGTCTTCCGACCCCCGGCGTCCAATGGCTTCAATCTGCGCCCGCAAAGTCCCCACCGTGTCGCGCAGCATGGCCACCACGTCTGGCCACTCGGTCGTTGAGGCTCTTGTCGCCTGTTCGAGCACGGGTTCAAGGGCGTCGGCAAGACTCACCACTCCCATAAAGTCGTACATTGCGGCGATCCCCTTGATCGTGTGGGCGATGACATAGTGGGGTTGGATGGCCTGCTGAGTGGGGATTGGCGCGTCTGCCGGATGCAACGCAGTCCACAATTTCGTTAGGCCGTCGGTCGCCTCCGCGACAAAGATACTGACCAGGGCCGCTCGGTCAAATTCTGCGTCCATCTCGCCCCTTTCGTGATCCACCACACGAGACCGCAGGCATCGACGCGGCTACGCCACCTTGAACTGGGCGACCGACGCGTTCAGGCCCTGGGCCAGCTTCGCCATCTCTTCGACCGTCGCGCGGGTGGTGTCCGTGGCTTTTTGCGTTGCGACGGCGCCGCCGGCGAAGTCTTTCAGCGCCCGCCCTACTTTATCCGTCGAGGCCGTCTGTTCTGCGGCGGAGTTCGCAATGCTCTGGGCGAGCCCCGCAGACCGCTGGGCGATTTGAGAAATTTCTTCGAACACCTGGCCGGTTCGAAGAGCCGACGCGGATCCGGCTTCCACGGCCTGGGTCTCATGTTCCATGGCGACAACCGCATCCTGGGTTTCCGTTTGGATCATCTTGACTAGGTCGGCGATTTCGCGCGTGGCTTGGGTCGAGCTTTCGGCCAGCTTCCTGACCTGATCGGCGACGACCGCGAACCTGGCCCCGGCTTCTCCTGCACCGGCAGCCTCGATCGCGGCATTCAACGCCAACAGGTTTGTTTGTGAGGCGATCTCTCGGATGGTGGATACGATCTGGGAAATTTCCAAGGACCGATCACCCAATCCCTTCACCTGCTTTGACATGCGTTGCACCGTGGCGCGGATGCCTTGCATGTCCTGCACCGTTTCCTGCACGGCGGCACGGCCTCGCTCCGTTGCGGTCAACACCTGTTTGGCGCTCTCGGAGGAGGCCCCTGCCGTTTCGGCTACTTTGCGCATGGAGACCGCCAGGCTTTCGACCGAGCTCAGCGTCCGCGTAGATTCGTCCGCCTGGTGTTTGGCTGTCGCGGCCATTTGACCGGAGTTTTCTCGCAGCGAAGCAGCGGACTGGTTCACACGCTCGGCGGCTTCTCGTGTCTGCCGCATCAGTTTGCCGAATCGCTCCAACATCAGGTTAAACGCATCAGCCAGGTTGCCGAACATGTCCGCCGTCACCTCTCCTCGTTTCGTCAGGTCACCCTTCCCTACGTCGCTGACGAGGGTCAGGAACTCCTTGAGACGTCGCTGCATCACGTCTCGCTCTTCCTCCGTTTGGACGAGGGCTGTAATTCGGTCGAGCATTTGGTTGAACGCAGTGGCCATATGACCCAGCTCGTCCTCGCTCTGCATTGAGGCTCGGGCTTGCAGGTTGCCGGCGGCCGCTTGCTCGGCGACCTTGGCGATGTGAATGACGCCTCGCGAGAAGAACCTCGCCAACAAGTACCCGATGGTTCCTCCGAGGATGATCGCCACCAACGCGCCGATGGTCACGACGCGCGTTCTGAACGAAGCCTCGGCCTGCCCACGGTCGTTCCGGTCTTTCGCAACCTCCCGAATCGTGGTCAGCAGCTCACGGATCTTGGTCGAAGCCGAGCTGTATTTCGTGGAAACCTCGACGGAGATCGCCAGAATACCAAGGTCTCTCATCATCTGGCGCTGCTCTTCCGTAAGGGCCGACGAATAGCTGTCCTGGAATGCGCTGATGGCCCCGTCCGTTGAGGCGAAATAGGAGGAGAGCGCGTCATTCAGAGCCTGCAGATCTTTGGATTCGTCACGACCGCTTGCAGAGACACGCAACCGCGTGCTGCCGTACGCCGCCAGTGGTCCCAGGATGTCCTTCTTGAAATCGGCCAGCGGCCTAAGCGCCTCTTCGAAATCAGACTTGCGCGTGTTCCGGCCGGCATTCAGGACGGCATCATGGTACAGACCCAAGCTGCTGCTACTGGCGCCGACGTTGGCCAAGGAGAGCGTTGAACCTTCATACACGGTTCGGAGCTCCTCTCGAAGCTGTTGGAGTCCCAATAGACCGATGATACTGACTGCGACCATGATGACTCCCACGGCCGAGAAGCCGAGCATCAGCTTGGTCAATGTCTTGAGATTTCTAAACCAAGCTACAAATTCCCACGTGAACATGATTCTCCTCCTTCATACACCGCGGTGCGCCAGCTGGGCAGCTGCTTCGTCGGCCCAAACCGAGCAGATTGTGACGAACATCGCTTCGTTGTGCAGTGTTACCTTTCAGATTGCACGTATGCCAACAGCGTCGGGACCTCCACGACGCCGCTCATGCGGTCTTCGACCCGTAAAATGGAAGAGACGAAGGGTTTCTCAATGGCTCCGGTCGCTGGAGCAGCAAGAAATTCATCAGTGTAGACGGTTCGGATTTCTGGCACCTCGTCCACCAACACGCCCATCTGGTGTGACCCATGTTGTATGACCACACCGAACTTAGGGACAGGTCCGGTGACGGAGAGCCCCAACATCGCACGCAGATCGAGAAGTGGAACGACCATCCCCCTGAGGTTTACCACGCCGGCAAGGGCCCGCGGCATCCCCGGAACGGGAGTGACTGAATCCACCTCGAACACTTCCCGGATATGCCGCAAGTCAATGGCAAAGAGCTCGCCCGACAGGCTAATCAGGCAGACGCGTGTCGCCGTCGCACCTTCCGTCCGGTCAGGAGAGGGTATCACCGGAAATAGAGAGGCTCCGGCACGATCCTTAGCTTCAGCTATCACGATGTCGTGTGAGTCAGGCATCGAGTTAGCGCATGGCGCGCTTTACGGCGGCGAGCAGGGCTTCCGGTTTGAAGGGCTTGACCACATACTCACTGGCTCCCTGCTGCTGTCCCCAGAATTTGTCGCTCTCCTGGCCTTTTGACGTCACGAGTACGATAGGAATGGTCTTGAAACGCTCGTCGTTCTTGATGTCTCGACAGGCCTGAAAACCGTTCCGGCCTGGCATGACGACGTCCAGAATGATGCAATCTGGTTTCTCGACCAACAACTTGTCCTCTAACTTATCAGCATTGGGATACGACACCACGGTGTAACTGGCGGATTTCAAATACCCTTCCATCATCTGCAACTCCGAATATGAATCATCGACGAGGACGATCTTGCTCATTGGTCACGCCTCCTCTAAAAAGTATCAGGTTCTGACGAATTGCGATGTTGAGCTCTTGGTTGTCATTGGATCGGAAGCACTAGGCTGATAGCTCCGGCCAGGTCGCCCTCTTTCCAGCCTTCCTTCCTTCCGCCCGTAATATCCCGTTCGCCCTTCGGCTCCCCATGGCACTTGAGGCAAGTCGCCGCTGCGTATTCAGGCGACATCAGGCGGAGGACCGGTTTTCCGTTCACCATGGTGGACTTAGCATATTCCTGCCCTTTGGGGTGCCGAGGGTCAGCAAACATCTTCAGGACCTCGGACTCAAACTCGTCCGGCTTGTTTCCAGGGAATCGGTAGTCGATTCCCGTCAGCTTCAACCTGATGCCGGTTTTCTGATAGAACTTTTCTCCCGTCTTGCGAGCATACACGGCGGGGAGAAACCCTTTGAATCCCAGCCCCTGCTTATTGATGACCGGCTGGGCTTCCGCGACCACTTCTTTGCCGGATTGCAACA
>VBOJ01000227.1 GCA_005877775.1 Nitrospirota bacterium | reverse complement strand
GGACTGCTGATCATAGTCGGTCTGTGTGCTGGCCTGGCGTTTTGGCAAGCGGTGCCGGCCCATGGTGCCAAGTCTGATGCCGCCAACCGGCAGTACCATCAGGCCGTCGTCCTGTTTGGGGAAGGCAATTATGACGGGGCGGCCCAGGCGTTGAGAAAAGCGCTCGAAGCCCAACCGAATCTCGCCGAGGCGCACCACCTGCTCGGCCTCGTGTACTTCCAAGGCAAAAAGCAACCGGCGGAAGCCATTGACTCAATCAAGAAGGCGATCCAGATCAACCCGAATTTCTCTCAGGCCCATTACGACCTGGGGGTCATTTACCAGGCGCAGGGGAAACAGACCGATGCTGAGCAGGCATTGAAGCGCGCCCTGGAACTCGCTCCGCGCTCTGAGGAGGCGCAGTTGGTCTTGGCCAGACTCTATGAGCGCAACCGGGCTACCGACAAGGCTGTTCAGGCGTACCGAGCCTTGTTGAGCATCAAACCGGATCATCAGGGGGCGCTCTACAGCCTCGGCTACCTTCTCGACGTCCAGGGAGATAGTCACGAAGCTCGCGAGATGTTGAGTCGGCTGGTGAAGGTGAACCAGACGCACGCCGACGGCTGGTATCTGCTCGGGCGGATTGCGGAGCGGGACAATAAACTACCCGAGGCGACCGAGGCCTACCGTATGGCCATCGCGGCGAAACCGGACCTGGTGGATGCACATTACAACCTGGCCTTTGTGTACCGGAGCGAAGAGAAGGAAGAGCAGGCCGCTCGGGAGTTCTTGGAAGTGCTGAGACTCAAGCCGGAGTATGCGGAAGCGCACATGAATCTCGGGCTCGTCTATACAGGCCTCAGCAAGCTCGACGAGGCCGAACGCCAATATGAAGCCGCGATCAATTTAAAACCCGACATGGCGGAGGCTCATTACAACCTGGGCCTGTTCTACGAGTTGCATAAGAAGGATCCCATTAAAGCGCTGGTCCAGTACCGCAAGTACTTGGAGCTGGGCGGCAAGGATGAGCGGGTCGAGCGGATTGTCCGTCAAGCAGGTAAGTGATCGACGCAGGTACTTGGTCTTCCCCTCACCACCAATAGGGATACCTGCCCCAATAAGGTCCCCAGTAGTAAGGAGCGACGTAGGGCCTCGGCCAAGCCGACGACCCCACTGATTGGGGCCAAACCCTCAGATTCTTGATCTCCAGCGTGGGATAGGAGTAGTCCGTTTCGTCCAGCGCGAGAGTCGTAGCTCCCGTCACCTCGCCCACAATGGTCACCCTCGTGCCGGGGGGCACTGTGGCTGGGTCGAGGAAATCTTTCTGAAAGGCCAGAAACCGTCCCTGGGACGTGGTACGGTCCATATCTGGAGTCTGGTACCCATCGAGGGGCAATTGCAGCACCTCGATGCGGGTGCCCTCCTTGAGTCGCTTGGCGGTCAGCACCTCTCCACCCAGCAGGACAAGGTGGCCCTTGTAAGAGGGAGGGGACTCCTTGAGCTGGCTGAACGTGAGCGTGTGATCCACCTGAGTCTGGAGCGAGGCAGGAATGTCGCTCATGGGCGCGCAGCCCGGTAGCAGAGCCGCAACGATGACCCACGCACGAGGTGCCATTCGATCGGATCGCATGAGCTGATTATAACAGAGGCATCGCGCCAAGTTCTGGGATGGATTATAATTGGTGCGGTCGTCGAAGCACGGAATCTCTATGAAAGGAGTTGAAGGTATGAGGCATCGAGCTGGTTGGGTCCGGTGGGTGGTGGGAGCGGTCGCGGTTTATGTCATGGGACTGGTGGGCGTTGCGCCAGTGACCATGGGCGCCTCTTCCGGGCTCAAAGGAAAATTCGAGGAATTGAAAGAACCGTCCACCCACACCCCAGGCAAAGTCAAATTGACGGAATTCGCCGACTTCTATTGTCCTCATTGTCACATGTTTGAACAATCCGCCTTGCCGATTCTGGAAAAGGAGTTTGGCAATAAGGTGGAGGTGACGATGGTCGGGTTCCCCGTCATTGCTGGTCAGCTGCCGACCGCCTTTGAAATGTACGAACAGGCCAAGGTGATGGGAAAAGGAAACGAGATGAAGCGGGTTCTGTTTCGTACGATCCACCAGGATAAGACGCATCTCCTGGATCGAGTGATCAGGGAGATGCTGATCAAAGAAGTGGGCTTGGACGTCGCCGCCTTCGAAGCCGGTCTGGCAAGCGGCAAGCCGGTCCGAGCATTGGAGGAGGGCAAGAAGTGGGGAGAGCGGGTGAAGGTGCAATCGACGCCGACCGTGCTGGTGGACGGCCATATCAAGCTGGAGGCTGACGCGCTCAATCCCGAGAACCTCAAGATCGTGATCCACAGCATCCTGGCTGCTGACGGGAAGCGGTAAACAAGATCCGATCGGTTGCACCATGAACAGAATCGCTGCACAGGCCGCCCTCGGTTGGAGGACCAAAAGTCTTCCCGTGGCGCTGTTTCTCATGCTGCTGGGAGTCGTTGTGCCTGGAATCGCGAACGCAGCAGCCAGTGGCGCCACGAGTGGAGCGACCGTAGCACCGGAGAGACCCACCCACAGCGTCCAGCCGTTTGCGACCGGTCTGCAGGCCCAGATCAGAGCGGTCGCCGCGAAGACCCTGCCGGCCGTCGTGAACATCGCATCCACGGTTGTCGTGCGGGACCTGGCCTTCAGTGACGAGGGTCTCCCCTTCGGCCTTCTGCAAGAGCCGCCGCCGCGGCGGCAATACGGACAGGGATCCGGGGTGATCGTGTCAGCCGACGGGTACATCATCACCAACAACCATGTCGTGGCCGACGCGGTGGATGTCCTGGTGCTGCTCGGGGACCGACGGCAGTTCAAAGGTCGTGTCGTCGCCACTGACCCCAAAACCGATGTGGCGGTGATCAAGATTGATGCCAATGGCCTGCCTGTGGTTCCGTGGGGGGACTCGAGCGCGCTGTCAGTAGGAGACTTTGTTCTGGCCATCGGGAACCCACTGGGACTCAACCAGACCGTCACCTTCGGGATTGTGAGCGCGGTCGGGCGTGCGGACGTGGGGGTCGCCGACTATGAGGACTTTATTCAGACCGATGCACCGATCAATCCGGGAAATTCCGGTGGGGCGCTCGTGAACGTGTGGGGCGAGTTGATCGGGATCAATACCGCCATCGCCAGCACAACAGGCGGCAGCGTGGGCGTGGGATTTTCCATCCCGAGCAACATGGCACGGGCGGCCATGCAAAGCCTGCTCAAAACCGGCCGCGTGGTGCGCGGGTTCCTCGGCGCCTCGACTCAGGATGTCACGCCGCTCTTGGGGAAACTCTTCAAGCTGCCGGATGTGAAGGGAGCCATTATCACCGACCTGATAGCCAAGGGATCAGCCGAGAAGGCCGGCCTGCGGCGAGGTGACGTAGTCGTGCGGTTTGACGGCAAGGAGGTGGTGGACGGGGGTCGCCTCAGAAATCTGGTTGCCGCGTCGGCCATTGGGAGCAAACATCGAGTGGACATGATCCGCGACGGCAAGCCGACTCTGGTGGAGCTTGTCATTCAGGAGGCGCCACGGGAGCGAGTCCGCCGTACCTCCACGACGAACAGTGTAGAGCCTACCGGGCATCCGCTGGGAGGGCTGCTGGTTGACGAGGTCACTCCCGCCGTCGCCCGCCAGCTTGGGCTCTCGTCCATGACAGGCGCGGTCGTTGATAACGTGGAGGAAGGCAGCCTGGCCGAGGCGGCCGGTCTGTTGCCGGGCGACCTGATTCTCGAAGTGAATCGCCAGCCGGTGCCGAACCTAGCTGCCTACCAACAACTCGTGGACCCGATCAAACCCAAAGATCTCA
>VBOJ01000065.1 GCA_005877775.1 Nitrospirota bacterium | reverse complement strand
GCAGAGCTCCGCGGTCTTCCTCGCATCGCCGGGCATACCGAAGGGATCAAATCGGTCCGTGAGATCATTACCTTGTGTCGGGAACTGGGCATCGGTGCCCTGACCATCTACGCCTTCTCCCAAGAGAACTGGAATCGGCCGGCCCCCGAGATCAATGCTCTCATGCGACTGCTGGAGCAATATCTCCAGTCCGAACGGGATTCGTTGATCGAACAGGGTATCCGCTTTCAGGCCATCGGACGTGTGGATTCCCTCCCCTCATCGGCGCTGAACTGGATACGGAAGGTCGAGAAAGAGACCGCCCACCTCGACAAATTGGTCTTGACCGTGGCGCTCAGTTACGGTGGTCGGTCCGAGATCGTGGACGCGGTCCGGCGCGTGGGACAGGATTGCAAGCAGGGGAGGATGCAGCCTGAGGCGATCGATGAGAACCTTCTCGACGGCTACCTGTCCACGCGCGGTCTGCCCGATCCGGATTTGCTGATCCGCACCAGCGGCGAGTTCCGGATCAGCAACTTCCTTCTCTGGCAACTGGCCTACACCGAGATGTACTTCACCCCCACGCTTTGGCCGGACTTCCGCCGGCGCGAGCTGCTTCTTGCCCTGTTGGAATATCAAAGGCGGGAGCGCCGGTTTGGTCGAGTTCGGAGCCCCGCATACCGACAGAGCGGGCTGTGAGGCGGGGAGAGGTGGAGTGCGGAACAAACGACCATCAGACCTTGCAGGACCTGCCAGTGGCGCGCAGGCAGTTCAATGCCCGGCGGGTCTATACGGCCCTCGTCTTTGCCCCCCTTTTCTACCTCCTGGTCCGCTACTTTCCCGCGACGGTGTTCTTCGCTCTGGTGGTCTCGGCGGCTCTGCTGGCGCTGGTAGAGTTCTACCGCTTGCACTTTCGCGAGGAGCGGGCCCCGATCGCCATGGCCCTCGGGTTGGTATCGGGAGGACTGTTGCTGACGGGCATGCAGTGGCCGGGGCTCCTCCCAGAACGGATGGTCTTGTTGCTGATGCTCATCGCCGTCCTGACCTACCCACTGTTCTCCCGGCGAGAGCTCGGCCGGAGTCTTGTGGACTCAGCCGTCCTGGTCTTTGGGGTGCTCTACATTGGAATCACGTTGGGGCATCTGCTGTTGACCCGAGCCCTGGAGGGCGGAGAGTTCCTGATTTTCTTTCTGTTTCTGGTCACATGGGCTGGCGATACAGGGGCCTATTATGCCGGCAGGGGCCTGGGCCGGCGGCAACTGGCCCCCGTCATCAGCCCCAACAAGACCGTCGAGGGCGTGCTCGGGGGGCTGATCCTGGCCGTTGCCGCAGCTTTGGTCGCTCGCGCGTGGTTTTTGCCGTCCTTCAGTGTGACCGACTGCGTGGCCATCGGCCTGCTGCTCACGCTGGCAGGGGCGTTGGGAGATCTCACTGAATCGGTCTTGAAACGCAGTGCCGGCGTGAAGGATTCCGGCACAGTGATTCCCGCGCACGGAGGCATGCTGGACCGGCTGGACAGTTTGTTGTTCGCGGCCCCCGCGTTCTACTATTACGTGACGCTGGTCAAAACGTGACGCGTAAGGGGTCAAGGCAGGAGAGGCTATGAAGAAGATCGTCATTCTTGGCTCAACTGGTTCGATCGGGACCAACACACTGGACATTGTTACCAAGTTCTCTGCGCAATTCCAGGTTGTGGGCCTTACCGCCGGCACCAATGGTGACAAACTCGAAGAGCAGTTGCGCCAGTTCAAGCCGGCTGTGGTGGCGCTCTCCGATGAGCTGGCAGCCGTCAAGCTTCGCGCCCGATGCGGAAAGTTTCCGGTAGAAATCCTGTCCGGTGTGGATGGGGTCGCTCAAGTCGCTCAGTTGCCGGAGGCCGACCTGGTGATTTCAGCCATCGTCGGGGGCGCCGGCCTGGTTCCGACTCTTGCGGCCATCCGAGCCGGGAAAAACGTGGCGCTGGCCAACAAGGAACCGATGGTGATGGCCGGACCGTTGATGCAGGAGGAAGCCAGGAAACGAGGCGTGCGCATTTTTCCGGTCGATAGCGAGCACAGTGCTATTTTCCAATCGCTGGAAGGCCACCGTCGAGAGGACGTCCGTCGTCTCATTCTGACCGCGTCGGGAGGGCCCCTGTGGGACCTGTCCAAGGAGCAGATGCAGGATGTGAAATCCGAACAGGCCTTGAAACACCCAAACTGGAAGATGGGCGCCAAGATTACGATCGACTCTGCGACGCTCATGAACAAGGGGCTTGAGGTGGTCGAGGCCCGATGGCTCTTCGATATTCCTTCGCGACAGATCGACGTGTTGATCCATCGGGAAAGCATCGTGCATTCTCTGGTAGAATATCGAGACGGATCGGTGATCGCCCAGCTTGGCCTCCCAGACATGCGGACGCCGATTTCCTACGCCTTGCAGTATCCTGAGAGAATGCCGTTGGAGCTGCCTTCCCTGGACTTGGCCGACATCGGCAAACTCACGTTTCAGCGGCCGGATCACGAGCGCTTCCCTTGCCTCAGCTTCGGGTACGAAGCGCTGCGGATTGGAGGAACGATGCCAGCCACCATGAACGCGGCCAATGAGGTGGCGGTGGCCGCGTACCTCCAGGAGGGCATCCGGTTCTCCGATATCGCGGAGGTGATCCAGACCACCATGGAGACGCACACGGCCCGTGACGTGAGGACCCTGGAAGACGCGCTTGAGGCTGATCGTTGGGCGCGAGAGAAAGCCGGATCGCTCGTTCATGCGCTCGCCCGGTAGAGCAGGGTTCAGTTTTGAGTCTTGAGTTTTCCAGATCAACTAGAAACTGAGAACTCAGGACTAATAACTCTTAGGAAGAGGTGTCACTCGTGTCCTGGATAGCAGCCTGGTCACCGGACATGATCTGGATCCTGACGCAGAAGGTCTGGTGGTTCCTGATCGTCCTGGGAGTGTTGATTTCGTTTCACGAGTTGGGCCATTTCCTGGTAGCCCGCTGGGTGGGCGTCAAGGTGTTGAAGTTTTCGCTGGGGTTTGGTCCGAAACTGGCCGGCCGCCAGATCGGCGAGACCGAATATCTGATATCGGCCGTCCCCCTCGGCGGCTATGTCAAATTGTTCGGTGAGGAGGAAGCGGACGCTCTGACGCCCGAAGACAGGCGGCGGTCGTTCGCTCACCAATCGTTGCTTCGCAAGACCTTCATCGTGGCAGCGGGCCCAGGGTTTAATTTTCTTCTGGCCTACCTCATCTTCACCGGATGGCTGGCAACCGGGGCGCCGCTCTTCGTGCCCACGTTTCGAGATCTGACTCCTGACGTGGAGGCCTTGCTGCCGGGCTCGCCGGCCGACCTGGCAGGGATCAAAGTGGGTGATCGAATTCTCAGGGTCAACGAGCGCGATATTTCCACCAGGAGCGAACTGTTGGATGCCGTCGAGAAAAGCCACGGCCAGCCATTGACTCTGGACGTGCGCCGCGATAGCCAAATCAAAACAATCGTCGTCACGCCCCAGCCGATCACATTCCAGGATGGCGGGACCGAGGTGGTGACATACCGCATCGGGACCGAGGAGACCGCTCCCGTGATTACCGTCGTCATGAACGGCTCTCCCGCCATGGCCGCAGGGTTTAATGAAGGCGACCGGGTGGTCAGCATCGATGGACGGGACATCAGGACTTGGTCGCAGATGACCGGAGTGGTCAAGGAAAACCCGAACCGTCCGCTTCGATTCGAGGTCATGAGGGGCGATCAGCGCCTCTCGCTCACCGTGACGCCGGCCGCAGAGAAGGGGGTCCTGAACGGGAAGACGGTCGAGATGGGCAAAATCGGTATCTCGGGACCAGGCCGGTCGATCGTCAAGGTCTCCAGCCCACTCATGGCCCCGTTCCACGGCATCCAGGCAACCTGGGGATGGGCGGAGCTGACGGTCGTCGGCATTTATAAGATGGTGGTGGGAGAGATTTCCAGCAAGAACATCGGCGGACCCCTGACCATCGCTAATATTTCAGGGGAAGCTGCGTCCCAAGGCGCCTCCAGCGTCGTGTTCCTGATTGCCATCCTGAGCATTAACCTCGGGGTGCTGAACCTACTTCCGATCCCCATCCTGGACGGCGGGCATCTGCTGTTCTTTGGTATCGAAGCGATCTTGCGCAAGCCGCTCGGGGAGCGTCAGCGCGAAATTGCGCAGCAGGTGGGGCTGCTCCTGCTCGTCGGCATCATGGTCTTCGCCTTCTGGAACGACATCGAGCGGCTGATCTTGCGATAGCGCGTCTGAGCGTGGAGCGTCTTTGCGTGTCACGGCTCTTGCACGCGATGACGCAATGACTCACCGACGCTGCAGACTCTAGGACTACTCGATGCGCGTGTCACAGCTCCTGATCCCCACCCTCCGCGAGGATCCCGGCGAGGCCGAGACCGTCAGCCACCGCCTGATGCTGAGAGCGGGGATGATCCGGAAGGTCGCGGCCGGTATCTATACCTACCTGCCCCTTGGGCTCCGCGTCATCCGAAAGATTGAGCGCATCATCCGAGAAGAGATGGATCGAGCAGGCGCCCAGGAACTCCTCATGCCGATCGCCTCGCCGGCCGAGCTCTGGCGTGAGACCGGCCGCTGGGATTTCTACGGGAAGGAGTTGCTTCGCTTCCAGGATCGCCACGAGCGCGACTTCTGCCTGGGACCGACGCATGAAGAGGTCATCACGGACCTCATCCGCCGGGAAGTCCGCTCATACCGACAGCTCCCTCTGAACTGCTACCAGATTCAGACCAAATTCCGGGATGAAATCCGCCCCCGGTTTGGCTTGATGCGGGGACGCGAGTTCATCATGAAGGACGCGTACAGTTTCGACAAGGACGAGGAAGGAGCCCGGCTCAGTTACCAGAAAATGTACGATGCCTATGTGCGCATCTTTACCAGATGCGGCCTCACCTTTCGCCCTGTGGAGGCGGACACCGGCCTGATCGGCGGCACCTCCTCCCACGAGTTCATGGTGCTGGCCGAGACCGGTGAAGAAACGATCGTTTATGCCGAGCACGGCACGTACGCGGCGAACGTGGAACGGGCCGAGGTGCTGCCACCCAAGGAGACCTCGACCGAGGCCCCACGACCCCTCCGGAAGCTGCCGACGCCAGGAGCCCGTACGGTCGAGGAGGTCACGGCGATGCTGAAGACCACTCCGCAACGCCTCGTCAAGACGCTGCTCTATACCACGCCCAAAGAACCAGTCGCCGTGCTGGTTCGCGGCGATCGTGCGGTCAACGACATTAAGGTCAAAACACTCTTGGGCGTGACGGACCTCCAGTTGGCCGACCAGGAGACGGTCATGACTCTCACCGGCGCCCCGATCGGATTCGCCGGCCCGATCGGCCTGAAACGGGTGCGCCTCGTGGCCGACCACGAAGTCAAAGCGCTCCGCAACTTCGTGGTCGGCGGGAACGAGGCCGATACGCACTATGTCGATGCCAACTGGGATCGAGACGTTACGATCGAGCGATGGGCGGATCTTCGGAACGCCAGCGCCGGCGATCCTTCGCCACGAGGCGACGGGACCCTTCGGGTGGCGCGCGGCATCGAGGTGGGCCATGTGTTCATGCTCGGCACCAAATACAGCAAGGCGATGCGCGCGACATTTTTGGATCCCGAGGGCAAAGAATGCGTGGCCGTGATGGGCTGTTATGGCATCGGAGTTGGGCGCACCGCCGCTGCCGCCATCGAGCAGAACTACGACGCGAAAGGCATCATCTGGCCGGTACCCATCGCTCCCGTTCACATCCACCTGCTTGCGCTCAGCCAATCGGCCCAGGTGTCCGACATTGCCTCCTCACTCTACACCTCGCTGATCCAATCCGGAATCGAAGTGCTGTGGGACGATCGCGATGAACGAGCCGGCGTGAAATTCAACGATGCAGACCTCATCGGGGCGCCCTATCAGCTGATCATCGGCGACAAAGGGCTGGCCCAGGGCACGGTGGAATTCAAGCTTCGGAAAGACGGAACGGTGACGCGTCTCGCACCAGACCAGGTTCTGAAGCATGCCCAGACACTCCCTCTGGACAGCTCTCGAGCACGCTAAGCCTCAACGTCGGAACGGGTTCTCGGCCAGAGCCCTTGCGTCGTAGTGGCAGTAAGTGGCGTCCTTTCTAGACTTTTGTGTTTCCGCTTGCGTTAAAGGGCAATTCCGCTACACTAAAAGGGTTCCTTAAAGGGAGAACACCCTCAGGCGGCGTTGTGCCATGGCAGGCCGCGTCTCGGGGAATGCCGCGGAATCTCTCCAGTCGCCTCATGGAGGAGCCCTCATGCAGTCGAAAGTTTCGCCTGAGAATCTGCAGGAATTGCAGCAGAAGGTGCAGTATGCGGAACAGGTCAAGCGGATCACGAACCAGATCCACGCGGCCAGTGATATCGATCAGATTCTTCTCGACCTTCACAAGGAAATCCTCAGTCTTTTCGACGCCGAAGAATTGACCCTCTATGCGGTGGATACGGAGAAGAAAGAGATCTTTTCCAAAGTCCCCCACATCGATGAGATCGAAGTCATCAGGATTCCCATCTCCGAGCAAAGCCTCGCGGGATTCTCCGCGAAGTATCTCCGGCCCGTCAACATTGCCGACGCCTACAATCAGGCGGAGCTGACCAGCATCAATCCCTCGCTGCTCCATGACAGCTCCTGGGACAAAAAAACCGGATTCAAGACGAAACAGGTGCTGACCTATCCGATTGTCGCGGATAATAAATATCTGATGGGCGTCCTTCAGCTTCTCAATAAAAAGAGCGGCGGGCGCTTCACCAGAAAAGACGAAGAGGCCGTCGCGGAGATCGCCAAGGCGCTGGGTATCGCCTTCTATAACCTCCGCAAAGTTGCCGTCAACAAGACCTCCACGAAATTCGATTACCTCGTGGCGAACAACAAAATCTCCCAGGCGGAGCTTGACGCCGCGATCGCAGAAGCCAGGAAAGGGATCACGGATATCGAATCGCTCCTGATCGACAGGTACAAGGTGCAAAAGGCGGACATCGGCAAGTCCCTCAGCCAGTTCTACAAGTGTCCCTATATGCAGTACACCGATCGGACGATTGTGGACCCGGAGCTGCTCAAGAATCTCAACGTGGACTATCTTAAAAAGAACCACTGGCTTCCTCTGAAGCGGGATCGGAGCACGATCGAGATCCTGATTGACGACCCCGGCGACCTGGACAAGAGCCAGGATATTAAGCGGACGTTTCCCGGTATCAGCATCCGGTTCGCCGTCGGTCTGCGACGGGATATTGCCCAATTCCTGATGGCAGCGACCGGCCAAGTAGAGTCCTTCGACACCAAGGACTCTTTAGCTGACACCCAAGGGTCGATCAGCGACATCCTCGGAGAGTTGGTCATCGAAGCGGAGCAGGAACAGCAGGAAGAGTTAGGGGCGTCCGGCATCGTTGACGAGAACGACAGCGCGATCGTCCGGTTGGCCAACAAGATCATCACCGACGCCTATCGTATGGGCGTGTCCGATATCCACATCGAGCCCTACGGCGACAAACGGGAGACCGTCGTTCGACTCCGCGTGGACGGGTCCTGCTCCGAGTACATGAAAATTCCCCAGAGCTATCGCCGGGCCATTGTCTCCCGCCTCAAGATTATGGCCAGTCTAGATATCGCCGAACGCCGAAAACCCCAAGACGGCAAGATCAAGTTCAAGCTCGGCGGGAACAAAGAAATCGAGCTCCGCGTGGCGACCATCCCGACAGCCGGCTACAACGAAGACATCGTCATGCGTATTCTCGCGGCAAGCGAACCCTTGCCGCTTGACAAGATGGGGTTCTCCGAGCGAAACCTCAAGGAGCTCGGGAGGATCGCGGACAAGCCCTACGGCATCATCCTGTGTGTGGGGCCCACAGGATCAGGGAAAACCACCACCCTCCACTCAGTCCTCGGCCACATCAATACACCGGAGCGGAAGATCTGGACGGCTGAGGATCCCGTTGAGATCACGCAGTATGGACTTCGCCAGGTCCAAGTCCATTCCAAGATCGGGCTGACCTTTGCGGCGGCAATGAGATCCTTCCTGCGAGCCGATCCGGACGTGATCATGGTCGGAGAGATGCGCGATAAGGAGACCGCCGATATCGGTATTGAAGCCTCCCTCACCGGCCACCTCGTCTTCAGCACCTTGCACACGAACAACTCGGTCGAGACGATTACCCGCCTGCTGGATATGGGATGTGACTCCTTCAGCTTTGCGGATGCCATGTTGGGTGTGCTCGCCCAACGACTGTGCAAACGTATCTGTAAGGATTGTAAACAGGAGTATCACCCGCCGCAGGAGGAGTACGACGAGTTGGTCGCCGGCTATGGAGGGGAGCACTGGAAAAAGCTCGGGATCTCATACGACAAGACCTTCAAGCTGTATCGTGGGAAAGGATGCGATGCTTGTACCGGAACCGGGTTCAGGGGTCGGCTCGCCATACACGAGCTGCTGCTCGGCACGGACCGGATGAAACGCCTGATTCAGGCCAAAGCCAAGACCGAGGAAATGCTCAAGTTAGCGATAGAAGAAGGGATGACCACCTTGGTTCAGGACGGGTTCGAGAAGGTCCTGCAGGGCTTGACCACGTTCAAGCAGGTAAAGGCGGTCGCCATTAAATAACGCCTCGCGTTGGTTCTGCACAGCTTCTGTCCGACCCATTCGACCGAACTGGGTCTGGACCGCACGACTCTCCACAGTCCGGTATCGGAGGATGTCGACCTATTTCGGCGGACCGAGACGCCGTTCCTCGGACATCAACTCCGCGCCCAGCCGCTGAGCTTTCTCCAGAACTCCCAGTTCCTTCGCAAGCCTGATGGCGCGCGTCAGCTCGGCCATGGCGCGGTCGTTGCCTCCAAGAGCCTGGTACCCCCGATAGGCCCGTTCGCCGTACTCGAGCGCTGCATCCTTTCGCCCTTGTTTCTCGGCAATCCGCGAGAGGATTGACAGATCCGCCGCGACACCCAACTGATTTTCCAGGAGCTTGTCTAGAGCCAGCCCTTGCTCGACATAACGCCGAGCTTCGTCGAGCCGCCCCCTCGATTCTGACAAGAGCCCGAGGTTTACCTGGTTGGAAGCTTCCGCTTGTCGTGCTCCAACTGCACGGTTGATTTCCAACGCTTGCTGGAACGATCGTTCTGCTGCGAGCTCGTTCCCATGTTGCTGCTCCAGCAACCCGACGTTGTTGAGCAGCACCGCCTCTGTCTCCCGATCGGCAACCTGCTTGGCGACTTGAAGCCCACGCTGGTACAGACCCATCGCCTCGTCCCATTGACCGGCTTGATGAAGAGCGGCTCCTAAGTGCCCGACACTTTGCAGAATGGCAGCGGAGTCTCCGGTCTTCTCAGCCATCTCGAGCGCTTGGCGATGCCACGCCACCGCCTGAGTCGGCACTCCTTCCTCGATCGCGACTCTCCCCAACCCATTCAGCGCCTGAATCACACCGGGGAGATCGTCAACACTCGCAGCCAGTCGGCGGGCTTTCTCAAACACGGTCTTCGCTCGACTTGTCTCTCCATGCTTGAGAAAGCGCCGACCCTGCTCATGCAGATCGGTCACCCGGTTGGCCAGCAGTCCCCGCACCTCACGATCAGGACCGCTCGAACAGGACAGGGCTCCGCAAGCCCACAATGTGAGCACCATACCCGCTGTGAAGAACCGTGCGTTCACCGATCCAATTGATCTCCGCGAATACTAACCATGCCTTGGCCCGGCCGGCTCGACGGGGCGTCCCCCGCATTTCGGACAAATCGACTGATCGGAAAGGTCTGCTTGGCGCCACGGATAATGGTGGAGACGTCGTTCATCGTGGTCTGCGCGGACTCCAACAATGGCGCCAGTTCCTGCGTCACTCTGTTCACGGATTCGGTAAGGGTCTTCACGCTCTGAACTGTGCTCTGGGCGGAATCGATGACGGCAGGAAGTTTCCCCGACATGGCTTTGACATCTCGCGCGATTCCATCTACCACCGCAAGGCTCTTGCTGATCGAGCCCGTCACCATCGGTAATGCAGCCGCCGTCTGCTCCACCGACGTCACCGTGCGCTGCACCGAGGCGATCATGGCGGGGAGCTCGCGGGTGGCCTGCTCCACCTGAGCCAAGGCACGGCCGGCGGTCTGAATCGTGGTTTGAACGTCCCTCGTGATTTCCTCCGTGCGGAGCAGGGTTTGTTTGACGGCATCCAGGACCGGTTTCACCTCGTTGACGAGTTCTCCGATATCTTGTGGCTCGACCGCCTTGATGACCGCCCCATCGGGAAGGACTGGCTTGCTCTGGCTCCCCATGCCGATTGCCACCTGCGTCTGCCCAACCACCACCCCGCTCTTGGTGATGCCGAGTTCCGAATCCCCGCGAACCAGCTCGTGGTACCGCGCACGGAGTTGCAGCAGCACATCCACGGTGCCTCGGTCGTTCAGATCCACCAGCTCCACTCGTCCGATGGGAATGCCCGAGACAAGAACGGGAGCGCCAGGTTCCAACCCATAGGACTTGCTCAGGCTCGTCCGCAAGTGATACTTCCCCTCAAACACATGTTGCGCCTCTGCCATGAACAGCCCAACCAGAACCAAGACGATGAGCGGAATCAGGACAAACGACCCGACGATCTGCGCAATCCGACTGCTCGACAGGCTGTGGGAGTAATGTGTTTTCATGGTTACCTCTCTCAAGCGTGATGGCTTCCTCGCGACTGGGACTGTCTCATCTGAAATACGCGCTCATCTCGGCGCTACCGGTCTGGGCGATCACAGATCGGGGGGCGATGGCCTCGATCCGGCCTTCTCGCACGACCGCCACGCGATCAGCGAGCTCCAAGAACGGCGAGTAGCTGCGCAGGGTCGCCAGAACCGTGAAGGGACCGCGCTGGCGTCGGTTCGCCAAATGTTCACCAAGACGCTGGACCGTCCCGGCGTCGAGTCCCGCGACCGGATCATCGAGCAGCAGCAGCTCCTGGTCCAGCACCATCGCGCGCGCGATGGCCGCGCAACGGATTTCGCCCGGGTTGAGCTGCGCTGGGAACCGATCCCGCAACTGAGCCAGGCCGAGCGCCGTCAGGTGACCCGTTACCACGCGATCAATATCCCGGTCCGACAGAGTAGGGCGATGATATCGGAGAGGCAACGCCGCGTTGTTGAACACCGTCATGTTGCTCAGGAGTCCGGGGAGTTGGAGGACGGTGCCGATGCGAGTCCGTAACTTCATCCTTCCATGATCGGAAAGCTCCACCCACTCCTCCCCCAGGACTCTCACGCGTCCTTGCTGCGGGGTGACCAGCCCCGCACAGACCTCCAGAATGAGGCTTTTGCCAGCACGATTGGGGCCCAGCAACACGACGAACTCCCCTGGATCGATCGCCAGCGAAAGTTGAGTCGCCTGGCCTTCCGGTTCCAACCCAGCGACGACATCTGAGAGCTCGATCGCCCGACTCATCAGAGATAGGTCGGGACCGTAATAAGCAGGTCCAGCAGGAGACAGAGCGTGACCGAATTGATCATGGCCCTCGTCGTTTGTTGGGGCACCTCGGTGTAGGAAGACCGGACGGAGAGCCCATGGTGGCAACAGACGGCCGCGACCGCTGAGCCGAACAGGATCGGTTTCAACGCGGTCAAGGCCACGTCGGGGAGAGACAACGCACGAGTCACGCCCTCCAGAAACGCATCGAAGGGAATCGTGAGTTTGGCTTTGGCGACGAGAAACCCGCCCAACACCGCCACCACGTCGAAATACAGGGTGAGGCAGATCATCGCTGCGACCATGCCGACCATCCGTGGCATCACGATGAACCGTGCCACGGGAATTCCCAGCAATTGCAGGGCAACCACCTCGCGGCCAACCGACATGTTGCCGAGTTCCGTGGCAATCGCCGTTCCCGACCGACCGACGACGATGATGGCCGTCACCAACGGGCCTAATTCGCGAATCACCGTGATCACAATGATGCTCCCGACCAATCCTCCTGCTCCCAACCGGGGAAGCTGCGTCCCGGCTTGGGTAATGATGATGATCCCCAGCATGAGCGCGATGACGGTCGTGACCGGCAAGGCATCCACGCCGGTAAACAGAATCTGCCGCGTGATCACACGAAGCGTTTCGCGCCGCCCCTGCTCACCAGGCCGGACCAAGTCACACAAGGCCTGCGAGGCCAGCTCCCACAGCGCCCAGACATAGTGGCAGGCGTCCAGAACCTTCTGTCCCACCCAGGCAACCACCAGTGCCCAACCCCTTGCTTACGCGCCTGCGCGCATCCAGGGACCTACCGCCAGCAACAGGTCAGAGGAGGCAAAATTGTAGGGGAATCGTTCACGCAAAGCAATGACGCGAAAGTGCAGAGAACAGACCCTAATCCTCAAACGGCCCGATTTGACATGGCGCCTCACGACATGGTACGATGCGGCACTGTACGAGCCACGGTGACTGTCCTGCCTCTCGCGCTTTTGCCTCGGTGAGTGGAGTTCCTGCGCGATCGGTTCTCTAGTACTCGCTGCTCCTACAGTCGTCACTTCCATCGACGGGATGTCGTGTAGGAAGGTGACCTGACATGGGGATGACAGTCATGTGCGCGACTCCCTGAGTGAGCTCCATCTTTCACGGTACCTGACAGGAGAGACCGGTCCGATCAGGTACCCGACTCTGGGACACGACGACAGCAGAGAGGAGCACCCATGGGCAAGATGAACGCGGATCCGCTTGCCACATTTTCCGATGGCTCACAGTTGCTGGTCAGTACCCAGTATTCCCGCCAGGGCCATTTTACCTGCGAACTCTATGTGTCCAGCCCGGGTGAGGAAGGGAACGTTGACCTGCGGGTGATATCGAATCATTGTGATGCCTCAACTTGCCTCCAAGCCCAGGAAATTGCCTACAGCTATGCACAACGTCTGTATCCGGGCACGGCGAACGGAATGAAGAAGCCACCCTATTTGATCTGGCAGGGCCCAATGCCCAGCATGTGACTCAGAAGAGGTGGGAGCGTCGGCCACACCCGTATCGAACAGGGATTCCCGGACAGAAGGAGAACATGATGAAGACCGTGATGAATTGGCGTGGGAACAAGAAGACAGACAGAGGCAAGCGCGTGAGAGAGAAGCCCAAGATCCGATGGCATCACTTGGGGCTCAAGGACCCAGCCGAAGATAGCCAAACCCCTTCAATGGCTGAGATTCGGCGTCAGGTCGTGACGCTGTCCAGCCGGGGGCTTGGACAAGTGGTGCGGTC
>VBOJ01000226.1 GCA_005877775.1 Nitrospirota bacterium | reverse complement strand
CTTCGATTGCGATCACCGCTGTCCCTTTGTAGGTGCCGCAATTCAGGCAGGTGTAATGCGGAAGTTTCGGTTCATGACACTGCGGACAGACCGAAAAACTCGGGGGCGTGATTTTCTTGTGCGTCCGCCTCTTGTCCCGGCGGGCTCTGGAAAGTTTGTGTTTCGGATTCGGCATCGTCGTTCCTCACGTGCTCTACAGCATTCCGGATTCACGCCTTGGAGGCGCCGCTCGAGTGGTCCCCACGCCCGCGCATGATCGAGAACGGTGTGGACCGGCATTCCTCCGAACAACGACAGGGTCCTTCGTTACGATCCTGCCCGCAGTCCGGGCACAGCCCCAGACATGCCTCATCGCAGAGCGGCTGCATGGGGGTAGCCAGGATGACGTGCTCCCGTAGCATCGTCGCGAGATCCACCTGGTCTCCGACGTACAGGTACACATCCTGCTTCAACTGCTCCTCTGGCTCTTGCGGCTCATGTCGCAACTCCCCAGGAAATAGCTTGGCGCGTCTCATCGCCGGCACCTCTTGACGCAAATACTCAACGGCAAACGGCAACCTGACAGAATCCTCGTAGTCCTTCAGACATCGGACGCATTGCCGAAGAAAGATTCCGGCCAGGACGCCGGTCGCCGTGACGCCTGTACCAATGCGGTCGATGTCCGCCGCAAGCCAGAACCCATCGCGGACTTTGGCATCGGTCGGGCTCAACGTCAGTTCCTCCGCCTCGACCTGACAGGCTAGGCTGAGCCCCTCCTCTGGGATGTCGTTGACGTGCAGGCTGAGCAAGGCCATAGGGGCCTCCGCGCCGACACAGAATATCTGTCGTGTATACACGGTGCCCTGCGAGAAGTCAAACCGATCGTTGCGGTCCTTAATCAGCACTCGCCTCACCGTTCCTCGGCGTAGGTTAGCATGGCAATCGTTCTGGCTCGCTTGATGGCGATGGTCAACTCCCGCTGATGCCGCATGCAGTTTCCGGAAATCCTGCGTGGAATAATGCGGCCGCGTTCCGTGAGAAAGGTCCTTAACAGACCAACATCCTTGAAGTCGATCGACGTTTTCTCTTGGCAAAACCGGCAGTGCCGACGTCGCTGGAATAATCGTCCTCGCTCCACGCTCCTCCTCCCCGACTGTTAGGAATGTTCCTCAGGCTCATAACCCGTCTCATCCTGCTGACTCGGTTCTGCGCCCGCCTCCGGTCTCTTGGGCAGAAACGTGACGGTCTGGGCCACCACCTCATGCTTACTTCGTTTTTGCCCGTCCTCCGCCTCCCACCGACGCTGTTGGAGCCGTCCATCCACGATCACGCCATTGCCCTTGCTGAGATACTGACCGCAATGCTCCGCCTGTTTGCCGAACACCACGATGTCGATGTAGCACACCTCTTCCTTCAGATCATCGCCCTGCTTGAACCGGCGGTTGACCGCCATTCCAAAGCTGGCTACAGGGGTGCCGTTGGGTGTGTACCGCAGCTCGGGATTTTTGGTCAGGTTCCCGATCAGAATGACCTTATTGAACCCTGCCACGCTCGGGCTCCTTTGGCTCGCCCTCCGGTTTCTGGGGAGCTTCTTGATCGAGCCGCACCGTCATGAACTTTATGACCGAGTCCTCCAGCCTGTACGAGCGCTCCAATTCGCTGATGACGCCTCCCTCTGACCTGAAATAGAGGTAGACGAAGGTGCCCTTCCGCTCCCGCTTGACCTCATAGGCCAATTTCTTCCGACCCCAGTTCTCGGTCTTGAGGATCGCGGCGCCGGACTTCTCGACGACGCCCTTCATTTTCTCGATGATCTTGGTGGTGTCTTCGTCGGAGAGGGACGGACGAACGATGAAGATAGACTCGTAGAACTGCATGCAGCGGACCTCCTCATGGACCATTCGTACAATGGGCCCCAGAACCGAGTCTGGAGCGAGGGATATGTTTAACCCGGACTATTCGTGAACGCCTGCTGCGGCGACAGATCCTCTAGACCGGCGACGCTTTTCTCGCTCGGCCTCGTCAACGTACCACAAAGAGTACGCCTCCCTCGGCCTCGCTTACGAGAAGCGCCGGCGGCCTTCGGTCTCCGCCGCCTCGCTACAGCGTCCCCCAATAATCGGGGTTATGCTCACGGTGTTTCGAGCGGTGGACCCTACCACAGCCTCAGACGGACTGTCAAACGGGAGAGCACGAGGGCAATGTTGTCCTGTTCAGGATACTCAAAAAGACCAGCCAACTCGGCCACGGGGAGCGGCGGCGACCGATGAGTGCGCTTTGAGGCACGTCCATCAAGAAAACAACGGGGACATGCTTTTGAAGCGGCATGTCCCCGTATCTCTCTCCCTTCCTTCGGGTGGAACGGATGTGCGCTGAGGTTTTCGGCATAGCGTGAACTTGCCTATCAAAAACTGTAAACGTGGCCGCGCCCCGTTCCGCTATTCCGATAAGGGGCGCGGCAAAAAATAAGGCAGGAAGATGCCGTCAATCAGCAACGCATTATGACGAAACCGAATGCGCGCGCCGTTCGTCACCCGACCGTCTCTTCTAGACATTAAACCGGAAATAGACCACATCCCCTTCTTTGATCACGTAGTCCCGCCCCTCCAGCCGGAACAACCCTTTCTCGCGCACACCGGCGACATTGCCGCATGCGATCAGCTCCTCGTAGTGATACACTTCTGCCCTGATAAATCCCCGTTCCATGTCGGAATGGATCTTCCCGGCCGCCTCCGCCGCCTTGGTGCCCTTCCGAAGCGGCCAGGCCCGCGCTTCCTCTTCTCCTGCCGTGAAGAATGTGATCAGTCCGAGCAAGTCATAGGCGGTCTTCGTCAGCCGGACCAGCCCTGACTCGGTGAGGCCGGCTTCCTTCATGAACTCTGCGCGATCCTCGGTGGGCAAGGTCGAGAGCTCCGCCTCAAGCTGTCCATAGAGGATGACAAGCCCTGCCCCTCTCTTGTCGGCCAACTCCTTGACCGGCCGTATCAAGGGATCGTCCTCACCGGCTCCTTCAGCGGCGTTAGCGATAAACAGGACCGGCTTGGCCGATAACAACTGGCACTCATTCAAGATCGCGCGCTCGTCCGCCGCGAACGGCTGATTGCCCAGCCATTCGCCTTTGTTCAGCAGGTCAACAAGTTTCTGCACGACCGCCAACTCCTTCGCAGCCTTCGCGTCGCCCGACTTGACCTTCTTTTCGACCCGCTGCCTCCGGCGATCCAGGGTCTCCACATCGGCGAGCATCAATTCGGTCTCGATCGTCTCGATATCCGGCAGTGGATTGACGCCGCCTCCCACATGCACCACGTCGGGGTCCTGGAAGCAGCGAACCACGTGCATCAGCGCATCCACCTCCCGAATCTGCGCCAGGAACTGGTTCCCCAATCCCTCGCCTTTGCTCGCCCCTTCCACCAGGCCAGCAATGTCTCGGACTTCCAACGTACTTGGCGTCATCTTTTTCGAGCGAAAGATTTCAACCAGCTTGTTGAGGCGCGGGTCAGGCATCGGCGCGATCCCGACGTTGGTCTCCACGGTGGAGAAGGGATAATTGGCCGTCACGGCTCCTGCCCCAACCAGGGCGTTGAACACCGTGGTCTTTCCCACATTCGGCAGGCCGATCATCCCGCAGCAGAGTCCCATTAGCTCACCGTGATCCGTGATCTGTGACGCGTGATCAGTGACTCGTACTGCCCTCGCGTCACTTGTCACCCATCACTCGTCGCCTTCTTGTTTGTCCCGTATGTTAAACCGGTTCATCGCCGCCTCCACGCCCTCAATCACCAAGCACTCCAGGGCCTGCACGGTTCGGTCCACGCTTGCGCCAATCGCCACGACCTCGTCCTTGGTGAAGGCCGACAGGACGTACTCGGCCGGATCCACACCAGGCGCAGGCCGGCCGATCCCAATCT
>VBOJ01000064.1 GCA_005877775.1 Nitrospirota bacterium | reverse complement strand
TTCCTCGAAATGTTCCCGTCCAACGCCCATGACGATGCTGCCGAACATCGTGATGAAGCGCCGATAGCTGTCCTGGGCGAACCGCTCATTCCGTGTCTTGGCCGCCAATCCCTCGACCGTTCGTTCCGTCAGCCCGACATTGAGGACCGTGTCCATCATCCCCGGCATGGATGCTCGAGCTCCGGATCGCACCGAGACCAAGAGCGGACTTGACGGATCACCAAAGCGGGCCCCCATTGAGCGCTCTACCTTCTTTAAACACTGCAGCGCCTGATCCCACATGCCTCTGGGAAATGCCTTCTTCTGGCGATAGTATTCCACGCAAGCGTCGGTGGTGATCGTAAAACCGGGAGGCACGGAAATCTTGAGATTGGTCATCTCCGCCAACCCGGCTCCCTTTCCACCAAGGAGGTTTTTCATCTCGCCAGAACCTTCGGCCTTCCCGTCTCCGAAGTAATAGACATATTTTTTGGTGCCCACGCCCACCCTCTCTATGATTGACTGATGAGTGATGAAGACTCTACGTGACGGATGACATTTTGCCGCTCGGGATGCCGAGTCGCTCCCGGTAGCGCGCGATCAAATACCGTTTCAGCGAGACTCCCAGTACGATCACCACCGCTACAAATGACCCAAACAGGAAGAACCGGTAGTCCACGCGCGCGCCGTGGTCGAAATACAGTTTCCCGTCGGCCCCTTGAACCACTTGGGTTTCCTGTTGAAACTTGTGGGTTTCTCCTGAGGGGTCAGACAGGTTGATCCACTCGGAACAGAGCCGGATCGGTTCCTCGAGTCCGGCGACCCTGTGCCAGCTTAGACGCAAGCAGATATCTTTGGTCGGGTTGAAGGGATCCGGGATCCGGATCAAACTGTCCAGCTTCACCCCGCTGCCCCAAAGCCCCAGCAAGAACACTCCATTGCACAGCACGATCATGGCAGCCGTCACAGCATAACTATAGCGTCGGAGCCGTTCCCCTTTCAGGCTTTCCACATGATCTTGGCCAACTGGCTCGGAGCAGGTTGCTGGGTCTTCGCTCGAGGAAGCCATCGTGCCGTCACCCTAATCAGGTCCCTTGAACCACGATTTGAGAAAAATCCGCGAACTGCTGAAAGAGAACATCCACCTTGTACAGCATCGACAATCGGTTCTCTCTCAGCGCCGGATCGTCGGCATTCACCATGACTCCGACAAAGAACTGATCGATAACCGGTTTCATTCGAACCAGCTCTTCCAGGGCCTTCGCATACTCGCTCTTGGCCATCATAACCTGAAAGCGTGGCTCAACCTCGCTCAATACATTGTTGAGTTCTTTTTCTGCGGGATGCTGAACGAGTTTCGGGTTGATGAAGTCACGAGACCACTTTTCTTTCTGGACCAGACGGTGCGCTCGTTTGAATCCGACCATGAGAGGGTCGAACTCCTGCCTCGTGGTAATCGCCTGCAATGCCTTCATCCGCGCAAGGAGATCCGATAAAACAAAAGCCTTCTTGGCTGCAGGTTTCAGGACTGACTCCATGACATCGTCCCGCAAGCCATGCACCGTTCGTCCGTAGTACCGCAGTCGTTCAGCGATAAAATCCAGCGGCTCGCTGCTACCACCTTTGGGGCTGACACTTGTGTGTGCAGGCAGTGCGGCTGGGAGACCTTGGGATTGTACCAGTTCTTTCGCGTGCGTAGTCGCCTCGCTCAGATTCAGCCAAAGGTTTCCCTCAACGAGGATCCGAACGACGGCGGACGCATGTCGTCTCAACCCGAAGGGATCTTCTGAGCCGGTTGGCACGATCCCGACATGGAAAAATGCCACAATCATGTCCAACCGATCGGCCAATGAGAGGATCTTCCCCTCGAGCGTCTTTGGCAATTCGCCTTCCATCGCGCGCGGCAAGTACTGTTCGCCGAGAGCCAGGCTCACCGCATCCGGCTCTCCATCATGCCGGGCATACTCCCTTGCCATCTCCCCCTGGAGAGTCGGGAACTCCCCGACAATCCCGGTCAGCAAATCGGCCTTGCTCAATTCAGCGGCGCGACGACAGGTCTTGATCAGTTGATCGCCTCCTAGCATACCTGCGAGTGTGGTGGCCAGCGCAACAATCCGGTCGGTTCTTTGATGCTGTGTGCCCAGCTTCTGGTGGAAGATCACACCTTTCAGTTTCTCGACTCGGTCCGCCAGTTTGAATTTCCGATCCTCGTCAAAAAAGAATTTGGCGTCCGCCAAGCGGGCCGCGAGTACCCGTTCATTGCCTTCTCGAATCAGCCTCATGTCCGCCAGCTTCATGTTCGTGACTGAGATGAACTTGGGCAGCAAGGTCCCATCTCGATGCATGACGGAGAAAAACCCCTGATGTTCCTTCATCGCGGTCATGAGAACCACTTTGGGGAGAGAGAGGTACTGGGGGGCGAAGGTTCCGAGGATCGCGTATGGATATTCCACGGTATAAATGGCCTGTTCCAGCAGATCGTCATCTCGGTGTAGATTGCCACGCACCGAGTGGGTCAGGCGTGTCAATTGGGAGAGAATCATCTCTCGCCGTTGCTCCTGGTCGGGAATCACACCGCGCCGCTCCAAAGTCTTCACGTAGGACATGAAGTCATTCACCCGAACCCATTGGTTTGTCTTTGATTCATCGAATGAGAGGAAACGATGGCCCCAAGTGCGGTCGCTGCTCAGGATCCCACCCACTTGGAAGTTCACGACTTTCCCACCATAGAGCGCCAGCAGCCAGCGGATAGGACGAGCGAACCTCATGCCGCTCTCATTCCAGCGCATGGACCTTGGAAAAGAGAGTTGCTCGATCAACGACGGCAAGAAATCGGCCAGAAGTTTGTGAGTCAGATGCCCTGGCTCTCGTTTGACCGCAAAGGCATAGTCACCCTTCGGGGTCTGTCGAATTTCCAGGTCTTTCACGGACACCCCCTGCGAGCCTGCAAACCCGACCGCTGCCTTCGTCGGCTGGCCGGCCGCATCGAAGGAGTGCGCTTTGGATGGTCCCATCGTTTCCTTGACCGTTGCCGCTTGGCGACTTGCAAGCGAGGCCACCACCAACACAAGACGTCTTGGGGTTCCAAACGTGCGCACGGCTCCATGCGAAAGGCGATGTTCTTTCAGGAGGTGTGCTGCTGAATCCCCTAGGGTACGGAGGGCTGGTGGGATGAACTGATACGGCAGTTCTTCTGTCCCGATTTCCAGGAGGAGCTCGGCTGGTAATGGTTCGCCCGCCGAGGAAGGGTTGGCTCTAGGTTTCTTCTTGGGGTTCGCCATGTGACGAGCGTTACGACTTCACGAGAGCCGTGCCTGTCGACTGGCTCTTCGATTGGCCCTGTGGTTTCAGCAGAGGATACCCTTTGGTCTGGCGTTCCCTCAGATAGCGCTCTGCGCACAGACGGGCTAAGGCCCGGACACGCGCAATGTACCCAGTCCGCTCGGTTACGCTGATCGCACCACGTGCATCCAGCAGATTGAACAGGTGGGACGTCTTGATGCAGTAATCATAGGCTGGGAGGGTCAACCCGCTGGCCAGCAGCCGCTTGCATTCCGACTCGAAGGCTGGAAAGGTGGCGGTCAGCATGCTGACGTCCGCTTCCTCAAAGTTGTATTTCGACCACTGGATTTCCGTCTCGTGATGAATGTCTCCATAGGCGATCGTATCAGACCAGGCCAGGTGGTATACACTGTCCACCTCTTGGAGGTACATCGCGATCCGCTCTGTGCCGTAAGTAATCTCGACCGTGATCGGGTTGAGTTCGATCCCCCCAATCTCCTGGAAGTAGGTAAACTGGGTGATCTCCATCCCGTCCAAGCGGACCTCCCATCCAAGACCCCAGGCGCCCAGCGTAGGCGATTCCCAATCATCTTGGATGAACCGAATGTCGTGCTGTTTGGGATTGATGCCTAGATGGGCCAGACTGCCAAGATACAGCGACTGGATATCGTCCGGTGAAGGCTTGAGCACCACCTGATACTGGTAATAGTGCTGCAGTCGATTCGGGTTTTCGCCGTATCGGCCGTCAGTCGGACGACGGCAGGGCTGTGGATAGGCCGCCCTCCAGGGCTCCGGGCCGAGGGCTCGCAAAAAGGTCGCGGGATGGAAGGTGCCAGCCCCCATCTCGAGATCATACGGTTGGTGAATGACGCAGCCCTGGTTGGCCCAATAGCGATGCAGAGAGAGGATCAGCTCCTGAAAGGTCACAGGTCGTCCTTACGCTTGCCGTGGGTCGGTGTCTGGGGCCAGGCAGACGGCCAAACAGGAACATTCCTGAGAGAGGCAACCCTCTCAGAAGCGTTGCCAAACTAACAAGAAACCGGTGCGCTCGTCAAGCAATGGTCTCCGCGCCCTGGAGCCCATTCGGAAAGGACCTGAGTGACCGTGATGATGCGTTTGGAACTTGACGAAGGCAGGTTGGTCGGGCTAATGTGATAATAGTTGAGTAATTCAGTTTAGAATAGAGCCACCCGCCATGAAATTTTCAAAGAAGAGCGAATACGCGCTCCGTGCGCTCCTTGAGTTAACCGCCCAGTACGGTCGGGCACTCTTGCAACGGCACGAGATTGCCAAACGACAACACATCCCCATTGAGTTCCTCGAGCAGATCCTGCTGGCACTCAAGAACGCGGGCCTCCTCGCCAGCCGCCGCGGTGTCAGCGGTGGCTATAGCCTGATCAAACCGCCTGACGAGATCACTCTTGGCCAAGTGATCCGCATTTTAGACGGTCCTCTGGCGCCGATCGGATGCGTCAGCAAAACCGCCTATCAAAAATGCAGCGATTGCCCCTATGTCAAGAAGGGAAGCTGCCCCATCCAGGATGTTATGGGAGGAGTCCGCAATGCGATCGCCGAAATCCTCGACAACTACACGCTCAGAGATTTTGCGGGACAGGCGACCAGACAGTGATGAGTAATGAGTGATGAGTTGCTCGCAGCGACTAATCTCTACGATCGTTGCCCTTTTTCTTCCGATCCTGAGCCAGGAGGTACGAGCGGCCGAGACAGCCGGGCCACAGGAATTGATCCTCGCAGTATACAGCGTTCCCAAGGAGGCCTATGAAAAACGCATCATCCCAGCATTCCAGCAGCAGTGGAAACAGCGCACCGGCCAGGAGGTTCGCATCCGCAGTTCCTACGGAGCCTCCGGCGCTCAGGCCCGGGCGATCATCGGCGGGTTCCAGGCTGATATTGCAGCCCTCTCCCTGGAAGGTGACCTGGATCAGGTAGCCAAGGCCGGGCTGATCACGCACAAGTGGAGAGGCGGGCCGCACCAGGGCATCGTCACCGCGTCGGTCGTCGCGTTCGGCGTGAGAAAAGGCAATCCGAAGGGCATCAAGACCTGGGAGGATCTTGCCAAGCCAGGGCTGGACGTCCTCTACCCCAACCCCAAAACCTCCGGAGGCGCGATGTGGGACATCATCGCGATCTATGGAGCCGGGCTGAAGCTGGCGGAACCAAAGCAGGGACCCACGTACGCGGCGTCGCTCTTGAAGCGCATCCAAAAGAACGTGAAAGTGATGGACAAGAGCGGGCGCGAATCGGTGACGACCTTCGAGCGAGGAGTCGGCGATGTGATTGTCACGTACGAGAACGAGCTGCTGCCCCGCATCGAAGCCGGCCGGCCCTATGAGGTGGTGATCCCAGCCGAAACCCTATTGGTGGAAAACCCGGTGGCCGTCATTGACCGCAATGTGGACAAACATCGTGTCCGCGATGTCGCCGAGGCCTTGGTGGTCTTCCTGCACAGCGAAGAGGCGCAGAAGGCCTTCACCGAATTCGGCTTTCGGCCCGTCGAGCCAGCCGTCGTCGGCACGCAAGCTGCGGCTCTGTTTCCCCGCCCTGCCCATCTGTTCACGATCGCGGAGCTCGGCGGATGGGAGAAGTTGGAGGGGCTGCTCTTCGGGCCGCAGGGTGTCTGGACCAGGATCGTCGAGGAACTTGCACGTGGACAATAGGTGTGGAAACAACATGGAGATGACGCGATGAAGCCGGACACTCTGGCTGGTCTCGCGTTGCGGTCGGCTGCCGTCGGTTATGTGTTGTGTCTGGTACTGCTTCCACTCCTGGTGATTGGCAAGCAGTCCCTCGCCGGCGGTTTGGCTAGTTTTCTTGAAGATATCAGACAGCCGCAGGCGGCGGCTGCCATTGTGTTGACACTGGAAATGGCGCTGGTCACGACCATGATTAATGCCGTCTTTGGGACGCTCTCCGCCTTGGCGTTGGTTCGGTATGAGTTTCCGGGACGGTGGTTCCTGAACGCTGTGGTGGATCTTCCTTTCGCCATTCCAACGTTGGTGGCTGGCCTCATGATTGCTGCGATCTATGGAACCACCAGTCCATTTGGAGCCTGGCTCCAGCAAGGCGGTATCGCGGTTCTGTACAACACCCCCGGCATTGTCCTGGCCATGCTCTTCGTCACGATGCCGTTCACGATCCGAGCCGTCCAGCCGGTTCTGATGGAGCTCGAGCGAGAGCAAGAAGAAGCCGCATACACGCTGGGCGCCGGGCGCTGGGCTACCTTCTGGAAGGTGATCGTGCCAGGCATGCTGCCTGGGCTCCTGACCGGAGTCTTTCTCACCTTTGTCCGCGCGTTGGGAGAATTTGGCTCTGTCGTCATCGTGGCCGGTAACATCCCGATGAAAACGCAAGTCGCGCCTGTCTACGTGTATGGAGAGATTGAAAGCTACAATCCGCGAGGGGCGACCTCGGTGTCGGTCCTGATCTTACTGATCTCCTTTGTCGCCCTGGTAATTATGGAACGTCTGACAAGGCCACCTGGAGAGCGCCTGCCGATCTTCGTTCAACGAAGATTGACGGTTGAGCCGTTGAGTCGCTGAGTCAATTTGAGATGAAACGATCGTCAATGATCCAATGAGAAAACTCCTGATCGCAATAGTCTGGCTCTATTTCGGAATCCTGTTGATTGGTCCCCTTGCGTATCTCTGTCGTCAAGCTATGAGCGACGGGGTTGCCGCGTTCTGGGGCGAGATCACCCGCCCAGAGGCCGTACACGGGTTCAAGCTGACCACCGAGATTACTGTGATCGTATTGGTGCTGAATCTGATCTTCGGCACGGTCACGGCGCTGGTGCTGGCCCGACAGCAGTTCAAAGGGCGGACGCTCCTGAGCGGCCTGATTGACCTGCCGTTCGCCGTCTCACCGGTCATCGCAGGCTTTATGCTGGTACTCCTGTTTGGCCCTGAGACGTTGTTGGGGATGTTCTTCGGGGCGTTGGACATCAAGGTGCTCTTCGCCATGCCGGCCATGGTCTTGGCGACTCTCTTCGTCACCTTTCCGTTCGTCGTGCGCGAGCTGACGCCAGTTCTCCAAACGTTGGGTAAGGCGGGCGAAGAGTCCGCCAGGACCCTGGGCGCCAACGAGTGGCAGGTGTTCCTGAAAGTGACTCTGCCGGCGGTCCGTTGGGGGTTGGTGTACGGGGCCACTTTGACGATCGCTCGGGCGATCGGCGAATTCGGCGCCGTGCTGGTGGTGTCCGGCAACGTCCTCTTGTTGACGCAGACTGCGACGCTGCACATCTATCAGAGCTACGTCGACTTCAACTACGTGGGTGCCTATGCAGTGGCGATGGTGCTCATTGTTGTTTCTTTCGCGATCCTGACCGTCCTAGAAGTCGCGAGGGTGCGGGCCACAGCTGGCGACAGCTAGAAGCGTGAGAAATGGGAAAGCCGTGAAAATAGAAATCCGACATCTCTCGAAACGGTTCGGCACGGTTGAGGCGGTCTCGGACGTGTCGTTCGCGGTGGAGGAAGGCGAACTGCTGGGGTTGCTGGGTCCAAGCGGTAGCGGCAAAACCACGGTTTTGCGCATTATTGCCGGACTGGAAACTCCTTCCACTGGCGACATTCTGATCGATAGCGTCCGTGTGAATGATCTCCCGGCCCAGCGGCGCAATATCGGATTTGTGTTCCAGCATTATGCGTTGTTCAAACATCTCACGGTATTTCACAATGTGGCCTTCGGGCTCAAGATCAAGAAATGGCGGCGAGCGGAGATGGCGCAGCGAGTCTCCGATCTCTTACGCCTGATGGGGCTGGAAGCCCTAGCGGACCGCTACCCCCATCAACTATCAGGCGGTCAGCGTCAACGAGTGGCTATTGCCAGAGCCCTCGCGCCGAAGCCCAGTGTCTTGCTGCTGGACGAACCGTTCGGGGCCGTAGACGCCAAGGTGCGGCAGGAACTTCGCGAGTGGCTGATCCGCCTCCACGACGACCTGAATGTGACCAGCCTGTTCGTCACTCATGATCAGGAAGAAGCGATGGAGGTCTCAGACCGGATCATCGTGTTTGCAAAAGGTCATTTGGAACAGATTGGCTCGCCCGCCGATGTGTACGAAGAGCCGGCCACGGAGTTCGTCGCCCGTTTCATCGGCTCGATGAACATCCTCGAGGCCAAGGTGACAAATGGGAAGGCGAAGGTGGGGTCGATGGAGTTTCCAGTCTCAGAGTTTCCGGACGGCCAACAGGTCCAAGTCGGATTCCGTCCCTATTATGTCAAGGTGTCGGAAGACCCGGCCCGGTTTCGCCAGCAAGCACGGCTTCGCCATGTCTATTTTCTTGGTGTGGCGTACCGGCTGGAGATTGAAACCGACGATGGTGTCATCCTGCGGTCACGCATGAACAAGGAGGAGTACCGACAGTGCAAATTCGAGGTCGGCCAACCGGTGTCCTATGCCATCACCCATTTCCGCATCCTCCCCCAAGAGGGGAAGCCGGGCGCTTTTCTTCAGCCGCCTCAGCCCCCTGAGAGTGGGCCATTCACGCCCTAAGCCATCTCGTACGCATCAAGTTTTCTTGCACAAGACTGAATTGACTCACCAGTGCCTTGTTTGTTAGGCTGCGCACACGTGGGAGCATTCCGGACTGGCGACATTGTAATGGAACGATAGGAGACGAGATGTCCCGAGGCATTGCGGACCCAGCACTGATCACTGCAATCCAGAACAAAGCCGCACATCTTCGGATCGAGAGCGTGCGCGCCACCACGGAAGCCGGCAGCGGGCATCCATCCAGTTGCTGTTCCGCCGCCGACATTGTGGCGACGCTGTTCTTTTCCGTAATGCGGTACGATCCGAAAAATCCCAAGCATCCTAATAATGATCGCTTCATCCTGTCTAAAGGCCACGCGGCGCCTCTTCTCTACGCGGCCTGGGCAGAGGCCGGGTTGTTCGACAAGAAAGAACTACTCAAGTTGCGGACCTTAGCCTCGGACCTGGAAGGGCATCCGACGCCACGACTCCCGTTTGTAGATGTGGCCACCGGCTCACTCGGCCAGGGCTTGTCGGCGGGAGTCGGCATGGCGTGGAATGCGAAGCGCCTTGACCAGTCCAGCTATCGCACGTATGTGCTGCTGGGAGACGGCGAATCGGTGGAAGGCTCTGTGTGGGAAGCGGTGGAACTGGCGAGGCATTACGCGCTCGACAATCTCTGCGCCATTGTGGACGTGAATCGTCTCGGACAAAGCGATCCCACGATATTGCAGCACAACATGGAAGGGTATCGCGGACGCTGGGCCGGCTTTGGCTGGCACGCAATCGTCGTGGACGGGCACGATCCAGCCGCGCTGCTTGCGGCGTTCGACGAAGCGGCCCGGACCAAAGGGAAACCGACCGCCCTGTTGGCCCGAACGTTAAAAGGGAAAGGAATCTCCTTCATCGAGGATCGGCCTGATTGGCATGGGAAGGCGCTGAAAAAAGGCGAAGAAGCGGAAAAGGCCATTGCTGAGCTGACGCGCCAGCTGAAACCTAGCGCGATCGAGCCTGAGATCCGGCGACCTGAAGTCTCTTTGAACGGTGTGTGGCCGGTGAAAGCGATGCCCCCGCCCGCCTACAAGCCCACGGATTCTGTTGCGACGCGAGAGGCCTTCGGAGCCGCGTTGGCTGCGTTGGGCGAAGCCAATCCCCTCGTCGTGGGACTCGACGCCGACGTGAAGAACTCCACGTTCACCGAGAAATTCGGGAAACAGTTCCCTGACCGATTTTTTGAGAGTTTCATCGTAGAACAAAACATGATCGGAGTTGCTGTTGGGCTGGCTGCGTGCGGCAAGATCCCCTTTGCCGCCACGTTCGCCTGCTTCCTGACTCGTGCTTATGATTTCATTCGCATGGCCGCCATCAGCCATTCCAACATCAAGCTGATGGGGTCACATGTCGGCGTCAGTATCGGCGAGGACGGCCCATCCCAGATGGGCCTCGAAGACATTGCTATGATGGCGGCGCAGCCTGGCATGGTGGTGCTCTACCCATCCGATGCTGTCTGCACCCATCGGTTGGTCGAAGCCGCTGCTGCCCATCGAGGGCCCGTCTATATCCGGACCGGCCGGCCCAAGTCGCCGATTCTGTACGGCAACGAGGAAACCTTCAAGATCGGCGGCTCCAAAGTGGTTCGCCAAAGCCAGTCCGATCAACTGACGGTTGTGGCGGCCGGCATCACGCTGTTTGAGGCCTTGAAAGCCTATGACCGGCTCAAGGAATCCGGCGTCTCCCTGCGGATCATTGATCTCTATAGTATCGTGCCGATCGATCGAGCCACTCTTCTTGAAAGCGCGCGAGCCACGCAGGGCAGAATCCTCACGGTCGAGGATCATTATGAGCATGGCGGGTTGGGTGATGCAGTCCTGAGCGCGGTCGGCAGCGAGGGTGTCCGGGTGCACAAGCTGGCGGTGCGGGAAATCCCCCACAGCGGTAAGCCGGACGAGCTGATCGACCGTTATGGAATCAGCGCAAGCACCATTGTCGAAACCGCCAAACGAATCCTGTAACTCCCGCTGTCCATGAAGAAATCGGAACCACTGCGGAAGATTCCGCTCTTCAGCCTGTTGGCTGAGCGAGACCGCCGCAAGATTGCCGCGGAGGTGACAGAGGCCCGCTACGGCAAGGGTGAGTACATCTTCCGCGAGGGCGACCCCGCGAAGTATTTCCATATCGTCAAAGAAGGGGCGGTGAAGTGCGTCAAGTCCTCCGCAGATGGCAAGGAATGCACCCTCAAGGTGCTGCTGCCCGGAGACCTCTTTTGCTGCGAGGCAGCGGTTTTCGACGGAGCGCCCCATCCCGGGACCGCCCAGCCGATGGGTGACGTCAGCATCTTGCGCCTGAACAAGAAGTCTTATTTTGAGATGCTTCGCCGGAACCCTGAGGCAGCACTGGAAGTCATTAAATATTTGGGCAAACGCCTGAATGAAGCGCAGGAAAATGCGAAACTCCTGGCGCTGGACCGAGCCGAGCAGCGAATGGCCGCCTTGCTGGCGAACCTGGCCTCGCGGGCTGGTGTCCGTGAGCCGGATGGCCTCCATCTCAAGGTTAGGCTCACGCGTCAGGACCTGGCGAACATGGTTGGCGTCACGGTAGAGACCGCGATTCGGATCATGAGCCGGTTCAATCGAGTCAAGCTGGTGTCCGGTACAGCCAAGCGCATCGTGATTCGAGATCTGAGCAAGCTCAAGCAACTCGCCTCGTCCCCCTCCTGAACTCCTCACGTCAGTACACCAGAATTATTTTACCTAGCATGATCTAAGTCATGTTTTAGCGCACCGCTCTGGTCTATACTCCCCCACCCGATCCGACTGATTCCAACGAGCGACCGACAAGGAGGCACTCATGTTGTTCGTATCTAAGCGGCTACGCAGGTGGTTCTCGTGTGTCACTGCTCTATCTCTCATGGTGTATGGAAGCCAGGCTGTTGGCGCTGATCCTGCATTAGCGAAAATCCACGAAGTCAAGATGACGGCGGTTGAGACGGAATTAGTCGTGGACGGAGGAGGCATGAAATACAAAGCCTGGACCTTCAACGGCCAGTTCCCGGGTCCGGTGGTGCGGGTGATGGAGGGCGATTCCGTAAACTTTACTCTGGACAACCCTAAGACGAATGTCTTCCCTCACGCCATGGACTTCCATGCCGCTGAGATCGACTTCCTGAAAAACTACCGAGCGATCAATGCTGGCGAGTCCATCAGCTACACCTTCGTGGCCAGAAAGCCAGGAATCTTCTTCTATCATTGTGGCGCCCCGCCGATGATCCAGCATGTGGCCCGTGGCATGTTCGGGGCCATCATCGTGGATCCTAAGAATTCGAAGGCTTGGCCTAAGGCGGACCGTGAATATGTCCTGGTCCAGTCGGAGCTGTTCAAGAATCCTGATGATGTGCAGGCCATGTTTGATCGCAAATTCGATTACATTGTGTTTAACGGAGGCATATTCAAGTACCATCCGTTCGTAACCGGTGGGAAAGCTTTAGAAGCGAAACCGGGTGAGCGAGTGCGGATCTACTTCGTCAATGCGGGGCCGAATGAGTTTTCAGCCTTCCACCCGATCGGAGAAATTTGGGACGCAGTGTATGAGAGCGGAAACCCGGCGAACAAGCACGTTGGCGTGCAAACCTACGTGGTGGGGCCCGGCAGCGCCGCCACCTTCGACGTCATTGTGGAATCCGCCGGTGCCTACCCGCTGGTCACCCATTCATTGACCGGTGCGCTGCGCGGCGCGATTGCCGTGCTGGTCGCTTCGCCCGACGCCAAGCCTGGCCCTCTGATGCCGCACACGCCGTGGAAAGTGGATATCCCTCAGACGGAGATTATACCAACGCCAGCGCCATAAGTTCGAGCGGAGACGTGCGACCGGCGGGACTGGTCTCTCCAGGATCAGTCCCGCCGGTTTTTTTTGGCGTCAGTTCTGATGGAGTCTGTGCCGAATTCGTTCGTTGGAGGGCATGTGATGGAAAGACGCTTTGAACCGTGCCGAATGATCTCTATCGCGGCTTTCTATACACCCTGCAATATACTCTCGCATGTTAGGCGCTGAGAGTCCTCTACCATCTAGTCGCTTTTCAATCATCCAGCAGCGAAGACGTTCCAAAATACTTTCACATATTTCCTCATCGGACCTACCTTCTTTCACACCTTATAGGCGCAACTTGCGAGCTTGTTTCTTCAGACTATTGACGCTTTTTCTGTTAGGAGGAGTTCTTCCCAGGTCCATATGTTATTTTATGGCGTTAGGGGAGTTGATGGCGACGGCGGATAGGGCCAATCTAAGGAGGGGGACAGGATCGCGGCCTTTTTGCGGACGAACTCAAAGCAACCTTATTGTGACGACTGCCTAGGACGACTCTTGAAGCTAGGAACGGCTGGTAACACATATGGCGAGGAACGCGACGGCGGCACTTGGAGCTTCAGGGGCGTTTACTCGTCAGTGTGGAACCTGTTCAAAATGCGCTAATACCAAGATGGTTTCTCATTCGAATTAGGACAACGCCGGAAGTCGTGAGCTATTGACACTCGCAGCATTGATGGCTTAAAAACATGACCCACCAAGAGCTTGTACATATCACCGAAATACTCTTAGGTGTTTCGAGATGGAACT
>VBOJ01000231.1 GCA_005877775.1 Nitrospirota bacterium | reverse complement strand
GACGACACGTTGTGGTACAGCAGCGGGTCGGTCCGGTGTAGTGACCGGAGCGCGGAATCAGAGATAGTCGCAGGGCCTCGGATCAGGCGGAGCTGGTTGAGCGAGAGCCCGGTCTTCACCTTGATCGTGAACGAGCGAGGCACGATCTCCAGATAGAGTGGACCGGTATAACCGGGACGGATCTCATCAAAGCCGACGTTCAAGTCCGTAATGACGCGGGTGAATACGTCCAGCCGGCCGGTCGTGCTCTTGGGGTTTGCCCTCGCGCGGAGGGTCTTAGGAAGGTGCAAGCTCTCCAGCAGGGGGACCAGATAGACGTGGCCCTTTTCGAGGATCGCTCCGCCGGTGAGGTCCATCTCGTACATCACCAGATCGGATTGGTAGAAGTCCAGGACATTGAGCGTACTTGTAATCTCGGACTGCTCGGGCAGGAAACTGCTCACCAAGCGATAAGCTTTTCGGCCCAGGCGCAGATCGAGGCTGGCCGGCTGGACCTGCCGATCCTCGATCGGCAGGTCCGCGCGGATGACCCGCTCGGCAATGAGTGGCTTCAGTCGTTGATACGGAAGTATCCCGTGCCGGAAGGCGATTCTGGTCACAGATCGTCCAGACCTCCATTCCTTCGGGGATCAGGACGGACGCCGCAGACCGACAGGCTGGGGCTGGCTCCGACCATGGGCAGTTCACGGCTTGTGCCGTTCTGGGGTTGAGGATAGTGGAAGGTTTTGTTCTCGTAATTCTTGAGCACCGCACCGTCCTCGTCGAGATGCAGGAGGTAATCGGGAGGCAGGATCGGGATCTTGCCTCCGCCGCCAGGTGCGTCAATCACGAAGTGAGGGACCGCCATCCCGCTCGTGTGGCCCTGCAGCGCGCGGATGATATTCATGCCGGTTTCCACCGTCGTTCGGAAATGATTGGTACCCTTGGTCAGGTCCGCCTGGTAGAGATAGTAGGGTTTCACGCGGGCCAGCAGGAGCTGATGCACCAACCGTTTCATGACCTCCGGGTCGTCATTCACGCCCTTGAGCAGCACGGTCTGTGCACCCAACGGCACGCCCGCGTCCGCCAGCCTGCCGCACGCGGCCTTCACCTCCGGCGTCAGTTCGTCTGGATGGTTGAAATGCAGGTTCATATAAATCGGATGATACTTTTTCACGATCTCACAAAGCTTGGGAGTGATGCGCTCCGGCAGCGAGCCGGGGACGCGGGAGCCGATCCGGATCAGTTCCAGGTGGGGGATCGTCCGCAAGGCCTTGAGAATGCGTTCGAGGAGGTGGTCGGGAAGCAGCAAGGGGTCGCCGCCCGACAGGGTGACGTCGCGCACCTCTGTATGCTCTTTCAAGTACGCGATCGCTTGGTCTAGCTCGCCTTTTTTCAAAAAACCCGGCTTCCCAACCAGACGCTTGCGTGTGCAGAACCGGCAATAAATCGGGCACTGGTTGGTCACCATCAACAACACCCGGTCTGGGTACCGGTGGACGAGATGGGGCACAGGGCTCATCAGGTCTTCCTCAAGCGGGTCGTCCTCGGCGTCCATGTCCTCCATCTCAGCCCGGTCTGGAACGACCTGCTTCCAGATTGCGTCGTCCTTCTCCTTGATCGTGGCCAGCACCGTCGGCGTAATGCGCATGGGATAGTCGCCGACGACCGCCTCGATCTCGCGCGGGTTAACGCCCAGGTGAGCGGCGAGGTCCTTTGGCCTCACGACACTCTCAGCGAGTATGCGTCTCCATTCCTCCATCGTTTCTCAGTTCCTCCATCCGTTAGAGCGAGCCACTAGCGGTTCAGGACTGAGGACTGAGTGCTGAGGGCTAGACTCGGCCCTCAGTCCTCGTTACTCAGTCCTACTTCGTTCGGCGCTGTTAGAATACTGCCGATCCAGATACTCCAAGATCTCTCGCGTTTCGGTCAAGACCTTGTCGCGGTCCTTCAGAACCGGCACATAGTATTGCCCCGACACTTCGAATACCTGTTTACGAAATGGTCGAAAGTCCGGCACCTCCACCTCATCGTACACGATGCCCAGCTCGTCGAGTTTCTCCCGGACGAGGGTACATTCGGGGCACCATTTCACGTGGTAAAGAGTCAAAGCCGTAAATCCCCGTTAGGCGTCAGGCGTAAGGGGTAAGGGGAACGTGCGAAAACCTTTCACGCCTCACGCCTCACGTTTCACGGGTTGCACTGCGCATGGGATCATGATGGCGTCCCGCATCCCGTGGAGCACTTTCTTATCCAATGGACAGACTGTGGCGAGGATCCCGGCCAGTTCCGCGTGGTCGTCGCTGATGAAATAGTAGGGAGAGAGCCGTGCGCGTCCTGCCATCGGGACGACATCGTCGGTACGCTCGTCATAGAAGGACAGTTCGAACTGCCGACCCTTGTGGAACTCTTGGAGGATATAGGGAGTCGTCGGGAACGAGGCCAAGGCAGTCTGCAGCGCTGCGGCCCATTCCGACTGAGGGAGGTCATGCCCTACCGACACTCCGCGGCTGCCCCAGGCCAGTTCCGAAAAGCCGGACGGCTTCACGACGAATCGCCGATCTTTTTGTGAGGCCCGTGTCAGGTCCTGCCAGTCGCCGACGGCTCGGCCGGCGATGCGCAGATCCGGGATGATGGCTGAGGGTGGCACCGGCCGCGGATCGAGAATCCATGTGCGCGGCATCAGGCCGGACAGCAACGCGAAGGTCTCTTCATCAAGTTCCCGTTTCCAGAAGGGACTCAGAATCGGGTGGTGTAACAACGCAAAGGAAAGCTTCTCCTCCAGAGCCGGTTTGAAGGGCGGGGTGACGATCGTCCGGTCCTTCTTGGCGCTGTACATGATGAGTTCGGACTTGGGGACGTTCTTGAGATCGAAGAGCTCGAAAAACCGATAGACCAACGCGATCGGCCGATCACCGGCCTCTCCTGTGAGCACCAACGAGTCTTCCGTGAATCGAATCTCTCTGGGTTCCACGCACCACGCTTCGATTCCGCGCTCCCGCAGCCGGGCGGCAAGCCATGTCATCTCAGGACGGTAGTCATTCGCTTCTTCGGACACGACGATTGCAATGCAGCCGGATCGGCCGTCCAGGAGATGTCGCAGCATCGCCGCGAAGCCCTCTACCATCCCGTCGGCTCCGCCCACGATGTCAAATGGATGATGACTGATCGTTCGACCCAGAGGCTCTCGACGGGTGGTTGATGGCCGATGGGAAGTAGTTGTGGGAGTTGTCGTTGGCCCTTCGCTATAAGCTCTAGCCAGCGCGCCGGTCAGACCGATACCGCCAGGCACTGAATCCAGTTCGGTGATGATCATACCGTCTTCAGTGGGAATCACATCTGGACGGATCACGGCGGGAAGCAAATCCCGAAATCGTTTCATCTGACTCAAGGTGATGAGCGACTCAGGCTTTCCCTGATCCAGGTAGGATGCCACCCAGCTAGGCTGCGTCCCGCGGACGCTGTCCTGATAGAGACGGTTGAGGGCTCGATAGAAGGCTAGCAGGCGGTTCCCCAGGGAACGGAAGAAGGCCAGGTCGTCGGAGGAGAGGAGAAAGGGACTCGGAGCGATGCGCCACCTGGTAGTGACCGGACCAGCGCCGACGGCATCGGTCGTGTCACCGGGGCGCGCTGCTTCATACAGTCCGTCGCGGATCAAGGCTTCACGGATGAGGGAGCACTGACGAGACGCCGCGTCGCTGCCGGTCCGACTTGACAGGTTGTGCGCGAGTACCAACGATTTTCCCCGTTATCCCTGTGGGCTTCCAGTCCTAAGGGCAGGGCCAGGTATGCTCATCACAATCAGCGGTGATCGTAACATGCCATCTCTCGTTCAGACAAGAGCATAGCGGAAGCGTCCTCCGTCATTCGTGACCCGTCATTGGTCAATCGACGAGGGTTCTGTTGACGAAAGACAAGGGACGAATCAGGATTACGAGGTGAAATTCGGCGAGGCTTTTCGGGAAAAGCCTCGGTTGAGGCGTTCATCTCAAGATTGTACTCCCGGAGGCAGTTCTTGCCGGCGGCCTTGGCGGTATAGAGCGCCTGGTCTGCAGTCTCGATCAACTCTGCCGGCGTGCTCGCGTGCATCGGGAAACTGGCCACGCCGATCCCGCAAGATAAGGGAGCGGCTCCGCGCCGTGCCTCGCTCCCGAGTCGAATGAGGCAGGGAAGGCAGGAAGATCTCTCGGAGAATCGTCGCTTCCTGGTGAAACTGAATTTTGTACAGCGGTTCCAGGAAGTTTGATAGGATAGCTCCAAAAATCGTTCTCCGGTGCGTCGCATGGAGCTGATCCAGATCAAACCGTTGCCGCAACTGGTCCCGAGCAGGGTTTGCCTGAGTTGCGAGGTCTGCTGCCGTTTCCCAGAGGCGGACAGTTTCCTTCGTCCCTACTTCACCGCGGGGGAGATCGGCCGAGCGGTCGCCGCAGGCGTTGAGGCTGCGCAGTTTTCCGATCGCGCTGGCTGCCAGGTGAGCCTGGTGCCGAACTCACATGGTGAGGGCTATCACTGTCCGGCATTCGATCCAGCCACCTCCCACTGCCGGATCTATGAAGTGCGGCCGCTCGACTGTCAGATCTATCCCTTCGCAGTTATGAGGAATGCCGACCAGAGCCGGGTGGTCTTGGGCTGGGACACCAAATGTCCGTTCATGCGGGACCAAGCAGAGACGGAGCATGGGCCTGCTGACATCCAGGCCTATGCAGACCGGATCGCAGCCCTAGTCGAAGGAGACGATTCTCTCGAACGCTTCGCCACGAATCCCCCGTTAATTGGTCGATTTCAGGAGGATGTCGTCATCCTCCGACCGCTGCCTCGCCTGACGGCACGCTTGAATCGTGAAGCGTTAATCGTGAAGCGTGAAGCGTCCCCCCTTCCGCCTGGTGCTGTATCCCTAGCGCCTGACCCCTTACCCCTCACCCCTTACGCTGTGCGCCTTACGCCTCTGACGCTCGCCGATCGTGCGCTTGTTGAGCGTGGGTTTGCCTCGGGCAAGCTCGCCACGGCGACACCATTAGCCGCCTATGCCTTCGCGCCGCACATGATCTGGAGCGGTTTGTTCTCCTACTGGCGGGCTGAACTCGCGGGCCATCTCTGCCTATTTGCCGAACATGGAGACGGACTCTTCCTGTC
>VBOJ01000063.1 GCA_005877775.1 Nitrospirota bacterium | reverse complement strand
AACGGGGTTGTAGGAGGGCTTGATGCCTGAACCAACCGGAATCGCAAGGCTCGTGGGTGAGATCCTGCCTCGGATCTATTGGTTTACCATGCACGACGATCGCATTGATGATGAAAGCGATAGCTACGTCATCATTGAGAAGGGCCGCACAATCCTGATTGACCCGCTTCCAATGAGCGATCAGGATCTGAAACAGCTCAGCCCAGTGGAAGCTATCTGTCTGACGTCCTCTTGCCATGAGCGGTCAGCCTGGCGATATCGGCGTTCGCTGAAGGCCCCGATTTACGCGCCCCAGGGCGGGGTAAATTTCAGGAGCCTCCGGACCACTGGTATGAGGCCCATTACGCCTTCTATCTTGAACGAGACGGGGGCGTCGTGTTCTGCGGCGATCTTCTGACGAATGCGGAGGGCGAGGGGCTGGCCTTTGTGCCGGGTGAATATCAGGACGAGCCTGCACGCACCCGCGAGAGTGTCCGACGCCCGTTGGTCCTGCGATTCGAGACACTCTGTCCCAACCACGGACATCCCGTCATTTCCGGCGTCAAGGAGGCGATGGCTCAAGCGCTGGCACGCGATCAGGCTAGATCACGTTCCTAAGGAGAGCAGGATGCGCAAGGGATGTTCGCTCTGTCAATGCGAAGGGCAGTGGCGCGAAGAGGCGTTCTCGGATGCGGCGCTGTCGGATCGATCGCTCGTGATCGAACTTGAGCGAGATGGTGACCGAGTAACCCTGACTACCGCGTCAACGGACGGAGTCAGGTATCGAGGCGACTACCGCTACCGGGAAGGTAGCAACTCGAACGGCGAAGTGTATTTTGATCGGTATCAGGGACCAAAGGGAGATGTCTTCGTAGGCGAATGGAAAGAGAGCGATAAGTCCCAGGGCGAATGGATTATAAAGGTCCTCCGATCCGAATAAGACACCCCAGTGTTCAGCACCGGCAACCCAGTCTCAAGACGACAGCTGCTGCAGGGATTCGCAGGTGCCGGGGTAGGGATCGCGTCTCGTGCACTTCCGCATACGCTTCAAGACCTCTGTGCCCCCACACCGCCCCAGCCGATTCACAGGCGTGCCTATTCGATCTGACCCACTAAGTCGTCTTGACCGCTCCTCAGTCCTCTAAACCTCATTTCAAAATTCTGCGTCGAGATCGAACGGTAGTCGTTCGCTTTTTCAGCGTCGTTGATATATGCTTTTCTAAGTTCAAAAACTCATATCTGAGGTCTCTGCTTCTGTCCACAGGCCTTATGCAGGGGGAGTGTGTAAGGCTAACTCACAATAGCGACGGGGGAAGACATGCATGAGCTGCATCACGAAATCCAGATCAGTGCACCACCACAGACCGTCTACGAAGCTATCACGACCCAGAAGGGCATCAGGAGCTGGTGGACACGCGATAGTGTGGTTCAGCCACGAGTCGGAAGCGTTGCGGAGCTGGGCTTTAACAATCGCGCTCTTCTCCTCAGGATGCGCATAGACGAGCTCAGACCCCAGAAACGCATCATGTGGTATTGTCTTGGCGACGACGAAGAGTGGAAAGACACGAGGCTGATATGGGACATCTCCGAAAAGGACGGAGCGACGATTCTGCATTTACTTCACGCCTACTGGCGCTCGCCGGGCAGCACCTTTGCCACGTCCAATTCAAAATGGGGCGAATTAATCCACCGCCTCAAGGACTACGTAGAGGGCCGCAATCCTGGCCCACGCTGGAAGAAATAGGTTGATGCTCAGGGCGCCTCGTGAAGGGCGGGACAAAGTTGTCTTTCTGAAAAGGATAGTCTCTGCCAACATTTCTCTCTTATCGTTGACTCGATTCAGCACTTTGAAAGAGCATTCTGACTACTGGGAATCTCAGCCTAAACAAATGAAACGATCCGTGTTTACATAACACCCCTCGCCATCATGTAGCCCAGACGCTCAGGTTTCTACTAAGGAGCAATCTAGATCGGGCATCTGCCAGGCTGGAAAGTCCCCAGCACCTCATTCCTGCTTAGTTTTCTCTGCACTTACAGGTCGTCCAGAATCGCTCCACTCTTCGTAGGGGGAATCCCCCGCATTGGTATAGGGAAACCTACCTTGTTGGTATTGCCGTCTTGACCGCGTTTTTATAAGCTGGACTTCCTTGCAGGAGGCTTCTTGGCCTAATTCAAGGAACACTAAGAAGCCAGAAAAGTTGGGGGCGCTCGCCGACTCTTGGAAGCGTCCCAAGCGGAGGGTTAGTGTGAAGAAGAGTGGCTGGTACGTTGTGGCTATCCGAGGACTGTACGGCCAGGCCCGTCGGTTCTTTGGATGGTTGAAGTATTTTCTTGTACTTCGAGGCAATCTACGACCAGAACGAGACCGACTCATGCTGAACAAGAGTCCCTTGATGACCCTTGTGGTTTCTCCCAAGAAAGTAGCGTTCGTTCTGACCCTGCTGGTCTTCTGTCTCATTCTCGGCTACCTCGCCACGCAATTCGTGTGGTACTTCACAGGCCATGATTATCAACTAGGCCTCGCGGCAGCGCTTGATCTCAATGGAGAGAACAACATTCCCACTTGGTATTCGTCATCGGCCTTATTACTATGTGCGGTTCTGCTGGCAGTGATCGGACTCGGCAAAAAGCGTGGGAAAGACCTTTATAGCGGTCAGTGGCTTGCGATGGCGGCCATCTTTCTCTATCTCTCAATGGATGAGGCAGCCAGTATTCATGAAACCATAGGCTCACTGATAATGCCCGCCCTCAAGGCTTCTGGCTATCTCGGAGGGTATCTCCACTATCCGAAGTCGCGCGGATCGCTGGTTATGATTGCATGGGTGATCTTCGGCACCATTGCTGTCCTGATTTTCCTGCTGGCGTACCTGCGATTTCTTGCACATCTTCCGACCAAGACAAGGAACTTGTTCCTCATTGCCGGAACTTTGTATGTCGGGGGTGCATTAGGCGTGGAACTCCTGGCAGCAAGGTATTACGATCTGTACGGCTACCAGACTTTGACCTATGCGATGCTGGTCATTTGTGAGGAAAGCTTTGAAATGCTGGGGGTGGTTGTCTTTATCTATACACTGTTCTCATACCTCGGCTCATCAGTGACCGGGCTGCGGATCCTGATCAGTAACGAAACAGTGAAACACTCACCTCCCTCTGCAGTGAAAATCAATGAGTCGCCGGACCGTATTCACAAACATGGCTAAGGGTGCCCTGCTCAGGGGAACTCGATCTGTCTGATCGCTTCGGCGTCGGCTTGCGTCAGGCTGGACTGCTAGAGAATTTTGTGCTGATTGTGCGCTTAACGCCGACGCACTGCAGCTTACTCCATCCAAAGTTCGTGTTGCGTCTACTCTTGGCTAGAATAGGCGGAGGTGAGTCAGAGTGAGCTGGGTGGAGAAATGAGAGCGCATTGCTAAGCCGCGTTCCTTAAGTCTGGTGAGACTCAGGCATGCCAGCACGGAACAGCTATAAAGTTCATTTCGCTTGACTATAAGTGCCCGCGCATTCCAGGACAGAGGAGCTTGATCTAGTCCCCGCACAGGTCCGCCAGAACTGAATCCCACTCCTCCAGCACCCAATCCGCGTCCTCATCCCGACCCTGCCATGCTCTGATCCCTGCCCCGTCTGTGAGCGGAATGTCTGCGATCAGCAAGCTCCCGCACAAGGCAGCGCGAGGAAGTCGTAAAACCCTCGGTAAAATAAAGCGAACCACGCGGCATATTGTATCTCCTTGACGGCGCAATGATGCCATGAGGAGCTCAACTTTACAGATACCAAGAAAGTGGTACAGTGACACCATGAAGAAGTTAACCTTGCGTTTAAGCGAGACGCTGCATTTCGCACTCAAACAGCTCTCCTCACAGGAAAACCGCTCCCTGCATGGGGAGATTGTCTATCGCCTGAAACGAGCGGTCGAATCCAAAAGGAATGCCCCACTCAAAAAGGAGTCTGACCATGCTGCAGGATAACGAAGTCAAACGAATCGTTGAGGCCATCAGTGAATACAAGGAACTGGTCCAGCAGTCCAGCGACATGCGTGACCAGTTGGAATCGCTCCAGAAGCGTTGGAATTCCTTGAGACAGGAACGGGATCAAGTCCGAGCCAGCCTAGATACGATCCACCAAACTCTGTCGCAGATGAAAGTGGACTACCAAGCGATGATGAAAACCATGACCGATCTTTCCTCAACGGAAGACACCGTGTTGGACAACGTGAAATTCCTCCTCGACGAGTTGACATCGCTGCTCAAGAAGCACGAACTCACGAAATAGCGCCCTTCGGAGGTTCAAGAAACACCATGGCGACCAACATATCCATCCCCTTGTTGAAAAAGACATCCACTACTTTTACCGATGAGAGCCGGATACAGGCGGAAGGCCAGAAAGACGGGGAGAAAAATATCCCTCAGATGGGATCGTACGTCACGGCACAGTTTGAGCAGGCCTTGATCGCTCACGGAGAACAAGCGGTCCAGCGGATCTACGAGAAAGCGTCGCAGCGAATTGCACACCTTCAACCCGTCTTCCAAGCCTGCCTAAAACGTGTGGAAGAGCTTGAAATCAGGCTCAAGCCCATCGCCGAGGCGTATGAGGCTAGGAAAAAGGAATTGGGACGGGACGTCTCGATTCTTTTTCCGTCCATTCTTCATTTGGTTCTGATCGTGTTCCTGGCAATCGGCGAGTTTCCTTTGAACACCGTGGTTTTTCGGTTGTTCGGCGAAGCGGAATACCTGACCTATGTCATGGCCTCCACCCTCGCCGTCACCATTCCTCTCCTCGGGCTGTTCATCGGCATCCACATGAGGCATTCGATCCCACCACTCGCTGGCAACATTCTGATCGGGATTCTTACCCCGCTTGCCGTGGGAGCAGCCCTGTTTTCGATCAGCGTGCTCAGGAATACCTATATCTTCGCTCAGGTCTCCCCGACCACCGCCATGACGGTCAACCAAGACAAGCTCGCATATTCGCTCTTCGCCCTCAACACCCTCGTGTTTTTTGCAGCACTCGTGAGTTCATTTTTTGCCCATGACCCTGATGAAAAGCTGGATTCCTCCCATTCCTCTCTCTTCTTTCTGGATCGGAAGATAAACTCAGTTCGAAAAGAACTATTCCGGATCGGCACCAAAATGAACGGAGAAATCAAACAATCTAAAAGCCAGATCGAACAAGTTCGAGCCCTCACTAACGAGCGAGTCGCCCTGTATCGTCAGACCAACATGCGGTACCGGAGTCTGTTGCCTCCCCCTACCTTTAGAAAAGGTCCCGAGTTTCCCGAGTTGAAATGGTGGTCGGAAGTTTCCTTGAACGGTGAAATGGGTCGTCCCGATGCTGGCTGATTCGTTGCTCCCCTTCCGGCAGACCGCTTGGATTCTTGCCCTGATCATGCAAGGGTGGCTGCTGACTGCGGGATGTGCACCCTCCTCACAAGCTACAACGCCCCATGGAACAGATATCGTCATCTTCATAGACTTCTCTGCAAGCGTCCAGGGAAAGGATCGGGCATTGCTGAAGCAGGATCTCGTCACCCAGATCATCCCGTCGCTCTCGGCGGGAGATCGAATCGTGATCGCCCCCATCAACGACAAGACCCTTACGGATTTCTATCCTCTGGTCGAAGCAACCCTTCCTCCGAAGCCACAGTTTAATGGATGGATGGATAATGTGATGAAACATGCCCGTCTGGTGAAGGAGAACGACACCCAGGTGGACAGTCTCAAGGAGACAGTCCGGACTCAGGTCGCTGACATCTTTGCCAAACGTTTCTCCAGCCAATATACCGATATCTTCAGCTCCCTCATCATCGCTCAAAAACTGTTCCACAATGAGTCGAGACGCAAGGTTCTGGTCCTGATGTCGGACATGGTTGAAGATCACCCGCCCTATCGTTTCGACAAAATGTCATGGACCACGGCCACCAACCAAAAACTCCTTTCAGAACTAGACGCAAAAGGGTTGATCCCCGATCTCTCCGGCGTGTGCGTCTATGTGTCAGGGGCTTCGGCAGAATCAGCTGAATTGGCAGGGAACATTGGCCAGTTCTGGCAAGCGTACTTTCAGCGCACCAAGGCCGACATGGACCCTAGCCGCTATGCCCACGTGCTCCTTCACTGGCCTCCATCCAAGTCCTGCCAGCTTTAAACAGACGGCCATCAGGCTGTCAAGAGGCTCAACGCGCCGAGGGAGGAGTCTTTGTCAGCAGCCTGCCAGGTGCCCGCGCACTTCCTGGATAATGGGTTTCACAGCAACCGGGCTTACTCTCCGATCACCTGCACGACGAGGTCGCGGGTGCGCGCACGGGTATCGAAATCCACGACGACGATCTGCTGCCAGGTGCCTAGCGTGAGCGCGCCATCGTTGAATGGGATGGTCACTGATTGACCCTGGAGCTGCCCACGCAAATGGCTATGAGCGTTATCCTCACCCGCATTGCGCGTATTGTGTTGCCAGGCAGGATCAGCCGGGACCAACCGATCCCACAGGGCTTTTGTATCAGCGCGGATGCCAGGCTCATCCTCGATGATCATGACAGCGGCGGTGGTGTGCTTGATAAAGACAGTCACGATGCCGACCTTCAGTCCCGTGCCTGTCAGCGCCTTCCTGACCAAGTCCGTGACGTTCTCGACCTGGGCATTGCCCTTCATATTGAGTCGAAGCGGGACACTTCTTACCGACATGACACGGCTCCCGGCGTCAGGCCTCTGAGATAGCGCAATTCTCGGCTGGTCAAGGCAGCGCCGCGCGCTTCTGCCAATAGAGAATCGAACGACCCTTCGGCGGCAAGTGCGTAGAGCGCGTACATGACCGTCTCGGTCAGAACACCCTCGACCCTCAGCTTCTCCAGATAGGCAAAGGCTTCCTCAAGCGTCTCCTGCGTGCGAGCGTAATAGTCCTGCCCGCGCCGCCGATTGTTATAGGCTTCGAATTGCTCACAGGCCACCAGCACTTCAGCCAGTTGGTGAACCCACCGAGGCACACCGCTCAATTTCTCCGGATAATAGTAATAGAGCATGACAAGGCCCATCCACGGTGACCACGGCACACCCAATCGTTTGAGGCTGGGCTTGACGGCGCGCAACCGTCTCGCCAAACGGCGGGCATAGCCCAGGCGCATCTCCACCTGTTCTTTGGCCCAGCCATCCATGCGTATCCCGTCGGATTCCAGCTGATCCTTGTAGCGAGCGAGAAAGGCCTCCGTCTCACGGCCGTAGGGAGTCTCCGGGTGGGCCGCACGCCATTCGCGAGGTCTGGTGGGGACCCCGCGTCGCTTGGCCCAGGACCAGATTCTGCCGAACAACCGCCGGTCCAGCCCGGCCCGGCCCAGGTCATGGAGCAAGCAAGCGATTTGATAGGAGACGAGCCGATCTGGCTGGTGCCCTAGCCGCAAGGCTACGGCTCCGCACATGCGCGCCGTTCGAAGCGCGTGAGGCCGGTCATAGCCGCGGATCAGCCGCCCAGACCGTCGCGGGTCAGGGTAATCGTACAGCCTCATCAGCGCTGTAGCCAGCGCCTGCGGAATCAAGAGGGGTGCCGGATTTGGCTCAGTCCTCACAGCAAGCTTGTGACGAGCATTCAGGCATCGGTCTTTCGCTGTGTGCGAAACGGCCTTCACCTGTCTCCAAGAGGTTAGTGACGGGAGGATATCGTCAGACGAAACAGAGTGTCAAGCCAAGTGCCCATCCAGGCCAGTTGACTGGCTCACATGGAAACAGCTTCCTGCCTTGACGTTCCCTTTTTGTGCTAGTCTATCTATAATAATCTGATGAGTTACTTCGAGGGTTCTATGCGACCCAGTGCAGCTTTATTGTGGCTTGCCATCGCGCTTGCGTTGGCTCTCTCGATCCTGACCGTTCCGCCTGGTCTCTTCGCGGCGGTGCCGATCGAGCAGCTCACCGATCTGACCGGGAAGGCCAGCCCGGTCGTCACGCTTAAGGCGCGCGATAACTTTTCCAACGAGTTCCGCTATGATGTGAGCATTAAGAACGAGACGGCTGACCCGTTGGTGGCTGACTCACTGGTCCTCGTCCTGGACAAGATCACGAACCTGGCTGGCGAAGACAACGAGCCACTGACACATGAACCCATCCTGAAACGCATGGAAGTGCTGGGCCAGGACGGTGAGACCCCCGACGGCAAGCCTTACTTCAGAATTCCTGTGGACCAGAGTCCCGACCTCGCTCCTTACAGCCAGAGCCAGCCGGTCACGGTGCGTCTCCGAAACCGTGACTATTTCATCGTTTTCACTCCGTCATTCCGGGTCCTCGGGCTGCGCCGCCCTCCGCCCGCTCCTAAACCCGTCGAGTCTCCCGCACCTCCTCCCAATCCCAATCTGGCCAATCAGGCCCTCAACAAGCTGATCCAACTGTTAATCAAGAAAGGCCTGTTGACGGAAGAGGAATGGCGCGCCGCCAATCGGCCCCCCCAGTAGCCACATCCGGATATGAACAACCTCTCCGCAGGGCGAATCTACAGTCAACGCTTCGCTTGCGCTCCATAGAATATCGCCACTAAATATATCAACTTACTCAATCAAACCCTAGAATAGCCACACCTCAAAGGTATTCATCGCGGCGTGAAAACTTCTCACGATGACTTCGATCAAGTCATGGACGATCAGCTAACGACCTGGAGACTGAAAAGTCGAAGTCAAACAAGGTTAAGGTCTGTTTCTCCTTACGTAAGGTCTGGTTCTCCCTACATCATTTCAGCCGTGCAAAGTCGAACAATGAATTGCGGTCTGAACCCTGCAAACCACACCCATAATCCTACATTCTGATAGCACATGCCTCCTCGCTTGCCCTTCCACCACCTGTTTCCACATTTCGTTTAACTCTCGCCGGTTTCGTTCAAACAAGAGACTCACTGCGCTGGTTGCCAACTGAGTTGGCACGACCGTTGCTCATTAGTCAAACCAGGCAAACTCAAAGGCTGATTAAAAAATAGAAAGGGAAAAGGAGGAACAGTATGAAGAACAGCATGAAACTGTTTGGCTTGGTTTTGACCCTCGTCTTCGTGGTTACGACCTTTAGCATCACCACCGTCTACGCACAAAGCAGCGGCAGCTTTTCGGCGAGCTTCGAGCGCACGCAGTGCTCGATAGCTAACAACGATGGCACCTTATCCGGCGGGATCGCAGGCACCAGTCTGCCGGACGTAACGGTGAAGGTGTCAGGTGGGAATGGAGTCGCGCTGGTGATTACCCCATCACTGGTCACAGGGCTTTACACGAAGAACAAGTTAAGCTCTACCTCGACTACATCGACACAAAATGTCGGACTTCGGGTGAAAGTGCTGGTCGATGGTTCGACTGCTAACGTTGTCCCCGAGGTTGGCAGCGATGGGGTGATCTATGACCAACGCTTCATTCAAGTGATCGCGAGTTTCCTAAGCGGCCTTCTGACCTGCAGCGGGGACTGCTTTACGATTGTCCAGAGTACGCTGTCTGCACATAGCTTCAATTTCTATGTCTCCGACCTGGCTCCCGGCACGCATACGATCAGGGTATCGTGGGACCTAGTGGGTGGAGGGAGCGGGGAGGGCACCTGCGTTGGGCCGGGGACGCTCGCGGTGCAGCAGGTCAAGAATTTTAGCTTCAACAGCGGCATCGGCCTGTAGGCTCAGCGCCTCTGAGCCTGCCTTTGGCAGGTGCGCTTCAAATTTTTGACGCGCACCTGCCATACCGGAGGCAAAGAAGTCCCTCAGCATGAAGATAGGAGCTTTTCCCAGTGCTCACCGCAACAAGAAGTAACCCTATGGGCTTGCTGTCTGCCAATCACGCTACCGGGAGGAGGCCAATGTTGACATCGAGGGGGACCTGTCAGGGCATCCTGTTCCTCGTGAGTCTCATCAGCTTCATCCTCTCAGCGGCTCCAGAGGCGCAAGCTTTCCAGGTGAGTCCAACAAGCTTGAACTTTACAGGCCTGGAAGGGGGCTCAAACCCGCCCAGCCAGACAGTGATTTTTTCGAAGAACAATAAAAGTCCGCTGGGCTGGACGATCACGGATGACGCAACTTGGTTGGCCGTCACGCCCCTATCAGGCACCATGAGGAAAACGGCACGGGTCGCCATCAGCATTAATACCAAAGGCCTTGCTGCCGGCTCTTACACGGCGACCATGACCATTACGACGAACAACGGCGACAATGCGTCAGTTCCAGTGACCTTGACTGTCACCTCAGGGTCGACGTCGCCAACCATGAGCCTCAGCCCATCCAGCCTGACCTTCAGCGGAACACAGGGCGGTGCAAACCCGGCAGCCAAGACGCTCTCCATAACGAACACAGGAGGGGGGACCCTCAGCTGGACGGTGAGCGACAACGCCGCCTGGCTGAGCCTCAGCCCCGCCTCTGGGACAGCTCCCAGCAGCGCCACAGCGAGCGTGAACACTGCGGGCCTGGCCGCCGGCACTTATAACGCGACGATTACCGCCACGGCGACTGGGGCCACGAATACCCCCCAGACCGTGCCGGTCACCCTGACCGTGACGGCGGCTCCGCCAACGATCGGGCTGAGTTTGACAAGCATCCTCTTCACGGGCGTTCAAAGTGGAGCAAATCCAACAAACCAGACGCTGAGCCTCACCAACACGGGCGGCGGGACCTTGAGCTGGTCGGTGAGTGATACAGCCACGTGGCTGACCCTGAGCCCCGCCTCCGGCACCGCGCCTGGCTCCACCACCATGAGTGTGAACACCTCGGGCCTGACTGCCGGCAGTTATAACGCGACGATTACCGTCGCGGCCACCGGGGCTACGAATACCCCGCAGGCCGTGCCGGTCACGCTGACCGTGGCTGCGGCATCTCCCACGATCGGTCTGAGCCCGACCAGTCTGTCGTTTACCGGTACGCAGGGAGGCACGAATCCAGCAGCCAAAACGGTGAGCATTACCAATACAGGAGGCGGGACGCTCAGCTGGACGGTCGGCGACAATGGCGCCTGGCTGAGCCTCAGCCCCGCCTCTGGCACGGCGCCCGGCAGTGCTACAGCGAGCGTGAACACTGCGGGCCTGGCCGCCGGCACCTATAATGCGACGATCACCGCCACGGCCACCGGGGCTACCAATACTCCGCAGGCCGTGGCGGTGACGCTCACGGTGACCGCACCAGTGAGTCAATCGGCGATCGTCACGAATATGGTCCCCGACGGCTCTGGAGCTACCGTGACGATTCAAGGCCCAGGCCAAGTGTTAGAGTTCATCTACAACGCGCAGTCGACCTATACCGGCATTTCAAGTTTCATAGCTGGTACCGCCAGTTTTCGGCATACGTTCTCCTGGCCTCAAGGCACCACCTTTGCCTGTTACCGGACGAGAGGTACAGATAATCTCTATACCGAACAGGCCTGCGCTTCTGTGACGCCTGGGCCACCACCGACGTCAGGGACAGCCACGTTGACCTGGAGTGCGAGTACATCCTCCGATGTGACGGCCTACAAGGTCTACTTGGGCACCGCCTCGGGCGTGTACAACCCTCCAACCAGTGTGGGAAATCTGACCACGTACCAGATGCTGAATTTAACAACGGGCCAAACGTACTATTTTTCCGTGACGGCCGTGGACACCTCGGGAAATGAAAGCAGCCATTCCAATGAGGTGAGCAAGAGCATTTATTAAATTGAACTGGAGCCGTCGATGGAGTCGAACTACCGACCAGCTGAGTACGAACTGCGTTCAAGCCCGTGCCCATCATAGAGCATAGCCGCTGGTGTTCTTTTCTGTTACCCGAATGAATGGAAATCCCTGCGGTGATTTGCCCCCAGGTGTTCTTGTCATGTGAACGATCCGCTCAAATCAGCCTGTAGCAAGCTCCAGCGCCTTCCTTCCCCATTCAGCTCTCTATACCGAGCCTTAGAGAGCATCGGCCTATCCGGCCCACATGCTCATTCCTGTGGCCTACCTTTTGCTTGCGCATACCGGCCTGTTTCTTGCCTCTTCCTGTGGGTGGAATCTGTCCCGCCAGTGAGCCAGTGAGGTTGGGACTATGGATCGTCGCCAGCACCGGCGCGTGCCGGTCTGCTACCTTAGCACCTTCTCGACTGAGAAGAAGACAGTGGGTAACGCGGTCGTCCTGGACATCTCACTGGGCGGGTGCCGGGTGCATAGTATCGCGCTGGTCGATCCGGGAACGCAAGTGGACTTGCAGATCGCACTACCGAATCAACCAGTACCTTTCGCCGTAAAGCGAGCGCTGGTCCGATGGGCACGACGACGGGAATTTGGGGTGTCCTTTATGAGCTTGCGCCCAGAGGAGCAAGAGTCTCTGCGTCGGCTGATGTTGTCGGCCCGGGCGCGTGAACCCATATTCTCGGCGGGCGTTTGAGATGAGCTCCATGTACTATTCTGTGTTTCGGTTGACACCCAGCCTCATCTACACAAGAGGTGGATCTATGAACGCGAAACCCGCCGCACTCCCTGTCGCCAAACCACTCCAACTCGCAACTATTCTCCTCGTGGAGGACGACAAAAGCGTGCGCTACGTTGCGCGTACCATGCTGCTGCAACGCGGCTACACGGTGCTGTGTGCCGGAGATGGTGACTCAGCTCTGAAGATCGCTCGTAGGCATCACGACCATATCGACCTGCTCATTGCCGATCTGGTGATGCCCGGCATGAAAGGACCTCAGTTAGCCAAACGGCTCCGTGCTCTGCAACCCGACCTCCAGGTGCTGTTCATGTCAGGTTTGATGCAGGAAGACATCGTCCCAGGCACCATACCATCCGAGGCAGGATTTCTCGAAAAACCCTTTACGCCGCAGGCGCTGGTCGCGAAGGTCCAGGAGATCCTGGCAGGTTCAAGACAGTGAGTAATGGGAAACGATTCGGCATCGCGTCCTCTACGAGGTGCTGGCCAAGGCAGGGCTCAGGCGAGTAAGGATTCACGATCTGCGTCATGCCTACGTCAGCCGGCCGATTGCCAAGGCGGCCAGCCCCTTGTACGGTTCCGGCCGCCTCACCAACTCATCACCCATTGCACGAAGTCTTGCAATGGGTCCCCGGCGCACAAACCGGGGAGCCGCTTGGCGGGTGAATCCTTATTCGTCGCGCCGTGCGCCCCCATGAATGGGGCACACCCCCTTCAGAACCCCCAGGTCGCTGGTTCTCAAAGGTTCCTGGTTGTGCTGGATTAGGCGGAACTGGAGCCGGCGAGTGGGGTCGAACCACCGACCTGCTGATTACGAATCAGCTGCTCTGCCACTGAGCTACGCCGGCTGCCGATCTATCAGTGGGGATGAGGATGGGTTGTGAAACCGATGACTCGGGCGGCATGATAGCCAGTACCCGAACGCCTGTCAACCGCCTCACACAGAGACACTCCGCGTCGCGTCG
>VBOJ01000222.1 GCA_005877775.1 Nitrospirota bacterium | reverse complement strand
ATCTCCTTGTTCACCTCACAACGGAAAGGAGGATCGCCATGGCCACTCAAATGCTCAAAGGAAAAGTTGTAGTCGTCGGTGCCGGAGCGAAGAATCTGGGCGGACTCATCAGCAGGACGTTTGGCGCGGATGGTGCCTCCGTCGTCGTCCACTACAACAGTAACGCCACGAAGGTGTCGGCCGACGAGACGGTGAAGACCGTCAAGGCGTCGGGCGGCGATGCGTTCGCTATCCAGGGGGACCTTACTAAGGTCTCGGACGTCGTCAAATTGTTCGACGAGGCGGTCAAGCGTTACGGCCGGCTCGACATTGCAGTCAATACAGTCGGCAAAGTGCTCAAGAAGCCGTTCGTCGAGACGACCGAGAAGGAGTACGATGAGATGTTCGCCATCAACGCCAAGGCGGCATATTTCTTCATCAAGGAATCGGGGAAGCGGATGAATGAAGGCGGCAAGATCATCACCATCTTGACTTCGCTGCTGGCGGCGTTCACCGGGCTTTACTCCACGTACGCGGGCGCCAAGGCGCCGGTGGAGCACTTTACACGCGCGGCGGCGAAGGAGTTCGGACCGCGCGGCATCTCGGTCACCAATGTGGCCCCGGGGCCGATGGATACGCCGTTCTTCTATCCCGTCGAATCGCCGGATGCGATCGCCTACCACAAGTCACAAAGCATGAACGGCAAGCTGACCGACATCAAGGACATCGTCCCGATCGTCAAATTCCTGGCGACCGACGGCTGGTGGATCACCGGACAGACGATTTTCGCCAACGGCGGTTACACGACGCGATAAGAAGCATTTCCGTTGCTGGTCAGGAGGTGGGGCCTGCTGAAGGGAAGGCGGCCCACCTTCAGTAGATGGGGGCGCTCGGGGGCAATGCACCCGAGCGCATACGAGTAGTGAGAAGCAGACCCTGCACCGAGCGGCGGGTTCAGGGCGATCCGTTAGGCGGAGTGGCCGTGGGGATGTGGAGAAAGTGCTCTTCAAGTTAGGAGGTCTAGCAATGAAAACGCGGATGTTGTCAGGAATCTGTGCAATGGTGTTTTTCGGGACGCTGTCTGGGTGTGGCGACAGTCAAAAACTAGCCGAGATGGAAAAGGCGAAGCAGATGGAGAAGGCCCATCTCGAAACCTTTGACGATCTTGATTTCAACGTCTATACGGGTCAGAAGTGGGATCAACTCGGTAAGAGCCATGCCAACGACATCACGGTCCACTGGCCAGACGGCCGAATGACCAAGGGCATTGACCCGCATATTAAAGATCTGAGTGGGCAGTTTGTGTTCGCGCCAGACACGCGTATAAAGCAGCACCCGATCAGAATCGCCTCGGGCGAGTGGACATCCGTCATGGGCATCATGGAGGGAACATTCACCCGGCCGATGCCAATTGGCGATGGCAAGACTATCCCTCCGAATGGGAAGCCGTTCAAACTGACGATGGTGACCATCGGTCACTGGAAAGACGGCGTGATGGACGAGGAGTGGTTGATCTGGGATAACCAAGCGTTCATGAAGCAGATTGGGCTAGTCCCATGACGCTGCGTGGGGGCGAACGCGACGATGATCGCCATCACGAAGCATCTGGAGTACTTCAGGGACATCCGGTGCATGGTGGCGCCGCAGCCGGTGTCCCTGCGGCCCTTCTACGAGAGGATCACCGAGATCCTCGGGATCACCGACAGAATCGACGAGAACGACAACGAACTCCGTCTGATGACGAGCTTCACGATGGACGAGATGTCGCCCATCGAGTATGCGAAGAACGTCCACGTACCGACCTTCATCATTCAGGTGCGTGACGACGGGCTGACCGAGCCCAGCGACGTGCAGCATATGTACGACAACATCCCAGTCAAGGACAAAAAGCTGTTCTGGATCGAGGGTACCACCCGGCGCTTCGACGGTTACAACTATTTCCCCAAGAATCCGAAGCCGATGATCGAGTGGTTCGACGCACACATGGGATGAGAGGCGCTTTCAGGCGGCGGCCTTAGCGGTGGCCGCGGTGGGATTGCCCTCGTGGATTGCGAGTTGCCGGGCGGCCTGACAGGGGTGTAGGAACACGGAGATGAATCGCCTTATCCTCGGAATCCTGTTTGGTATTGCGTTCGGCGTGATCGATGTGTTGATGGTGCTGAATCATCCGGATAGAACGACGGCCATGGTGCTACAAGCGTTTTCAAGCCGTTTCGCGATCGGCGTTCTGGGCGCCAACGTCTCTCTTTCTATGCATCCCGCCCTCGGTGGGGCTCTCGTCGGATTGCTGATCAGCCTCCCGGATGCATTCATCGCCAAATCCTACGTTGGGATCATCGGTACGGGCCTTATATTCGGTGCCCTGGCAGGATGGGCAGCGAAAGCGTGGGCAGCCTAGAGGAGAAAAGATGTGGGGAGCCTTTTCTCGCGGAACGCGGCGGGGCGCGCGGCGGTTCTGCCCTGTGCCTGACGCTGGGGGCTTGTGCGGCCGTGGATTCGAGAGGGGAGTTGCCGACAGTGTCGTCGGCGGATCTCTCACGGTATGTCAGCGTATGGTATGAAATTGCGCGGCTGCCGATGTGGGTGACGGCATGCTTGCTGTGGTTATCAGGCCCCCGCCGCGCCCTGCCACAGCATGTCGTATCCTAGTTCCTTGGTGTCGGAGCACATGGTGGCCAATGCGGCGAACTTGTTGTTGAACAGTTCGTCGGCGTGGGATTTTTCGTGATCCTCATACGAGCGCCAATAGGTCACGATCGCATAATGGTCGTCGGTGGTCCCGGATTTACTGAGGGATCCCTTGTCGGAGAGGAAGCCGGAGAACTTGAACACCTGTCCGGCGATGAATCCCCCTTTGTCCCCGCCGTAGCTTTCCTTGACGACGCTGCATAATTCCCCGACGGCCATCTCGACGTCATCGAAGCTGACACCGGGCTTGAGTTGGACCGTGTTGAACAGCATTTTGGCCCCGAATGGGAGTGTAATCGGACCGAACATGTCATCCTCCTGGGAGAGACGCGCAACCGAGGCGGCAGCGCGGTACCGGTATAAGATGCGACCTGAACGGTGCAACACTATACCATTGATCCAACAGAGATGCAGGCATGTGTAGTGAGTTGCGTTGGAAGTGGAGCTCCGCGGGGCGCGCGGCATGAGCGTTGTTGCAGAAGACATGCGTTGCCATAATGACGGCGAAGTTGTTAGGGAAGCTGTCATGTCTTCTCTGTCCTTCTCCACGAATGTCATTCTCATCCTTCTGCTCCAGCTTTCCCTCGCTTCGTGCATCGTGCTACCTTTTCCACATGACGTGATCCGTACTCCACTGCTTTCCGGAAAGGTTGTGGATGCGAGGACGGGATTCCCAATCGAGGGCGTCGTGATTACGGCAGGTCCTGCGGAATCACGAGAGAACGAGAGCATACAACTCACATCTGATCAATTAGGTCAGTATTCAGTACAAGTCACACAGCGGAGTTGGTGGGTTGTCATATGGTGGGCGCCGGTTGATCCTGTGTGCCCGTATCATCTAACCTTCAGACATCCCTCGTTTCAAACTGTGGATGTCGTGACTATACTTTGGGGGTCTTGCGCGGGGGCCAAGCTTGACCGCGTTGTAAGGATGGAGCGGAACAGTCCTGAACAAGAGTCTCGATGAGAACAACCTACGACAGCACTACAAGATCG
>VBOJ01000223.1 GCA_005877775.1 Nitrospirota bacterium | reverse complement strand
AGCAGCTCCGTGAGATTGCGGAGGAGGCGAAGACTTGCGGATTAGCCGTCGTTGTCTGGTCCTACCCACGCGGCTCAGGGTTGAGCAAAGAAGGGGAGACCGCGATCGACGTGGTAGCCTACGGGGCTCAGATCGCCGCACAGCTCGGGGCTCACATCATTAAGGTGAAGCTCCCGACGGCCCATTTGGAACAAGCAGCGGCCAAGAAGGTGTACGAGGCTGAGCAGATTCCGATTAAGACGCTCCCTGAGCGAGTCAGCCATGTGGTGCAGAGCGCCTTCGCCGGCCGCAGGATCGTGATCTTCTCGGGTGGGGCCAAGAGCGAGGATAAGACCTTCTTCGAAGAAGCCCGTGCGATTCGCGATGGGGGAGGATTCGGGTCGATCATCGGGCGGAATTCCTTCCAACGTCCCAAAGCTGAGGCGATCAAGTTTCTCCGTACGGTCATGGGCATCTACGCAGGAGAGATTCCGTAAACCAAGCTGATAGCTGACAGCTAATAGCTGTAAGCTTGAAAGAGAGTCGGCATGAATGAATTTGAACGCCAAGGCCCTAAGCAGCCGCGAACCCGATCGTTGGTGCTCAGTGGTCTTCTGCTAGGCGCAGGGATCTTGATCGGGGTCGTTATGGCCTCGGAGTTGGGCTGGCTGCCGTTCGGACATGCCGTTCCGGACTCCCCGGTGAAGCCAGTGCAGTTACCACAGACTGCGCCCCCGACCACTGTTTCTATCGGGGGAGACCGGAATTTTGTATCGGTCGCCAAAGCGGTCAAGCCCGCAGTCGTGAATATCTTCACCTCCCGGACGACCAAGGGTGGCGAAGGTCCGCACGCCATGCCCTTCGACGATCCATTCTTTCGCCGGTTTTTTGGGGAGGAATTCTTCAGGCGGTTCGAAGTGCCCCGCGAGCGGAAGGAGCGGAGCCTGGGCTCAGGGGTCATTGTAGATCCGAAGGGGCTCATTATTACCAACAATCACGTGGTCAGTAAGGCGGACGAGATCAAGGTCTTACTGTCTGACAAGCGCGAATTGAAGGCCAAGCTGATCGGGACCGATTCCAAGACCGATCTCGCCGTGCTGAAGATTGAAACCGAAGGCCTGCACACGATCCCCTGGGCGGATTCGGACAAACTCGAAGTGGGAGAATTCGTGCTGGCTGTCGGAAACCCGTTCGGCCTCAACCAGACCGTGACGCTGGGGATTGTGAGCGCGGTGGGGCGAGCCAGTATGGGGATTGCGGAGTACGAAGACTTTATCCAGACTGATGCCGCCATCAATCCTGGCAATTCCGGGGGGCCGCTGGTCAACGCGCGGGGGGAGCTCGTCGGGGTCAATACGGCGATCTTTAGCCAGAGTGGAGGCAATATGGGGATCGGATTCGCGGTCCCCAGCAACATGGTTCGGACGATTCTGGATCAACTGGTCAAGAGCGGTCGGGTAGTCCGGGGCTGGCTCGGCGTGTCGATCCAAGACTTATCCTCGGATCTTGCGTCGCAGTTCGGCGTATCGGAGCCCAAGGGCGTGCTGGTCAGTGACGTGCTGGATGCCAGTCCGGCCAAGCGCGCGGGTCTCGAGCGAGGCGATGTTATCATCGAGTTCGATGGAAAGACAGTCGAGAACCCAACTCAACTCCGCAACGCCGTGGCCCAGACCGCAATCGGGAAAAAGGCTACCGTGAAATTTATTCGCGACAAGGGGGTCCGCTCGGTGGATGTCGCGATCGTGGAACAGCCGAAAACCGTGGCTGAAGCTGGAAGTGAGGAATCCGGCGAGTCGGCTACCCCAGCCAGCCTTCTGTCCGATATCGAGGTGCGCGAGCTGAACGGCGAGCTGGCTAGTCGCCTTGGGCTCTCCACTGGGGAGCGGGGTGTGGTCATCGTCCGGATTCGGTCTGGTACTGTAGCCGACGAGGCGGGGTTGAAGGAAGGAGATATCATCCTGGAGGTGAACCGAAAACCTGTGCCCAACGTGGGGGCCTACGAGCGAGTGGCCTCGAAAGTTGGTAAGGAGCAAGCGGTTCTGCTCCTGATTAAACGCCAGGGCCATACCAGTTTTATCACGCTCAAACCGTAACTGTTGTGCGTCGTGGATCCGAGTCTTTTCATCGCAGATCATAGGGGGTGGACTTATGGCACAACGAGCCCTATTCGTGCTTCTGAGTGCCCTGGCTGGCATGGCCCTGTTCTTGAGAGGCGAGGGACCGAGCAGCCCTTACCTCTTCGTGGGGTTTGCCCTTGGGGCGGGCGCAGCAGGACTTATTCTGGTTGCAGAGTATGCACTGCAGAAGTTGTCGTTCGGCATTATAGTCGGTGGGACAGCCGGCCTGGCTGTCGGGCTTATCCTCACTGGTCTTGTCGAATGGGTCGGGAGCATCATTTTTGACATCGAGACGGTCTTGTTTCATATCGGCGGCCTGGTATTTCTCCTCGGTCTGCCATATCTCGGGCTCGTGCTGGGCGCCCGGTTTGGGCATGAGAAAATCTCAGGATCGGCCAAACACCCGGAGCAGAGGGGCATCGGCACGAATAAGATCCTTGACACCAGCGTGATCATTGATGGACGGGTCGCGGATCTCTGCGAGACCGGGTTTCTTGAGGGCACGTTCCTTGTCCCGCAATTTATCCTGCACGAACTCCAGCATATTGCCGACTCCTCCGACTCCCTGAAGCGGGCGCGTGGCCGGCGGGGGCTAGACATTCTGAACAAGATCCAGAAAATGGTGGATATTGACGTTCGCATCGTGGAGGACGATTTTCTTCATGTAAAGGATGTGGACTCCAAGATTGTGGTGCTTGCCAAGAAGGTTGGCGCCAAAATCATCACCAACGATCTGAACCTGAACAAAGTGGCCGAGCTCCAGGGTGTGCGGGTCCTGAATATCAACGAATTGTGTAACGCGCTTCGGCCCGTGGTGTTGCCTGGCGAGACCATCCGCGTGTTTGTTCTGAAAGAGGGGAAGGAAGCCGGCCAGGGGGTGGCCTACCTCGACGACGGGACGATGATCGTCGTGGACAACGCCAAGCGCTGTATCGGGAGGAACGTGGACGTGGTCGTGACCAGCGTGCTGCAGACGACCGCGGGCCGGATGATCTTCACACGACTCAAGGAAGAATCCGAGGAGTTCCAGGTCGCGCGTGGTTAGGAGCATGTCGGACGGTCGCAGTCTTACTGCGGCGAATGATCTATGACCATCTATTTCGTTCTCGGCTCGACAAAATCCGGGGTGCCCATTGCCGCTTCGTATGCAATGGGTCAAGATTTCAGAGAATACGCCTCCGGTTTTGATCGAGCCTGCGGTCTCGTAGCTGGTCGCATCTCCTTCGCCTCATGACAAACAGGACCATCCGACAGGCTCCTTGCCGAACCGTTGCCCTCGTCCCTGCCGCCGGTCGTGGCCTTCGCATGGGGAGCCACGTCCCCAAGCAGTTTCTGACTCTGGGAGGCCAGCCGGTTCTGGTCCATACGCTCCGGGTGCTTGAGGCAGCGGGCCAGATCGATGGCATCATCCTGGCCGTGCCCGAAGGCGACCGCGAATTCTGCCTGACGGAAATCGTTTCCCGCCACGGGTTCAAAAAAGTCACCAAGATTGTGGCTGGGGGAGATCAGCGGCAAGACTCTGTACGCCGTGCGCTCTTCGCCGTGAGTGAGGAGACTGATCTCGTCCTCGTGCATGATGCGGTGCGTCCCTTCCTCACGCTGGAGATGATCAGGCTTGTCATCGAACAGGCCACGAAGCACGGGGCGGCGATGGTGGCAGTTCCGATGCGGGATACGGTAAAACAGGTCGGACCGGACGGGTTGATTGAGCGGACGGTCGATCGGCGTAACCTGTGGCTCGCGCAAACCCCTCAGGCATTCAGAGGCAAGCTCTTGCAGGAGGCGCACCAGAAGGCCGAAGGAGATGGCTTCCAGGCGACCGACGATGCCCAACTGGTCGAACGGCTCGGACATCGCGTGGCGGTCGTGGAGGGCAGCACGGAGAACATCAAGATCACGCGGCTGGAAGATCTCACCATCGGTGAAGCGATCCTCGCGGCGCGGAGAAACCGTTAAACGTTAATTGTGAATCGTTATTCGCTAAAGACGTGAATCGTGAACCGTTATTCGTTAATCGAAAGAGACTCCTCACGTTTAACATTTAACGGTTAACGAGTAACGGAGGAAAGAGATGCGCGTTGGTCTGGGATATGATATCCATCCCTTCGGGAGCGGCCGGAAGCTGATTCTCGGCGGCGTGGAGATTCCGCATACACAAGGCTTGATTGGCCATTCAGATGCAGACGCGTTGGTGCATGCGGTCTGTGACGCGATGCTCGGGGCGATGGGAGAAGGAGACCTGGGGAAGCACTATCCCAGCTCGGATCAGCGGTTCAAGAATATCTCCAGCTTAGTTCTCCTTGAAGAAATCGCCGGGCTGCTCGGGAAGAAAGGGTTTCGTCTGGTGAATCTTGATACCGTGATCATTGCGCAGGCGCCGCGCCTGAGTCCCCATCTGGCCGACATGCAAGACCGGATGGCAAAGGTCTTGGGAGTGAACCGCAATATGGTGAACGTCAAGGTCAAGAGTGGAGAGGGGTTGGACGCGATCGGGAAAGAAGAGGCCATCGCCGCCCAGGCAGTCTGCTTAATTGAACCAGTCGGAAAGTCATAATGTCAGAAAGTCGTCAAGTCTCAGAGGAGCCCGTTGGCAAAGATCGAGCGGTTTGAGGAGATCAAAGCCTGGCAGATGGCAAAGGAGCTGGTTGCTGTGGTCTATCGCATGAGTGGGAATGGTGAATTCGGGAAGGATTTTGGTCTCAGGGATCAAATCAGAAGAGCATCAGTATCAGTCATGTCCAATATCGCAGAAGGATTTGAGAGAGGATCGGACAAAGACTTTCAGCGTTTTCTATATATGGCAAAGGGCTCGTCAGGAGAAGTCCGCAGTCAACTCTTTGTGGCGCTAGAATTGGGATATCTCACTGCCGAGGAATTCGCCGATCTTGGAACGATGGCTGAGGGAGTGTCTAAAGCCATCTCAGGATTTATTAGCTATTTGACCACCGAAGGGTCTAAGCCATAGTTTCCGAGTCCATGACTTTAAGACGTTACGACTTTATGACTTTCTAGACGTATGTTTAAGACGATTATGCAGGATTTGAACGTCGTGTTCGAGCGGGACCCGGCTGCGACCAGCAAACTTGAAGTGATTCTGACTTATGCCGGGTTCCATGCCCTGTTGGCCTATCGGCTGTCCCACTGGCTCTGGGCACGCGGGGTGCCGTTTGTCCCGCGGGTGATCTCACAGCTTGCCCGATGGCTGACCGGGATAGAAATCCATCCGGCCGCCAAAATTGGAACCGGCTTCTTTATTGACCATGGAATGGGTGTGGTGATCGGCGAGACAGCCGAAATCGGCGATTACGTGACCCTGTTTCAAGGCGTGACCTTGGGTGGAACCGGCAAGGAGCGGGGCAAGCGCCATCCGACGCTGGGCAATCATGTGGTCGTGGGAGCCGGCGCCAAAATTCTCGGAGGCATCAGGATCGGCGACAATGTCAAGATCGGCGCGAACTCCGTTGTACTG
>VBOJ01000013.1 GCA_005877775.1 Nitrospirota bacterium | reverse complement strand
CGTAGAGCGTCAATAGCGTCTGACTTCGGCGAGCTCAGTCGAGCCGTAGCGTCTTTTGCGCAAGAGACGCTGCACGCAACGACGCAAGAGACGCGATCGACGCGCCTGGCCCCTCGCGCTTCACGCGTCTTCAGTGGGCGACCATCTCCTTTTCCTTCTGCGCCTGCTCCTTCGCCGCCGCTGCCTTTCGCTCCGCCAGGACTCGCTTATAATCAACCGGCATGATCTTCACGAACTTCGGCAACATCGTCTCCCAGGCATCCAGGACCAGCTTCGCCTTGCGACTGCCGGTAGATCTGAGGTGAGACTCGATCATCGTCCGCAAGGTTTTTTTGTCCTCGACCGTGACGACCTTTTCCAGCTCCACCATGCCCACGTTGCAGCGCTGCTCGAACTTGCCGTCTTCATTGAGAATGAAGGCGATGCCGCCCGACATGCCGGCCGCGAAGTTCCGTCCCGTCTTACCGAGCACCACCACGACCCCGCCGGTCATGTACTCGCAGCCGTGGTCGCCGGTGCCCTCGATGACGGCCCGCGCGCCGCTGTTGCGAACGGCGAACCGCTCGCCCGCCGTCCCATAGAAGTAGCACTCGCCCTGCGTCGCTCCATACAGCGAGGTGTTCCCGATCAGGATTGTCTCCTCCGGTACGATGGTCGAGCCCTTGGGAGGATAGACGATGATTCGCCCACCGCACAGTCCCTTGCCGAGATAATCGTTCGACTCCCCTTCCAATTCCAGCGTCACGCCTCTGGCCAGGAAGGCCCCGAAGGACTGGCCGGCCGACCCGGTGAACTTGATCTGGATAGTGTCAGGAGGCAGCCCCTCCAGCCGATACCGCCGGGCGATCTCACTGGAGAGAATCGTTCCCACTGTCCGGTTCACGTTGCGGATGGGCAGGTCCAGCTTCACGGGCTTCTTGTGCTCGATGGCTGGCTTGCACAGCTCGAGGAGTTTCCAATCGAGGGCACCCTCCAGCCCGTGCTTTTGCTTCTCGACACAGTACCGTGGCACGTCCGGGTCGACGTCAGGTTGATGGAGAATGGCTGACAGGTCCAGCCCCTTCGCTTTCCAATGGTCGATCGCCTTCTGTGCTCTGAGCTTGTCCGTGCGGCCGATCAGCTCATGAAACTTGCGGAACCCGAGCTGCGCCATCAGCTCGCGAACTTCTTCGGCCACGAAAAAGAAATAGTTCACGACGTGTTCCGGCTGGCCGGTGAACTTCGCCCGCAGCACCGGATCGTGGGTGGCGATGCCGACCGGGCAGGTGTTCAGATGGCACTTCCGCATCATGATGCAGCCCTCGACGATGAGAGGAGCCGTTGAGAAGCCGAATTCCTCGGCACCCAGCAGCGCGGCGATCACGACATCCCGGCCGGTCTTCATCTGCCCGTCGGTCTCCACTCTGATGCGGCCACGCAGGTTGTTTAAGACCAACGTCTGCTGCGTTTCAGCCAGGCCCAGTTCCCAGGGAATCCCGCCATACTTAATCGAGGAGAGCGGCGAGGCTCCGGTCCCGCCCGAGTCGCCGCTAATCAGGACCTTGTCTGCATGGGCCTTGGAGACCCCAGCTGCAACCGTCCCCACCCCTATTTCCGCGACGAGTTTGACCGAGACGTCCGCCTGGTGATTCGCATTCTTGAGGTCGAAGATCAATTGAGCCAAGTCTTCGATGGAATAGATGTCATGGTGCGGCGGCGGCGAAATGAGTTGCACTCCGGGAGTGGCATACCGCAGCCGCGCGATGGTCTCGTCTACCTTGTGGCCGGGAAGCTGCCCGCCCTCGCCCGGCTTGGCACCCTGCGCCATCTTGATCTGCAATTCCTTGGCATGAACTAGGTAGTCTGTCGTGACCCCGAAGCGCGCCGAGGCCACCTGCTTGATGGCGCTGTTCTTGGAATCGCCGTTTGGAAGCGTCACGAACCGTTCCGGGTCCTCGCCGCCCTCGCCAGTGTTGCTCTTGGCGCCCAACCGGTTCATGGCGATGGCCAGGGTTTCGTGGGCTTCCTTGCTGATCGCGCCGAAGGACATGGCGCCAGTCGTGAACCGTTTCAAGATTTCCTTGGCCGGCTCGACTTCCTCCAGCGGGATGGGCTTCGGCAAGGTCTTCAGCTCCAGGAGCCCCCTGATGTTCGACCGGCGCTTACTCTCGTCGTTCACCAGCGCGGCGAACTCTTTATAAGTCTTGGGGTCATTGGCCCTGGTCGCGTGCTGGAGCCTGTAAATCGTCTCCGGGTTCCAGTTGTGGTGCTCACCCTGAACTCGGTAGTGAACTTCGCCACCAAAGTCGAGCTGGCGGATTGGCACCGGATCATAGGCCAGAGCATGGCGGCACAGCGTCTCCTCACCGATCTCTCGGATTCCGATGCCTTCGATTCGTGAGGCTGTGCCGGTAAAATATCGACCTACTAGTTGATGGTTCAGTCCGATGGCCTCGAAGATCTGTGCCCCGCAGTAGGACTGTACCGTCGAGATGCCCATCTTCGAGAAGATCTTCAGCAGACCCTTATTGATAGCCTTGATGAATTTCGTCTCTGCAGTGGTCGCGTCAAGGCCCTCCGGCAGATACCTGTCCCGTTCCATATCCACGAGCGTCTCGAATACCAGGTAGGGATTAATCGTCCCGGCCCCGTAACCGATCAGACAGGCGAAGTGGTGCACGTCGCGCGGCTCGCCGGTCTCGAGGATTAATCCGACTTCGGTCCTCGTGCACTCGCGGACGAGATGGTGGTGGACTGCCGAGATGCCGAGCAGGCTGGGGATTGGCGCCCAGTCCTCGTTGACACCCCGGTCGCTCAGAATCAGGAACTTGTACCCGTCCTTGATGGCTTGCGAAGCTTGTCGGCAGAGATTATCCACCGCAGCTCCGAGCCCGTCCGGACCTTCAGTCACCCGGAACAGCATCCGCAGGGTCTTGCTCTTGAAGTGAGGGTCGGCAATTTCACGAATCTTCTCCAAATCGGCGTTCGTCAGGATCGGCTGCTTGACCCTAATCCGTCGGCAGGCCTCCGGCGTCTCGGCCATCACGTTCGGCTTGGGGCCGATACTGGTGACCAGCGACATGACGAGTTCTTCGCGGATCGGATCAATCGGCGGATTGGTCACCTGGGCGAACAGTTGCTTGAAATATTTGAACAGAAGCTGCGGTCGCTCGGAGAGCACAGCAATCGGAGTATCGGTGCCCATCGAGGAAACCGGTTCTTCGCCGGCCACCACCATCGGTGTGATGACCATCTTGAGTTCTTCCACCGTGTAGGAGAAAGCCTGCTGCCGTTGGCGGATCGTGGGATGGTCCGGCTGCGGGACGTTCAGCGGCTCAGGCAGTTCGTCCAGTGAGATCCGATACTGGGTGACCCAGGCCCGGTATGGTTTCCGGCTGACGATATCGGCCTTGATCTCCTCGTCATCAATGATCCGGCCCTGCAGCGTGTCCACGAGGAACATGCGGCCCGGCTGCAAACGGCCTTTCTGACGGATGTCCTTCGCATCGGCTGGAAGGACACCGGCCTCCGAGGCCAGCACCACGAGGTCGTCGGTAGTCACCTGGTATCGGCAGGGACGGAGGCCGTTGCGGTCGAGCGTCGCACCGATCAGCTTGCCGTCGGTGAAACACACGGCCGCTGGACCGTCCCACGGCTCCATCATGGCCGCGTGGTACTCGTAGAACCCCCGCCGATCCAGGTCCATTTGAGGATTCCCGACCCAGGGTTCGGGAATCAGCATCATCATCGCGTGCGGCAACGAGCGGCCACCCATCATCAGGAACTCCAGCGCATTATCCAGGCAGGCCGAATCGCTTTGATGCTCATAGACGATCGGGAAGAGCTTCGGGATGTCCGGTCCAAATAGATCGGACTGCAGGCGGCCCTGGCGCGCTCGCATCCAGTTTACATTGCCCTTCAACGTGTTGATCTCGCCGTTGTGGCAGATATAACGATATGGGTGGGCCAAGGGCCAGGTCGGAAAGGTGTTCGTGCTGAACCGCGAGTGGATCACCACCAGCGCGCTCGTCACGCTGGAATCTGTCAGGTCCTGGTAGTACTGGGTCATTTGGTGGGGCAGGAGCAGACCTTTGTAGACGATCGTATTGCCGGACAGGCTGGAAATGTAGAAGTATTCCCGACCCTCGATCGCAGACTCCCGGATCGCATTTTCGATGCGCTTGCGGATCACATAGAGTTTCCGTTCGAACTGTCCCTCGTTGAGAATGTCTCGGGCGATGAAGACCTGACGGATGGCCGGCTCCGTCCGACGCGCCTGCGTACCAATCGCATCGCTCTTGACCGGCACATCGCGCCAGCCCAGGAGGCGCGTCCCCTCTTCCGCAATCACCTTCTCAAAGAGCGTCTCGCACTGTTTGCGCGAGCTGGGATCCTGGGGCAGGAAGACCATCCCGACGCCATATTCTCCGGCGTGGGGAAGCTTCACACGGACATCGGCTGCGGCGCGCTTCAGGAACTCGTGCGGGATCTGGAGGAGAATCCCGGCTCCATCACCGGTACAGGGATCACAGCCTTGCGCGCCACGATGGTAGAGGTTTTGCAGGACCTGCAGGCCCTTCTCCACGATGCTGTAGGACTTGTGCCCCTTGATGTTGACTACAAACCCGATCCCGCAGCCGTCTTTTTCGAACCTGGGATCGTAGAGTCCTTGTTTTGGAGGTAGTCCTGGGATGTTCATCTTTGTCCTAGTTCCTGCCCAGTTTTCGCGCTGCTAGGTGCGTGACCGTCGGGTCTGGACGCGTGCGGGAAAGGACCACCGACCGGGGGCCCTGACCTCGGTCATGGCATGAAAAACACACGGGAAAATTGAAATGCAACCATACTGGATAGCGCGTCGTTCTGTCAAGCAAACGACGAACGGTTTGTCCACTCTGTCCGCGCTCCAAACGCGCGGAACTCGGTGACGTTCGCGCGCAAAGAGTCTTGACAAACCACAGGCCCTGCCCTAGTATCCCCGCATGAAAAATGGACCTGCGACCTCAACGATCCACACGATGGCGGACGTCTGGGACGCCTACCGTGAGGAACTCGAGGGGGTCGAGGACCAGCTCCGAAAAAACCTCGATTCCAATGTGGCCCTCGTCAATACGGTGGCCTCCCACATCCTGAGCAGCGGGGGCAAGCGTCTCCGTCCCCTGCTCCTTCTCCTCTGCGCGCGAGTCTGTGGCTACTCCGCTAAAGAGCACTTGGTTCTTGGAAGCCTGGTTGAATATATCCACACGGCGACGCTGCTGCACGACGACGTGGTGGACGATGCCGATTTGCGTCGAGGCCGCCAGACCGCCCGCAAGTTATGGGGCAACCAGATCAGCATTCTGGTTGGTGATTACCTGTATTCCAAAGCCATTTGCCAGATCGTGGGGTTTCGAAACCAGGCGATCAATGAAGCCCTGTCTGAAGCCTGCCGGAAAATGGCGGAGGGCGAGGTGCTGCAACTCTACTACAACGGCAACCCTCTCATTACGGAAACAGAATATCTACGCATCGTGGAACATAAGACAGCAGGGCTGATTGCGGCAGCCTGCCGAATCGGCGGCATCATCGGCGGCGCACCGGCTGATAAGGAAGCGGTTCTGTTTCGTTTTGGCCAGCATCTCGGGATTGCGTTTCAAGTCGCCGACGACACGCTCGATTACGCCGCCAATGGTGACCGGCTCGGCAAGTCCCTGGGGCAAGATCTCCGACAGGGCAAAGTCACGCTTCCTCTCCTGCACCTCCTGCACCATTGCTCGGACCAGGACAGGCAGATGATCAAAGACCGCATGGAGACCAGGACTCTGGCCGAGGCTGACCTCCTCCGCATCATCTCTCTCATGCAGGAATTCGGCTCCATTTCATACGCAATGGAGCGAGCACGTACCTTTGTGGCTGCCGCCAATCGGGATTTGGGCGGGTTCGAGGATTCCTTGCCGAAGCGCGCATTGTCGGTCGTCGCGGATTATATGGTCACCCGCGATCGGTAGCATCCCACGGCATTCATTCAGCCCTCAGCGACCAGCGTTCCTGGCCCAGGTTGACTGTTGATCGCTGACAGTGTTCTAGAGCGGCTGACGATGTTCTTCGATACAGCGCACCCGCTGGTCAGGTTGGCAGCGGAGGCGATCGCAACATTTCTGTCAGAGCAGCGCGTCATCGAACCACCGGACATCCTGTTCGTTGGGATGCCGGACGCACGGGTGCCCGCAGGGGTGTTCGTCTGTCTGAAGCGACAGGGTGAATTGCGTGGCTGTGTGGGAACGACTGAACCGGCCCACGTCACGCTGGCTGAGGAAGTCATTGAGAACGCGATCGGCTCGGCCACACGCGATCCGCGGTTTCCCCCAATCGAGTGGTCTGAGTTGCACGAGTTGGAGATTTCCGTTGACGTACTTGGGCCGGCTGAGCCGGTGCTCGACCTCTCCGGGCTCGATCATCGGCGGTACGGCATCATCCTGCGCTCGGGCACCAGGCACAGTGTCTTGCTACCGGACATTGAGGGAATCAACTCGGTCGCTGAGCAGGTGGAAGTAGCCCGGAAGAAAGCGGGCCTGGGCATGAACGATTCTGTGGAGATACGACGGTTTGAAGTGAAGCGGTACAAGTGAGAGCCGATGGCTGATGGCCAATGGTCGATGAAGAACAAGAGGACGGCTCATTTTCAAGAGTTCATCAGCCATTAGCCATGAACCATTCGCCATTCCTGAAAGGAGTTCTAAAGAGTGGCCAACATTCTGCCGTTTCGCGGGACGCTGTATAACCAGGAAGTTGTGGGCGATAGTCGGAACGTGGTGGCGCCGCCCTACGACGTGATTGGCACAGAGGCCCAGAAAGCCCTGCACGCCCGCCACCCGAACAACGTGATCCGGCTTGAACTGGGGTCGGATTACCCGGACGACGGACCTTCCCAGAACCGTTATACTCGCGCCGCGAGCTTCCTGCACGACTGGCTGGCACGCGGGGCCCTACGACGCGACCCTGAGCCAGCGATCTATCCTTATAGGATCGAGTACAGGGTTCCATCTGGCGAGCCCGGCGCTGACCGGCGGATCCTCAAGGGTTTTCTGTCGCTCGTGGAGTTGGAAGAGTTCGGGACCGGCCGCATCTTCCCGCACGAGAACACGAGGTCCGCGGCCAAGACGGACCGGTTGAAGCTGCTCGAGACCTGCCGCGCTCAGTTCAGCCCGATCTTCTCGCTCTTCTCCGACCCTGGGGAAACAGTCAACCAGCTCATCGAGAAGTCAGTCAATGTGGACAGACCGCGCGTCGATGTTCAGGATGATTCCGGGTTTCGCCACCAACTCTGGGCCATGACACATCGGGACATTCTTCGTGAGCTCACTGAAGCGATGCAGCCCAAACCCCTCTTCATCGCCGACGGCCACCATCGGTACGAGACGGCCCTCACCTACCGGCGCCTCAGGCGCCAGCAGACCGGCCGGCAGACATCTGACGGTGTGCAGCCGTATGACGGAGTGCTCATGTTGTTCTCAAGCCTTGAAGACCCGGGTCTTACCATTCTCCCGACCCATCGCGTGCTGAAAACGCCGGTTCCCGCGGTCACTCAGATCAGGGAGCGTCTGCGCGGCCGATTCGAGATCGAAGCAGTTTCGTTCACCAGCGACACAGAGCCTGAGACGCGCCGGCGCTTTCTTCGGACCCTTCGGGAGCGAGGACTGGCTGGACAGGTTTTTGGCCTCGCGCTGCGAGGGGCGCAGACCTATTTGCTGTTAAGCCTCAAATCAGAGCTTCGCTCCCACACCGTCGCCTCTGCGCGAGATCGGCTGGACGTCTCGATCCTCCATTCGCACATTCTGAGCCCTTTGCTTGCATCCGATCCCGGCGAAGATTCCATCCTCTATACGAAGGACGATGACGAGGCCCTGGATTGGGTTTGCCAAGGAATGGCCGAAGCGGCGCTGCTGCTCAATCCCACGAAGGTAAACGAGGTCCAGGCCGTCGCTGCAGCTGGCGATCGGATGCCGCACAAGTCCACCTATTTTTTCCCGAAACCTCTCACCGGCCTGGTGATGAATGTATTCGAGGAATGAACGTGAGGCGTAAGGGGTGAGGTGTGAGGCGACAAGACTTGACTTCCCGGACGGCGTTAGGCTTTGCGCTGATCGCCTCACGCCTAACGCTTCACGCCTAACGGGTTTGCCATGAAGATCAAGATCCTGATCGTGGATGACGATCCTGACATTGCCACCACCCTCTGCGACCGGCTGGAGTCCCTGGGCTATGACACCATCACAGCGGGCGATGGGCTTCGCGCGCTTGAGCTAATCGAACAGGACACTCCCAACCTGGTTCTCCTGGACCTCGAAATGCCCAAGTTGTCGGGGTTGGGCGTGCTGAAACAGCTCTCCCGGCACAGGCAGAACGGACAGGACCTGCCGGTGATCGTGATGACTGCGCACGGCTCGATCGTGGCGGCCGTGGAAGCCATGAAGGAAGGCGCCTACGATTTTCTGACCAAGCCCTTCGACGTGGACCATCTTTCGATCGTCATCCGAAAGGTTGTGGAGCGGGAGTCGCTCTCGCGCCACGTCGCCTGTCTTCGATCAGAGGTCGAGACCAGGTATGCGACCATCGTCGGTACGAGCCAGAAAATGAGAGCGGTCATGGCGGCGGCCGAGCGCGCGGCCAACTCCGATGCCAGCCTGCTCCTACTGGGCGAGAGCGGAACCGGGAAGGAACTGTTTGCGCGCTCGATCCACCAGTGGAGTCCGCGCCGGGCCATGCCGTTCGTCGTCATCAACTGTGTGGCACTGACCGACACATTGCTCGAAAATGAGCTGTTCGGGCACGAGAAGGGCGCCTTCACCGGAGCCGACCGTCTGCAGAAAGGCAAAGTCGAGATGGCCGACGGAGGCACGGTCTTCCTGGATGAGATCGGCGACATGCCGTCGGGCTTGCAAGCCAAGTTGTTACGCGTCCTGCAAGACCACGAGTTCACCAGGGTCGGGGGCACCCGCTTGGTCAAGGTCAACATCAGGGTGATCGCTGCCACGAATACGGACTTGAAACAGGCCATCAAGGCCGGACAGTTTCGGGAGGACCTGTTCTTTCGTCTGAATGTCGTCAGCCTGACCCTTCCACCGCTCCGGGAGCGGCCGGAGGACATCCCGGCTCTGGCGGAATTCTTTCTGAGCCGACAGACACGAGAGGCTAAGCGACCGGTGATGAAGCTGAGCGACGAGGCGATCACCGCGATGAGACACTACGCTTGGCCCGGGAACATCCGAGAACTGGAGAACGCAATCGCCCGCGCCGTGGTGCTGTGCCCGCATGAGGTCATCCAACCTGAGCTGCTCGCCCTGTCACTCCAGGAAACCGCCACGGGCTCGGTTGAGCACCAGCCGGGCTATCTGGACCTCCCTTATCATAAATCCATGGAGCAACACAGCCGTACTCTCATCCTGCGGGCGCTCCAGCACGAGAAGGGGAACCAGACCAAAGCGGCCGAGCGGCTTCAACTCCAAAGGACCTATCTGGCCCGCCTCATCAAGCAGAAAGGCGTCCCTTCCGACCCCTACAGCAGTTGAACAGTATTCCCGCAAAACTGGTACTATGAAAGCCGCTGGAAGCTTTCGTGAGGCGTTGGGCGCGAGGGGAAGTTAGGTGTGAAGTGTCAGGCGTTAGGCAACAGCTTGCGTCATTGCGTCGAGGGTCTTTTGCGTCTGTTGCGACTGACGCTACGGACGCCGCACGCGTGGACGCTCCCTCACGCCTAACGGTCTGTCAACCCCCTTACCCCTCACGGTTTCTGTGTGTACGCGATGGCGATTGATCCAGTCTGCGGCATGACCGTGGATGAACGGAAGGCCCCGGCTACCGCGGCCTATCAGGGGACCACTTACTATTTCTGCGCGCCGGGCTGCAAGCGGACCTTTGAGGCTGACCCCGAGCGAATTCTTCGTGACGGGCCCAAGGGAATGGGAGGGCACCGGGCGCCAGATCCGCAGATCATCACGCTCGGACCAGCGATAAGGGCTGAGCAACGAGGACTGAGGTCTGCAGGCGCGGAGCGTCTTTCGCGTCCGGCGTCTGACTTCGGCGAGCTCAGTCGACCCTTCGACAGGCTCAGGGTCGACCCCGAGTGCGAATCGAGGGGTCGAGCCGTCGCGACGGACCGGGACCCATTGCATCCTGGAGCAATGGGTGCCCCGCGATCAACGCAAGAGATGCAGTCCTCGGCACTCAGCACTCAATACTCGCCCGTCACGGTGACGATTCCCATCGAAGGCATGTCCTGCGCCTCCTGCGTTTCAAGGATTGAGCAGGGATTAGGGACGATGCAGGGTGTCGTCAGTGCCTCGGTCAATTTGGCTTCCGAGCAGGCCACGGTCGAGTACCTGCCAGGAGTCACAGGCCTGCCTGCGATTCACCAGACGATCCAAAGCCTCGGTTACACACCGGTCGCTTCCCCCGAGCTGACTGCAGGCGAGACAGAGACGCCGGCAGCGAAGGAGGAACGTGCGAAGGCTGCCGATCGAGACCTCCGGCTACGGTTTGGAGTCGCCGCCGCCTTGACCCTACCCGTGATGGTCCTGGGCATGGCGGAGCACCTTGGGGTGTCCCTGACCAGATCGGCGTCTTTCTGGTTACAGCTTCTCCTGACCACGCCCGTTCAATTCTGGGCCGGCTGGCAGTTCTACAAGGGAGCCTACGCGGTCGCCCGTCATGGCTCCTCCGACATGAACACCCTCATCGCAGTCGGAACTTCGGCAGCGTACCTGTACAGCCTGCTCGCCACTCTGGCTCCTCAGCTCTTTACGGCCGGCGGCTTGGCTCCTGCCGTGTACTTCGACACCTCGGCCGCGATCATCACACTGATTCTGTTCGGACGCCTGATGGAGATGCGGGCGAAAGGGCGCGCCTCCGAGGCGATCAGGACACTGATCGGCCTGCAGCCGAAAGACGCGCGGATTATCCGCGATGGCCGCGAGCAGGACATCCCGATTCAGGAGGTCCGCATCGGTGATGTCGTCATCGTGCGGCCTGGTGAAAAAGTGCCGGTGGACGGGATCGTGCGCCACGGGACCTCAACGGTGGATGAATCCATGCTCACAGGCGAAAGCCTTCCGGTGGACAAGCAGCCAGGCGATCTGGTGGTCGGTGCCACCCTCAATCGGACCGGAAGCCTGAGGGTCGAGGCGACCAAGGTTGGGCGCGAGATGGCCTTGGCTCGGATCATCCGCCTTGTGGAAGAAGCGCAGGCGGCGAAACCGCCGCTCGCCAGGCTCGCGGATCGGATCGCGGCCTATTTCGTGCCGGCCGTGATCGGAATCGCCGCGGTCACCTTCGCGCTTTGGCTCATGTTCGGACCGCCTCCGGCGCTCACCCATGCGCTCGTCAATTTCGTGGCGGTGTTGATCATCGCCTGCCCCTGCGCGCTCGGGCTTGCGACGCCGACCTCCATTATGGTTGGCATCGGGAAGGGCGCCGAGCACGGTGTGTTGATCCGAGGCGGCAATGCCCTGGAACGAGCGCACCAACTCACGACGGTCGTGCTAGATAAGACCGGGACGCTGACGCGTGGCGAACCGGCCGTTCGCGCAGTGGTGCCACTCGCCGATGGCTGGACCCAGGACCGCCTGGTAGCGATCGCGGCATCGGCCGAACAGGGTTCAGAGCATCCAGTTGCAGAGGCTATCCTGTGCCACGCCCATCAACGAGGCCTGATGTTCGAAGATGCCAGGGACTTCACCGCCATCCCAGGCCACGGCATGCGCGCCACGGTCGGCGAGGGATCACAGATCCTCTGCCTGTACCTGGGCAATCTCCGACTGATGGAAGCGCAGGGCATCCTGGTCAGCGCAGAGGCGAACAAGGCCGCCGAGCAACTCGCGTCCGACGGCCTGACCCCGATGTACTTGGCTGTCCAGAATCTCGCCAAGCCCGGCACAGCTCAGCCCCCTCAGATCATTGGCCTGCTCGCGGTCGCCGATCAGCTCAAGGACCACGCCCGCGAGGCGGTGAACGCCTTGCATCAGCTTGGGGTGGAAGTGGTCATGTTGACCGGCGACAATCCACGAACCGCGAAGGCCATCGCCGAGCAAGTCAAGATTGATCGCGTGCTGGCGGAGGTATTGCCCGAGCAAAAGGCCCGCGAAATCAAACGGCTTCAGGAACAAGGTAAGGTCGTGGCAATGGTGGGGGACGGGATCAACGATGCGCCGGCGCTGGCTCAGGCCGATGTCGGAATCGCGATCGGAACCGGCACCGACGTCGCAATGGAGGCCGCGAACATCACGCTCATGAGCGGGGACCTGCGGGGCGTGGTCACCGCCATTGCCCTATCACGCGCGATCACCAGGAACATCAAACAGAATCTGTTCGCCGCCTTCATGTACAATATCCTCCTGATCCCAGCCGCAGCGCTTGGCATGCTCAATCCTATTTGGGCCGCTGCCGCCATGGGCCTCTCGTCCGTGAGCGTCGTGGGGAACGCGCTGCGCCTGCGCCGGTTCAGACCGGCGGGCATCGCGTAGCGCACCGGCGACGTACCCTCCGCGCTCTCTTCCCTGCTCTCCCTGCGTAGAACACCAGATACCGACGACTGGGGAGGTCTTCCTTCTGCCCCGTGCAGGAAAACACTTTTGTCTTCTTGCATTGAGAAAGCCGTGGTACAAGAAACATTGACTAGGTGAGGGGACTCACGCGAGGCAGACCACCATGATCTTCGACGATCTCGTTCCGTATTTCCTCGCCATTCTGGGCTTGCTGGCTCTCTGGGTATTTCATGAAATGCAGGTGCGAGCAGGCCGTATCCACGCCGTTGATTTCTGGGACCGGTCCGGCATCCGCATGTTCATCCATATCACTCCCAAGGACGGTCACATCTGCCCAGTGTGTCTGGAAGCCAACGGCAAGGCCTTTCTCCCGATCGTCGCGGCGAAGAAGAAATTCACGCCGCTGCACGGAGCATGCACCAATCCATCCGGTTGCCGGTGCCTTTTGATAGGACTTTACGGCGGTTGGCCGGAGGCGCGGCGCTTGTTGCAGCAACTCAAAGCGAATTCCACTGCGAAAGGGATCCAGTTATCGGAGAAGGAACTAGACGAGTTGCTTGGAGGACAGTGGGCACAAGGTGTCAGCGGAACCATGGATCGTATCTCGGTGCACATGCTGGAAGCCATGCGCAATGAAGGCAGTAATCAGGAAATTGCTCTCCAGAGGTATCGCTTTGTCACGGACAACGCGAAGTCGGATCGCGACCTCGCGTTCGTCTTGCCGGCCTATCTCCGGCTAGCTGATCTGCTGGAACGAGCAGGGCACCAGGGCGAGGCGCTCCAAGTCGTGGACCGATTTTTGAAGACCTACGGGGAGAAGACGTCAGCGCCTCACGCGCCGACCGATCAACAGCGCACCCTCATGTCGCTGCGTAAGACCCGCCTGATGACGGCCCAGAAGAAGCCCGCAGCGCAACGCATCGCTTGAACATGAGGCCCGTTCGAGGCCACGCTCGTCACTCCGTTCTCTCGCTCAAGACCGCTGGCGCGCCGTCAAGGCGATCAGCCCCTTCTCCGCATCCTGCTGCGCCTGGGCATAACGCTCAGGCGTGCCGACATCCGACCAGTAGCCGTCCGTCCCGTAGCCCATGATGACTGCTCCGCGTTGAATCGCGTCCACATAGGCGTCGATGATCGAGGAGGCCTGCCCCGTCGGCACATCCTTCAGCAACTGCGGGTGCATCACGTGCACGCCCGCAAACATGCGCTTGGCAGTCTGATCGCCCTTAGCCAGCCCGCGACCGACGATGCGGACCACGCGCTGTTGCGGATTGGTCTCCACCGCACCCCATCGATCCGCGTCAGGATCCTCCCGGAGCACCATCGTCGCAAGCGCATTCCGCTGCTCGTGAAATTGGACAACTGTGCCCAGATCTAATTCCAGAAGCGTGTCCCCGTTCAGCACCACGAACGGCTCGCCGTTGAAAAACGGCTCCGCCTGCTTGATGCCTCCGCCCGTGCCTAGAATAACCGGTTCACGTGAGTAGGAAATGCGCAGGCCGAACCGCGAGCCGTCGCCAAGCTCCTTTTCGATGAGATGGCCGAGGTAGTGGAGGTTGATGATGACCTCTGTGATCCCGTGTCGCCGGAGCAACAACAGATTCCACAGGATCAGAGGCGTGCCCCCGATCAGCAGGAGTGGTTTGGGAAGGGTGTCGGTGAGCGGGCGCAGGCGTGTGCCGAGGCCCGCCGCCAGAATCATCGCGCGCATGAGACCTCGTGAGGGGTAAGGGGTAAGGGGTAAGGGGTAGCGGAAAGAGCCCCGCCGTAGACAGAGAGTTCACGCCTCACGCCTAACGCCTCACGCCTTACGAGTTTATTGGAGTTCAGGTACATACGGCGTGAGATGTTTACGGAGCGTCTGCAATTCCGGATGCTTCGCCAGGTTGCGGTGCACGTACCCAAGCACGCGTGGAATGTCTGCTAGGAACTTTGGGTTCTTCTTGACCCGATCTATATAGACGAAGCGACCCGCCGCTTTGAGGTTCCGCTGGATACTGGTGAAATCGAACAGGCGTCGAAACGCCGCCCGGTCAGCCCACACAGTCCCCTGCTCGGCCATCCGGTCCAGGTAGTACTGGATCAGCTCGTCAATCAACGATTCCTCCAACGCGACGTAGGCGTCTCGGAGCAGAGAGGCAAGATCGTAGGTGGCCGGGCCCATCAGGGCGTCTTGAAAATCCAGCACTCCTAATCGGTGACCATCAACCATCAGATTGCGAGAATGGTAATCGCGATGGGTGAAGACACGTGGCTGCGCGGCCAGCAGCTCGGCGATCTTCTGAAACTCCTCCCTCACCGGCTGCTCGTCATCGGCGCACATCGGCTTCTCCTGCCGGGCCACCACCCCATACTCCAGAAAATGGTCGAACTCCCACATCAGCAGCGGGACATCGAAGCGGCGATGGAAAGCCAGACAGGCCTGATTCGCCGGAGAAGTCGCCTTCTGATGAATCCGCACCAGCATATCAATCACATGGCGATAGAGCCGTGCGATGTCGGATCGCGAAGCACTCTGGCAAGCCTGGGTCAGCAGCACATCCCCAAAGTCCTCCAGGTACAGAAGCCCGGCTGCTTGATCGTAATAGTACAGAGCCGGGACCGCTACGTCGGCCTTGACGAGATGGTTAAGAATATTGATGAAGGGGAGTTCGGTGATCGAGACCGATGCACCGCTGACCGCCTCCTCCGACTGTTTGAAGGCCTCGGGCTCCGCGAGCTGCATGAGCACGAGGGACCGAGGCGGACCGCCGACCAATTGCGCCCGGAAGTAGCGGCGGTTGGAGGCGTCTCCTGCAAGGGGGGCCAGCGTGAGGAGTTCAGCCACAAATGGGAGCTTCGCCCGCACGGTCTCAGCGACGAGCGCGCGATCCGGCGGAGCCATTGCATGCTTGGGCAGAGGAGGATCAGCAGTCGGCATACAGACCGAATTATAGCCGGGGCTTCACAGCTTGTCACGGAATAGAGAAAACCGGTATCCTGCTCGCATGAAACAACCATGACTTGCGGAGGAGTCACCTGATGGAATACGTTCACTTGGGCAGATCCGGCCTGAAAGTCAGTCGCCTGTGTCTTGGCACGATGAATTTCGGGCCATACACAAATGAGGCAGACAGTTTCAAGATCATGGATCGGGCGTTGGAACTGGGGACCAACTTTTTCGACACGGCTAATGTGTATGGCGGTCGGACCGGTGAGGGTGTCACCGAACAGATCATCGGCCGGTGGTTTGCGCAAGGAAGCAGTCGGCGGGAGAAAGTGGTGCTAGCCACCAAGGTCTACGGTCGGATGGGAGATTGGCCCAACCAAGCGCGGCTTTCCGCGCTTCACATCAGACGGGCTTGCGAGGAGAGTCTCCGCCGGCTGAAGACTGACCACATTGATCTGTATCAGATGCACCACATTTATCGAGCAGCACCCTGGGAGGAGATCTGGCAGGCGATGGAGCAGCTCTGCGACCAAGGCAAAGTCCTGTACGTAGGGAGCAGCAACTTCGCCGGCTGGCACATTGCGCAGGCGCAGGAGACCGCCAGAAGCCGGCACTTCCTGGGCCTGGTGTCCGAGCAAAGTCTGTACAATCTGACCGAGCGGGCGGTGGAGCTGGAAGTGGTTCCAGCCTGCGAGGCCTATGGAGTGGGCCTGATCCCCTGGAGTCCACTGGCCGGTGGGCTGCTAGGCGGCGTGCTCCAAAAAGCTAAAGAGGGGCGCCGGGCCAAGGAAGACCTGCAACGTGACCTCAAAAAGCATCGAACGAAACTCGAAACCTACGAGACGTTCTGCCGCGAGATCAATGAACGGCCAGCGGATGTGGCCCTCGCGTGGCTCCTGCACCAAAAGGCCGTCACCGCGCCCATCATCGGGCCGCGTACGGTTGAGCAGTTGGACCAATCTTTCCGGGCGCTGGAGATCACGCTGACCTCCAAGACCATGAAGCGCCTCGACGAGATTTTTCCCGGACCTGGCGGGCCCGCGCCGGAGGCCTACGCCTGGTAAAGACAGGACAGTGAGCTAGGGCTCGACGGTCCAGCTCCACCCTGTGGCTGCGATAGCTGCACCGATCATATCCATGAGAACATCACCGGCCTCCGCTACGCGCAAAGGCACGAACGCTTGATGGACTTCATCGGTCACACCATAGGTTGCAGCGGCGACAATGGCGAGTTGCAATGCGTACCGGGCCGCCCATGCGCCTGCCCCATGGCGGAAGGCTCGGTAACAGAGGACGCTCAACAATCCGTACTCCACGGCGTGGAGGACCTCGTCTCCAAGCTCCGCAAGCAGTGACGGAACATATTCTTCAGGATGCGAGAGCGAAGACAGATAGAAGATGAGGCCGGCATAGGCCGCGACCGGCAACCAATACCGCCAGATACTGCCGGCTACGTGTGTTGCCCGGCACGAGAGTGCTTGACCGTTTTGCATGACACGTTCCCGGCTCCCGCTTCTCCTCCATTTATACCTGATTTTCATCCGCTTGTCGCAGAAACGATCAACGGCGCTTTATTGAAACCCTGCCTGCCCTATGAGATACTGCAGTCATCGCTGCAGATCAGCCAATCATGAAAACCGCCCACATCTGCTTTCTCTGGCATATGCACCAGCCCTACTATACCGACCCGGTGTCGGGGTCCGCGAGCATGCCCTGGGTCCGGCTGCATGCCACGAAAGCGTATTTCGACATGGCCTCCTTGCTGGAACGGTTCCCCACGGTGCGGGCCACCGTCAACTTTACCCCCTCCTTGTTGGTCCAACTCAAGGAGTTGACGTCGGGATCCGTACGCGACCTCTTCCTCGAACACGCGCAGCGCCCAGCGGCGGAACTCTCGCCGCCTGAGCGGGCCTTCATCGTCCGTCATTTTTTTGCCGCGAACTGGGGAACCATGGTACGGCCCTATTCTCGCTACCACGAGCTGTTGGTTAAGCGTGGCACGGACGTGACGGGACAAGACCTGGATCGGCTGGCGCGTCGGTTCACGTCACAGGATTTCCTGGACCTGCAGGTATGGCACAACCTGGCCTGGTTCGGCTACGGCACGGTAGCTCGACACCCACGGTTAGCCGTCCTTCGCGTCAAAGGTCGGGGGTTTACTGAGGACGACAAGCGAGAGGTTCTGGCCCTCCAGCAAGATGCCGTCTCGCAGATCATCCCTCTCTACCGGAAACTGGCCGAGTCTGGCCGGATCGAACTGACCACCAGTCCCTTCTACCATCCCATCCTGCCTTTGCTGATTGATACAGACTTCGCCAAGAGGTCTCGGCCGGAGACGGCCCTACCCCAGCGCTTTCAAGCACCGGCCGACGCGGAGGCGCAAATTCAAAAAGCCGTGGCCCTCCATGAAGAGCTGTTTGGCATGCCTCCCGCCGGATTGTGGCCGTCCGAAGGCTCGGTGTGTCCCGAGATGGCCCCGATACTGCGACGAGCGGGGCTTCGCTGGATGGCCACGGATGAAGGCGTGCTGGCCCGTTCGCTTGGCAGTTGGAATCGCCACCAGGATCTCTATCATCCGTACACGGTCGGGCAACCAGGAGAGGACGTCACAATCCTGTTCCGCGACCGCGAGCTCTCCGATGCCTTTGGGTTCGTCTATGCCAGGACGATGCCGGAGTCAGCCGTGGAGGACGTGCTGCGCCGGCTCACCCACATCGTGCAGCGCGCGCCTGGTGATCATGTATTGATCCCGATCATCCTGGACGGGGAAAATCCATGGGAACATTACCATGACGGAGGAGAACGCGTTTTATCCCGGCTCTATGCTGAGCTGGCCAAAGACTCGCCTCACTCGCCGGAAGGTGTTCGATTCTCGGCCGAGACCATCAGTCGTTCCTTGGAGATTGTGCCCCCCGCAGCCCGGCTCGAGCACCTCCACAGCGGGTCCTGGATCAACCAGGACTTCAAGATCTGGCTGGGACATGAGGAGGACAACCGGGCCTGGGATTTGCTCCGGCACACGCGCGCCCGGCTGGTGGAGCTGAGCCGCGATCTGTCACCGGACCAGGCCCGCGAAGCGTGGGAGGAACTGTACGCGGCCGAAGGCAGCGACTGGTTTTGGTGGTACGGCGACGAGTTTGAGACGGACTACAAATCGGAATTCGACCGCCTGTTCCGGACGCACCTGCGGAACGTCTTTACAAGAGCTGGTGCGCCGGCTCCGGAGATCCTCAACGAGCCGGTCATAAGTCTCGACGGGCTGCACGAATCCGATCCGGTTCGCCTGCCGGTCAGTCTGCTCTCTCCCACCATTGACGGGCTTATCTCGGACTTCTTCGAATGGCGGGGGGCCGGTGCCATTGAACCTGATCCTCCCCGTGGGTCCATGTGGAAGTCGCACGGCTTCTTCACCGCAATCGAATTCGGATGCAGTGTCGATGCGCTCTTCCTCCGACTCGATCCCGACGACGACGCGCTGGCCGATCAGGCCGGGTTGGCCGTTGAGCTGCATGTGCTCACGGCCTCCCTGTCCTACAGGCTGGTCTTTTCACTCGTCGCGCCCGGGCCGGACAGTTTCACCCTCTGTTCCGCCTCTCCCGATCACTCCTTCTCCGAGGTCGGTCGCTACCACACCATCTGCCGGCGCAAGATTCTTGAGCTGGCCGTGCCGTTCAAGGATCTCACGCTACAGGCAGGGGAAGAGTTCAGGATGACCCTCGTCGTGATGCAACACGGCCTCGAGACGGAGCGATATCCGCGGCGTCAGGCGGTAGTTCTGAGGGTGCCGGATCAGGATTACGAGGCGATCATGTGGAGGGTCTGAGAAGAATTGACGATTTGGTGATTTAGTGATTTCATGGTTTAGTCAGTGAAAATCCTTCAATCACCAAATCGCCAAATCACCAAATCATACGTGAGGAACTATGCCTGAGTTACGTCGAGATCCGGTCATGGGACGGTGGGTGATTATTTCGACCGACCGGGCCGGCCGTCCACGAGACTTCTTTCAGAGTGGTCACAGCGCGGCGGCTCGACAGGCCCCCACCGCCCTCTGTCCGTTTTGCCCCGGCCAGGAACGGCTCACCCCCAAAGAAATCCTGGCCTACCGTCCACAGGGCGGCGAGCCGAATTCGCCGGGCTGGACCGTCCGTGTGGTGCCCAACAAGTTCCCCGCACTCCAGGTGGAGGGCGACCTGGGGCGGGAAGGGATCGGCCTGTATGACCGCATGAACGGCATCGGCGCGCACGAGGTGATTATTGAGACTCCCGAGCATAAGGACACTCTCGCCGAGATGCCGTCCAAACGGATTGAGGATGTCCTCTGGGCCTACCGCGACCGGATGGTCGACCTCAAGAAGGATCTCCGCTTTCGGTATATCCTGGTCTTCAAGAACCATGGGGTAGCCGCTGGCGCCACCCTGGAACATACCCATTCGCAACTGATCGCGCTACCCGTCATCCCCGGCAGCGTCACGGCCGAGATCGAAGGGTGCCGCGCGCATTTCCAGCAGAGGGAACGGTGCATCTATTGCGACATTCTCCGGCAAGAACTCGGAGATGGCGACCGTCTGGTTGCTGAGAACCCGGAGTTCGTGTCCATTACCCCATTCGCCCCGCGGTTTCCCTTCGAGATGTGGATCCTCCCGAAGCGGCACTCGGCATATTTCGAGGATAGTCAGAAAACGCACTTCGAGTTGCTGGCCCCCATTCTCTCGGAATCCCTGCGACGGATGGACCGCGTCCTGTCGAGGCCGGCCTTCAACTTCATCCTGCACACTTCGCCGCTCCACGAGAAGACCAACGAGTTTTACCACTGGCATATCGAGGTGATCCCCAAACTGACCCAGGTGGCGGGTTTCGAATGGGGAACTGGCTTCTACATCAACCCCGTCACGCCCGAGGACTCGGCCAAGTCCCTGCGCGAAGCCTCGATTTAATGCCGTAAGGCGTGAAACGTGAGGCGTCAGCTTGCGTCATTGCGTCGAGCGTCTTTTGCGTCTGTCGCGACTGACGCTACGGACGCCGCACGCGTGGACGCTTTCTTACGCCTCACGCCTGACGCCTCACGAAAGAACCACCGCTTGCCCCTACCCCCCGAGGAGGCATATGATCTGGCCATGAAAATTCAACTCAGCCATCCTGAGCGGCAGGTGGAAATCAAGGGTCCGAAACGCGTGCGTGAACTGCTTCGCGACCTGAACCTGGTCGCGGAAGCTCACCTCGTCATTCGGGGAGATGATCTCGTCACTGAGGATGAGATGCTGAAAGACACCGATGAAGTGGAAGTGAGGCCGGTCATCTCAGGTGGTTCGGTCGTAAGGCGTAAGGGGTGAGGCGTGAGAAAGCGTCCACGCGTGCGGCGTCCGTAGCGTCAGTCGCGACAGACGCAAAAGACGCTCGACGCAATGACGCAAGCTGACGCCTCACGCCTAACGAAGGCAAGTATGAACTGCGTAAAATGCAAGACGAAGGCAGTGATCGGGCTGCCACGCCACAACGCGGCCTTCTGCAAGCCCTGCTTCAATGAGTTCGTGCACGACCAGGTCTCGCGCGCGATCAAGGCTGAGCGGATGTTCGGCCGAGCGGACCGCATCCTCGTCGCAGTCTCCGGCGGGAAAGACAGCCTGGCGCTATGGGATGTTCTTCTCAAGCTGGGCTACCACGCCGATGCGCTCTATGTGGACCTCGGCATCCCCGGCTACTCGGCGAAATCCCGCGAGGAGGTAGAGCGGTACGCCGACAGGGTCGCGAAACCCTGTCACGCCACATTGCTGATTCATACCGTCCAGGAGGAAGAAGGCGCGGGCATCAGGGAACTGGCCGATCTGATCAACCGGCCCACCTGCTCGGCCTGCGGCACGATCAAACGCTATCAGTTCAACCGCGCCGCGGTAGAGCAGGACTACGACGTCATGGCCACCGGTCACAATCTGGACGACGAGGCGGCTCGTCTGCTGGGCAATGTGCTGCACTGGCAGGACGACTATTTAGACAAGCAAAGCCCCAGTCTCCCGGCCTCGGTCGAGGGCTTCGCCAAGAAGGTCAAGCCACTGTACCGGCTCACTGAGCGAGAGCTCGCCGCCTACGCCGTGCTGAACCGGATCGACTATATCGTCGAAGAATGCCCCATGGCCAAGGGCTCGAAGCTGCTGCTCTACAAAGAGGTGCTGAACCGACTGGAAACGGAATCGCCCGGCACCAAGCAACGCTTCTACTGGGGCTTTCTTGAGAAGCAGGCCAAAGCCCGGCCGGTCCCAACGTCGATGGCCGAAAAGGATCAAGCCACCTTGCGCCCCTGCGCCACCTGCGGTCAGCCCACAACGGCAGAGACTTGCTCCTATTGCAAGATGATGGCGCGCGCAAAGGCCGGGATCCCGCGCTAGCACCCAAGGAGCTCATGGCTGATGGCTAAGAGCTGATAGCTAAGAAACCCGCGGCCCGGCGTATGCGATCGGCCATTGGTCATAAGCTATCGGCCATCAGCTCCCTCCTTGAAAAGATTGCGCGGACACCGTAAGCTGCACTCGATCAAGCTTTCACCCGAGCCTTGAGCGTCACACAATGGCATCCGCCCAACGCGATTACTATGACATCCTTGCGGTGCCTCGTACTGCCACAGGCGATGAGATCAAGAAGGCCTACCGCCGGCTGGCCCGCCAATACCATCCTGATCTGCACAGCGGACCCAAGAAAGCGCAGATGGAGCAAAAGTTCAAGGAGCTGAACGAGGCGCACGAGGTCCTGGGTGATCCTGAGACACGAAAGAAATACGACCGGTACGGTCATCGCTGGCAGGAGGGCGAGGCCTATGAGCGAGCCCGGCAACAGGCTGGATCTGGCGCTGGCGCAGACATGGGGCCGGAATTTGCCTTCGGCGGGGAGCAAGACTTTGGCGATATTTTTGAGACGATCTTCGGGAGAGGATCGCGCACCGGAAGCGGTTCGGCCTTCAGGGGATTCACCACACCGGGCGAGGATCTCGAAACCGGAGTCGAGTTGACCCTCCGCGAGGTATTGACCGGGGTCAGCCGCCGCATCCGGCTCGCTGAAAAGGTCCCCTGCCAGGCCTGTGGGGGAACCGGAGATCAGCGTGGCCGCCCATGCACCACGTGCGGCGGCACCGGCGGCCAGACTGAACATCGCACGATTGAGGTGAAAATTCCGGCAGGGGTCCAAGACGGCACGCGCGTGCGTGTCGCCGGCAAGGGTGCCACCGGCCGCAACGGAGGCAAGCGCGGCGATCTGTACCTGCGCGTCCACATCAAGCCGGACCGGGTGTTCCGTCGCGAAGGCGCCGATCTTCACGTCACGCTGCCTGTATGGTCGTGGGAAGCCGCCCTTGGTGCCGAGGTCCTGGCGCCGACCTTGGCGGACCCTGTGCGCGTGAAGGTTCCGCCGGGCAGTCGCGCGGACAGCAAGCTCCGGCTCAAGGGCAAGGGACTCCCGACTGCGGCGGGCGGACGCGGCGACTTGTTTTACACCTTGCAAATCGTCATGCCGACTTCCCTCACCGATGAAGACCGCAAGCTGTATGAGCAACTCGGGCGAGCTCGCCATCCTGATCCTCGCGCTGATCTATTGCTGCAAGCTGGACACTCATGAACCGGTGAGTGTGCCACCTCATCTGAGGAAGCCAAACGGTGGGAACGACTGGAGGAACTGTGCGAGGCCCCTGCATAAGGAGGTGCAGCCATGACCTGCAACGTGGGAAATGTTGACCGGATGATTCGGGTCGTGCTGGGGATCACTGTGATCGGCATCGGGTATTTCACGGAGCTTCCAAGCTGGGGAGCCGTGGCGGCCTACGTGGTGGGAGCCGTGGCCCTGGTCACCGGCGCGTGGGGATTCTGTCCGGCCTGGAAACTGTTTGGGATCAACACCTGTCCGGCAAAGACAGCGGCACAGGGATAAGTCGGATCGTCTCAATCAAGGAGGAAATCATGAATGGCAGAGTACTGACCGGGGTTGTGGCCATGACCGTTATGCTGGGATTCACAGTGGCTCCCGCATGGGCAGAACCAGAACCCGGTTACTCAAAGGGACACGGGAGCGGGTATGGGAGGGGGGATGGCATGACAAGGCATCATGCCAGCACAGGCCATCTCCTTCGTGGTCTGTTGGGAAGCCAAAAGGAATTTGGATTGACGGAGGAGCAGGTCTCAAGACTCAAGGCGATCCAGCTGGACCTGGACCGGACTCGCATCAAGACCGAGGCCGACATCATGGTCGCTGAGCGCGAACTTGAGGCGTTGGTCGAGGATGATAAGGCCGAGTTGGCCGCGATTGAGGGAAAGTTGAAGCAGAGCGAGATGCTGGAGGTCGGCCTGCGCATGGCCGCGATCAAAGCCAGGCGCGACGTTATGGCGGCGCTGACCCCGGAACAGAGCCAACGAGTCAAGGCGGTGCACGAGCGATTGAAGATGATGCCGGACAGGGATGAAAAGGACGCAAGCATGGGCCGCGGCAGGACGAGAGAGCGAGGCCACGGCGGCTCATCCAAGACGGAACCGAAGAAGGATGCGGAGACAAAAGAGTCGAAGCCATGAGGCGATCGCCTTTCACTCATCGTCTGTTGCCATCAGCTATAAGGAGGTTCTCCCATGAAGGTCGCTGGAAGAAGGATCGTTTTGTTGGTTGCACTGATCGGTTCAGCGCTCGTCCTGAACGTGCCGGCCTGGAGCGATGAAAAAGGCCATGAGGAAGACGAATCCAAGGTCGCGGATCTGGCTAAGACCGCGAAGGTTACGATCCAGGATGCGATTAAGACCGCCTCGGAAAAAATGGCTGGGACAGTGATTGAAGCAGAACTGGAGCGCAAACATGGCAAGACCGTGTGGGAAGTCGAGATCGTGGGGGCCAATGGCAAGGTGACGGAAGTGCACGTAGACGCCGCCTCAGGCGCGGTCATCGACACCGAAGAGAAGAAGAGCAAGGAGAAGAAGCACGAGAAGAAAAAAGAAGGCAAAGGGAGAATGTAAGGAAAAGGGAGGACCATGACGCCGAGACCGAAGCACAAGAGCCACGACCTGACTGATGGTCCAGGCCGGGCACCGGCGCGCGCCATGCTGAAAGCGGTGGGGTTCACCGACGACGACCTCGCGCGGCCGCTGGTGGGGGTCGCGAATACCTGGATCGAGGTCATGCCCTGCAACTTTCACCTCCGGCGGCTGTCCGAGAAGGTCAAAGCGGGCATCCGGGCCGCTGGGGGGACCCCCATCGAGTACAACACGATCGCTGTCTCCGACGGGATCGCGATGGGCACGGAGGGGATGAAGGCCTCGCTGATCAGCCGCGAAGTCATCGCCGACTCGGTCGAACTGGTCGCGCGCGGGCATCTGTTTGACGCGGTCGTGGCTCTCTCGGGATGCGACAAGACGATCCCCGGCACCGTCATGGCGTTGGCTCGTTTGAATGTACCCTCGCTCATGCTCTACGGCGGGTCGATCATGCCGGGGCAGTTCCAGGGCCACGACGTGACGATCCAGGATGTCTTTGAGGCGGTCGGGGCGCACGCGGCAGGCAAGATGACGGACGCGGAGCTGCGCGACTTGGAAAACCATGCCTGCCCTGGCTCCGGCGCCTGCGGCGGCCAGTTCACCGCCAACACGATGGCCATCGCTTTCGAGTTCCTGGGCATCTCTCCAATGGGCTTCAATGGCGTGCCAGCGATGGACCCACGCAAGGACGACGTCGCGTTCACATGCGGTCAGATGGTCATGGACTTGCTGAAAAAGAATCTTTGCCCACGCCAGATCATCACCCGGAAGTCATTAGAGAACGCCGTCGCTGCCGTGGCCACGACGGGCGGCTCCACCAACGCGGTCCTGCACCTGCTGGCCGTCGCGCGAGAAGCGGACGTGAAGCTCACCATTGACGACTTCGACAAAATCAACCGAAGAGTCCCGCTGCTGGCCGACCTCAAGCCGGGCGGCCGTTTCATGGCAGCCGACCTCTATGCAGCCGGCGGCACCACGCTCGTGGCCAAACGGCTGCTGGATGCGGGACTGCTGCACCCCGACCAACCAACCGTCACGGGACGGTCGATCGGGGACGAAGCCGCGCACGCATCGGAGACGCCGGGACAACGAGTGCTTCGGCCGTTGTCCAATCCCATAAAGCCTACTGGTGGGTTGGTCATCCTCAAGGGAAACCTGGCGCCGGAAGGTTGCGTGGTCAAGGTGGCCGGGCATTCCATGACGAAGTTCCGAGGGCCGGCGAAGCTGTTTGACCGGGAGGAAGATGCCTTCGCCGCCGTCAAGGCCGGGCAGATCAAAGCTGGGGACGTGGTGGTGATCCGTTACGAAGGACCAGCCGGCGGGCCAGGCATGCGGGAGATGCTGGGCGTGACCGCCGCCATTGTCGGAGCGGGCCTCGGGGACTCGATCGCGCTCCTGACCGACGGTCGCTTCTCCGGTGCCACCCACGGGCTGATGGCCGGCCACGTCGCCCCTGAGGCGGCGAAGGGTGGCCCCATCGCCGCGCTCAGGAACGGCGACATGATTGTGTTCGATATCAAAGCACGTACCCTCACCGTTGAATTGACTCGGAAAGACATCGCGTCCCGTCTCAAGAAGGTGAAGCCGCCCGTTCCGAGCTACACCACCGGGGTCATGGCCAAATACGCCCGGCACGTGTCGTCGGCGTCGGAAGGGGCAGTAACAAGTTAGGATGCTCGCTGTGGCGGAGCTCGCCGCTTCCGCAGCTCGCGAGACTCCGGATCAACGGCGGGCCGGAGCGCCACGCTGGCCTCGGCTGACGAAGGGCCGAGAGGGCGGCCCGGTCAACTCCCCGTGTTCGAAGAGTGCGCACGCTCAGAAGAGAAAGGAGAGAGGGAAAGGATCACTCCCTTTGCTCGGCAGGGAATCGTATTGAACGACTAGTGATTCTTTGGCTATCTCTCACCCGTGGTCCTCGGGGTCGACCATGTGAAGCTTTGAATCATCCAACGATCACCTTCCTTGACTAAGATATAGTGGACCTCGCTGACTTGCCCATTGAAGCCCTCCAAGGTGCCGCTGATCGTCGCGACATTGCCTTCAACTCTCCGCGAGAGGAAGGTGCTTCCAAAATTTTTTTCGACCGCACTGTTTGCCCGGACAAGAGCCTCAAAAGCGTTCACCGTCAGCTGCTCTTTGGCTCCGGGAGTAAGGTAGTCGTACGCTTGGGCGTAGTTCTCCTTGTCGATCGCTGCGAGCTGCGCACGGATGACTCGGACTGGTTCCAGAGTCCTCCCCCAATACCACCAGCTGGCGCCGCCGAGAAGGACAAGTATTATTAATGTCTTTCGCATTCAGGCTCCTTCTTTGCTGAAGACAATTCCCTGCCTCCCCTGTTCAATATTCATAGCCATCGCTTTCTGACCCACACGAAAGAATACGCAAATCCCTATGAAAAATCTATCTTGACCTTCTGAGCCGGATATGTCCAGGAAAGCCGTGGTGCAGTCCTTCGATCGTGCCCCGGTCAAAGATGCTGACCACCGCTTTTCCCAGATAGTGCTATGCTTACTAGCAGACGAACCATGTTCTGGCTCGGCAGGGGGAGGAACCAGTATGACGGACCATCGCGTTGGAGTCATAAGGGCTTCGATCATGGTTTGTGCTGCAGTCATCATCCTGGCGGGGCTGATCGATGCTCAGGCCGGCAAGGCCATTTATTCCTATGTCGATGAACGAGGGAATATAGTGGCGACCGATCGATTGGAGAATATCCCTGAACGCTATCGTGCCAGGGTGAAGGTGACGGAGAGCGTGGAAACTGAGAAACCGCCGAGCCAAAACGGAGCATCATCTCTCATGTCGAGTATGCGTGGAGAAGGTCTGCTCTTTTGGCTGATTGGCCATCTGCCTCCCACTGTGATTCCTGGGTTGAGTACCTACCAGTCCGTCATGCTGATCGGCGGCTTTCTCGCGATCATGCTGTTCTATGGCGCCGGCAAATTGACCGGCAGTGCGTTTTTTCGGCTCCTCATGCCGTGGGCTGTTGGATTCCTGGGACTTGCCACCCTGTACTTCATGTTCGTATCCGATCTCGGCGACAGAGTGGCGGCGCGGTCTGCCACCAAAAGCGGCGGGAGTCTCATCCACCAATTCCAAGAGAAAAGCAAACACATCGAGGGACAAAAACAAGAGAGGCTCCAGCAATTCAATCAGTTGGGCGACCGGGACTAGACCTGAGGGGCCGGAGTGGGTGCTGGCATTGGCGCTGCTACTTCCGGATAACGGGGTCCAGATTGAAGGCCACGCTGATGCGCGGAGCCTTGCCGGCGTAGGTCCCGACGGCATGGAATAACCAACCTGGGAACATGACGCACTCACCGGCCGCAGGCATGAAGGAAATATTCCTGCCAGCATCGTGCAGTTCGGGCATGGAATAGCGCAGATACGGAGCGAGCATCCGAGGCAGACACCCCCGCGGGTCGAAGAGCAGCAGGTCCCCTCCACACTTGCCGTCTGAGGAGATGTCCCCGACATCCACGTAATAGACTCCCGACCAGAAGGTGCCGGGGTGAGGGTGGGCGGCGTTGCTTCCCCCTTTGCGCTGCACGTTGGCCCAGGCTTCCACAAGCTGCCAGTCCGGACGACTTCCGCTACGGTCCGGAGCCCGTTCAGAGAATTCTGTCACTTGCGTGGCAACCTGGATGACGGGGTCAAACAATCCCTTCAATGCCGGGCCGGCCCACTCCAATATGGATAAGTCATGTGGAGAGGACCATCCCACCACCTCGTAGTCAGCATAGGCGGGTGTGGAGGCCTCTCGTTCGAGGATCGCGCGGCGAAGCGCTTGGTTGATGCGCTCGTAGTCAGGAATCGTGAATACTAACAGCGGCGTGGAGAAGATCGGCCGGACATTGATTTCCAGTTCCTTTGCCATGCGGTGGCTCTGTTACAACCAGGAAATGGAGCGGGGCACCCGCTCCTGTGAATAGTGGTGCACCCGTAGCGAGCGCTACGCCACGCCTGAATAGTACCGCAGGATATTCGACACCGAGAGGACGCCGACAATCGTCCCGTCCTGGGTCACCGCGAGATGGCGGGTCGCCTTTTCCTTCATCAACCGCACCGCCTCAATGATCGGCTGTTTCCCCTCGATCGTGACGGGCGGTTTCCTCATGCAGGCCTTGACGGGCGTGGTGGCGGGATCAACCTTCCGCGCGACGACATCCCTGGCCAAGTCTGTATCCGTGATGAACCCCACATAATAGCGATCGTCTGCCACTAACAGTGAGCCGATCTTCCATTGCTGCATGAGACGGCCCGCCTCCTGCAGTGTGGCGTCAGCATGCACGCTGCGGATGTCAGGCGTCATGTGGTCGGCGACCTGGGGACCAATCACTGCCCGAGAGCCCACGCGTTTCTTCTTGGCCGCCGCCGCCCGGCGCGCTTCGAGCTCTGAGATACAGCTCTCCAGCACCCGTTTGCGCTGATTGAGGCTTTCGCGATCGACATCGTGCGCTCCGCTTTCTGGTGCCTCGTCAGGGAAATTGACCAATCCGGCCGCTTCGCCGAGTTGGGCATATTCGTAGGCCTCGACCAGCTCGGAGGTCTCTCCAAGGATCTCTCTGAGCAACCGTTCCGTCTCGACGTCAAACTCATCGATGGTCGAAGCAGCGATTCCCTTGCCCTTGGAAAGAAACGGCGTCAAGCGAGCAAGCTGCTGCCGCAGCCGTTCGATGTTCCGGTCAAGGGACAAGCTGCGTGGCGGTCGGGTCGTCGTCCGTTTCTGCATAATCCCCTCCCTTGCCGAGTGTCCCGATGATACGCGGACTGTGGAAGATGGGCAAGAGGTGCAAGCTCAGCGCCGGCGCGCCCTTTCTCGGATTGCCTCGCGACTTTCCTTGATCATGTCTTCCATGTCGGCCTCGGCTCGGGCCCGTTCACTCACCAGCCGGTCAAGGTTATAGGGGCGAGCCTGAGGCGGCGGCTGGATCTGGGGCACGGAAGGAGCCTGAGCAGAGGCTGTCGGTCCGGACGACCCGGACGCCGTAGTCGTCCGGCTTGGCGAACTGGGTGCCGCACTTGGCTTCACCGGAACTGGCTGCGTGCTGGACACCGGCGATTCAGTTGGGCCTCCTGCCTGCGCGAACGTGACCCCCTGCTCGCGCAGCCATGTCCTGGCCACCCCCGATTCGAGCGAAAAGCTGATACTGGTAATCGGCATCCCGTCCGAGGCCAAGCGGGCAATCGCCGTATTGACCCCGATCATCTGCCCTTGGCTGTCCAGGAGCGGGCCGCCGGAATTACCTCGGTTCAGACCGGTTTCCGTCTGGAACACATGCTTGCCCTTGACCTTGTTGAAATTCTCGAACTCGGCGCTGATCACCCCCGTGGTCAAGGTCCAGAGTCCCCCCTGTTCCGGATGTCCAATCGCGACCACGCGGTCTCCAATCTGGACCTTACCTGAATCACCCAGCTCCACGACGGGCAGCGGGGCGAGGCCTCCTTCGAGCTTCAAGAGGGCAAGGTCCAGCGGTTGTGAGAACGCCAGGACCGTCGCCTTCACTCCTCGGGACAAGTCGGTTGTCGGATCGCCAGTCACCCGATTCGGCTTCAAATACACAAAGAGCCTTGGATAGGGCTTGCTCGTTCTTTCCTCCACCACCACATGGGCATTGGTCAGGACGAGCCCATCCCCCCGGATGATTGAGCCAGTACCGGCGCTCCCTCTCTCCCCCCCACTCGAGTGCCCCATAACCATGACAACCCCCGGCGAGGCACCAGCATAGATCTGTTGAGGGGTCAGGTCCGCCGCCTGCACGGCCGCACTCCACAGAATCACGACGGCTAGGATGCAGAATAGTCGCTGAATGATTGCCATCGCTCCCTCCCTGCCTGGTCTGAGCTTGTCACGTCATGGGATGCTGAATGTGACCTGCTTGCGGCTGAAGCCGCCGGCCGCATCAGCTAGGCTGATTCGCACAATATGGGTCCCGGAAGGCAACCGGGCATCAGGAATCTGGATCCCTTGTGGTGACGCATAGGGTCGCACGCGTTCGGTGATATCAATCGAGATCAGTTTCACCACCACGACTTTGAGGGTGGAGAGATCCACCGGCGCCGCGCGAGGCTCAAACCGAATCGAGACCTCAACAGGAACCGGCGTGGACGTTCCGTCATTCGGTTTGAGGAGCTCGATCATCGGTCCTGTATCTGGCACCTCGCGGCCGATGTCAAAGGGCATCCCTCCTTGCAGACGAGATTGCTCAAGCGGAGCGGTAGGCATGGCGGCTTCTTCCGGGGCGATCAGCCAGACACCCTGCGCCAGCGCAGCAGGACCCAACGCGGCGAGACCCAGAACAACCACACCAACGAGAAAGAGCAAACCGATTTGCCCGAACGCCTGAACGCGGGGCTGTGTCATCGGCCCCTCCTTCATAACTCCCGACCTGCCCGGACGTTGACTCTCGGCAATATTCTAACAGAAGCAAAGGCCGGAAAGCTTGAGTGGGAAAACCCATGGGGAGAGGAGGGTTGTAGCTCCCCCGCTGTGCCTTGCCTATTGAGCGAGCCGTAGTCCGACTTCATCAAGGTGGCGCAAGAGGTCAGCGGGGTCCTGGTAGACGCGATAGGCACCGGCTCGCTCAAGCTCTTGCTGTCCGTAGCCTCCCGAAAGAAGGCCGACTCCCAGTGCCCAGGCCCGTCGGGCGGCCAGCATATCCCAGACGCTGTCACCGACGACAACGCAGTGGTTGATTGGTACGTTGAGACGCTGAGCTGCAGTGACAAAGAGGTCGGGGTCCGGCTTAGCATGGCGGACGAGGTCACGGGTGATGATCGGCAGGCTTGGGCTCAGTTTCAAGAGCTTGAGCGTGTATCGCGCGCTCTCCAGTCGACCGCTCGTCGCGATGGCGTAGGGAACCTGGTGGGCCGACAAGTGGTCGAGGAGGTCTTGTGCGCCGGGAAGGAGGCAAAGAGATGCGGCTTGCCGCCCATACGCTTCCCCATGCAGGCGCTGGATGCGGTCGACCTGGTCCTGCGTCACCGAATGACCGACCTCACGAAGAAGAGCCTGCAACATCAAGCCACCACTCATTCCGATCTGCCGATGAATGCGCCAGACTGCAAGGTCGATCCCTTCGGCCTGGAAAGCTTCGCGCCAGGCCAGCACATGCTGGTAGACGCTATCCACCAGAGTTCCATCCAGATCAAACAAGAAGGCGAGGCTATTGTCTGCCATTATGATTCCATGAACAACTGATCCGGAAAACACCAGCGCCAACTTTCTCCCGGCTCAAAGGACTGTATGAGGGGATGGCGGGTGGCATGGTAATGCTTCGTCGCATGCCTGTTCTTCGAGGAATCGCAGCAGCCAACATGCCCGCAACTGAGGCACAATCGCAGGTGTACCCACGTATCACCGGTCTTCAGACAGTCCTCGCAACCTCGGGCGTGCGGCGTCACAGTTCGAATCTGATCCAGGTGGGTGCATTGTTGAGCCATGACTGTCCCCTTTCTACACAATGAGACAAAGCAGGAATGACCATCAAGGGCTGAGGTCTTACTTCATTCATGCGCGCTCGATCGCAGCCCGGTCCCACTTACCGAGGTTCCCCGCGGCTTCGTACGTGCTCTGCAGAAATCCAAGCAGGACTTGATCCGGCGACTCCGCAGTTCGGACTGCATCGTACGGCAGCAGGAATTCTCTCATCTCCTCACTGTAGAAGGCCTCTTTTGGCTGGATGGGATAACGTTTGAAACCCTCTGGCTCCGGATAGGCATAGGCGTAGAAGACAGGCGTGTTCACAGCGCCGCCGCCCGGCCAGAACCCACAACTGCTTACCTCGTGCGAGTACGCTTCGCGCGCCACAAATTTGGCCAGGTAGGGCGCGCCTGGGTGCTTGGGGGCCGGCCGGCCGGAGAATCGAGTGACCGCCAGGTCAAACGCCCCCCAGAAGAAGTGCACCGGGCTCACCTTGCCGATGAACCGTGAGCGAAAGTCCGTGAGCACGCGGGTCGCTTGCGCTAGCACCCGCCAGCACCGCTGTGCATATTCAGGATCATAGGCCGCATGTTTGTCATCCTGTTCGAAGGGAGTTCGGTCCTCCACTTCAACCGGTGTGGTCCAGATGCGCACCTCGATGCCGAGCGATCGTAGGGCCGCCATCGTTTCCCGGTAAAAATCGGCGACGGAGCGTGGCACCAGCGCCAGGGACCGGGTTTCTCCGTCCGCCGTCTGAATCAGGAGCTTGTGGTCGAGGAAGTCGAAATCGATCTGAAAGATGCGCGTGCCGTACGGGATCGGGGAGGTTGTCAGCCCGCGGGGTGTAATGTACAGAGTCACTTGCCACCAGTGGCACATCATTGGCGACAGTGCAAGCCGGATTTTACCGATGACCTGCATCCACATATGAAGAGTGGCGTAGGTGTCTCGCCACGCCGCCAGGGGCAGACTAGGCCACACATCTGTGTGCGTAGGAAGAGTCAATGTTCGCTCCGCAGCCATAAGACCTCCAAGATAGCCTTCTGCTGCACACGACGCCCCTCTGACTCAAATGCGAACAACGTTCGAGCACCTTCCATCGCCCCCTCGCGAAGCAGTTGTTCCAGTATTACGCGTGGAGACACGATTTTCCGGATGGAGTCCAAAAGGTCGAGAGCCTTCTTCCTAGCGCTTAAAAGACACTTAGCTAAGCTCAGCCTGTGACGGCGGCTGGCTCCGTCACAGAATGTCGCGCTTCCAGCGGGAACTCGCTCGCCCGCCAGGCGTCAATTCCTCCGGCAAGAGGCCGGACTTTTGTAATGCCTTTTTGACGCAGCAAGAGCGCCATCTTGGCGGCGGTCGCCTCGTTCGGGCAGGCACAGAAGAGGATCACCTCCTGATGACGCGGAATTTCATGATGGCGGTGTTCCAGTTCCTCGGCTGTCATGCGCAGGGCTCCTGGAATGGTATAGGGGTCGGCCTCGTGATCAAGGGCGCCACGCAAGTCCACGACCAGCACTTCCTGTCCATCATCCATCAGGCGCTTGAGTTCCCCAGCGGAGATGCGGGCGATCCGCAACTCGCGCAACTGCCGCTGGCGATGCACGAACTTGTACAGGATGTAAGCAGCGAGGCCTGCTCCCACGAGCACCACCAACGACGAGCCCAAGCTGGCCGCCTGGGCGGCGATCGCTTCAAGCTGGTTGCTGAACAGATAGCCCGGCCCGACAAACGCCACCGTCCATAACAAGGCGCCCAGGCCATTATAGAGCAGGAACCGCTTGCCGGTGACACCGAATAGCCCGGCCAGCGCCGGCGTGATCGTGCTCAGGCCCGGAATGAACTTGGCCATGACCAGAGCTCGCAGGCCATGCCGAGAAAAGAAGTTTTCCGTCCGCCTCACGCAGGAATCCGGCTCCAGCGAGATCCGACAGAGGAGGTTCAGGGCTTGCCTGCCGCGATGGCGGCCCAGTTCGTACCAGACCAGGTCGCCCGTGAAGCAGGCGATGACGGACAAGCTCACCGCCACCGCCAGGTTCATCTTCCCGACGCCAGCCAACGCGCCAGCTGCAAGCAGGACTGGGATCGCGGGAAGAGGAAGGCCGATCTGCTCGGCAAACACCACGGCCACGAGCACGATTTCACCATATTCCGCCATGAACGCGCTGACTTCGATCACCCTGTTCCTCCGCTTTGACGACGAACCTCCTTCGGCTCTTGCTGCGTCAGATGGTTCGGCTCACTTCTCTATGTCGAACCCGTCATTCTTCCACCAGCGCCAGCCACCTTCGAGCTCCATCACGGGGTAACCCTTGCCGGCGAATTCCACGGCGGCCGTCGCGGCCAAGTGACAAACATGCGAATAGCAGTACAGCACGTTGATCTTGTCTTTCCGTAGCCGCGCCTTCAGCATCTTCACATCGTGCCACTGATCCTTGGGTAGATTGATCGCCCCGGGAATGTGGCCCTCGGCATAGTCATCGGCCGCACGCACGTCCACGATGTTGACGGGCTGCCCCTGCTTCACCCATCGCTCCAGCTCAACCGGGCCGGTGGTGAAGTCCAGCTTGTCCTGAAAATACTTCTTGGCTTTCGCCGCGCTGGGGATCTTAAAGTTGGTGGCCATGGTTGAGCTCCTTTGTAGAAGTGATCACTCTGATTCGCTGAGTACTCGAGAAACCTTCAGTGGTGCCCGTGCACGAGCGCATGCCCGCGCCCCTGGCGAATGAGCCAGCGATTCACCGGCAACGCGGCCACAAAGGCCAAGACCAGCGACAGCACCAGGCTTCCCCAGAACAGCAGGCTGGAGAGCCCCGCGTCCATCGCGCCGGGAATCACCAGCACCACCACGTTGTCCACGATCTCCATGACCGTGATCGAGAGCGTGTCTGAAGCTAGGGCCAAACCCATCGCGGTCCTGAACGCCATCCCGCCAGCAAGAAGCGGCCAGAGAGTCAGCGAATAGCCAAAGAGAAAGGCGAGGACGACCGCCAAGAGGATCGAGGGGGCATTGACCCACCCCAAGGCAGTCCCGATGACAAGCCCCAATACCTCACCGATGGCACAACCGGTGAGACAGTGGATCGTGGCCGAAAAGGCTAACTGGTTGAGCGAGTCGGCCGTCCCAGACATGGCCTGATAGGAATGAGGCATCCCCTGCTCATGGCTGTGGTGGTCGCGTGACATAGAGCGACTCTTCTTTGTGGGGAGATCAATCCGCTTGACACGATTGAAGCACGGGGCGGCCCTTCATGGTTATAGGACCAGCGGCTTGATCGGCGACAGGACCGCTGCAGGGTTCCTCTTCCAGATCGCCTCCTCGGCATCCACGTAGAGTTCCACTTCATTGCCGTCGGGATCGTGGAGATAGAGGCTCTGGCTCACGGTGTGATCGCTCATGCCGCTGATGGGTACTCCGGCCTGCTCTAACTCTCTCTTGGCCGCCCGCAGCTCCTCCAACCTATCTCCGATCTTGATCCCGATGTGATAGAGCCCCAGCCGCCGCCCGCGCGGTGGGGCCGGCGCCTCGCCGACTTCGATCAAAAGCAGCTCGTGATGAGTCCGGCCTGACGTCAGCGCGGCCGCCGCACCACCGAAGATCCGCCCGACCTCTTTGAAGCCGAGCATGTCCCGATAAAAAGCCAGCGACCGCTCAAGCTCTTTCACATAAAACACCACATGGCCAAGATAGTGAGCTTTCATCGTGTTTTCTCAGAGGACTGACTGTTGGTTGACCTTGAAGCGGCGGCGCAGCAACTGCTGCATTTCTTCTTTCATGCGGGCCGGCGAGAGGTGAATCCGTTCTCCATGTCCTGGCAACACCCAGGCAAACGAATAGTCGAGCAGCCGCGTCGTCGAGTTTCGGAGCTGCTCTTCGTTCCAGACCAAGACGGACGGCACATCCAGGCCATGTTCGTCCCGGTCCCACCACAGGTGATCGCCGGAAAACAGGAACCGCTGGTCATAGAGCAGCGCCAGACTGCCGGCTGTGTGCCCTGGCACCGGGATGAACTGCACCTGGGGGGTGGCGACGACCGGCTCGTTGCCTCGAACCAGCCATTCCGACTCCGGCATCGCCTCTGCATCCTCTTCGTGAATGATCCGCGTCGCCTTGAAGTGCCTGGCATATCGCGCGGCGTCCGCGACATCATCCTCGTGGCTCAAGAAGATGTACCGGATGCCGCCCATGCGCTCGAAGGCCTCGACCAGATGCGAGACGTATCGAGGCGAGTCGATCAACCAGTTGCCTTCCTGATGACAAATGATATAACTGTTGGCGCCGAACGACTTCTCCGAATTGAAGCCGTTGTAGTACACGCCCGCTTCGAGATGGAGCGGGAAGCTGGCCATGGCCTCTTGCAGGCTGGTCTTGTCCTTCTTCACCGTCCCAATCGAGCCAACCGGACAGGCGATCAGGGCACGCCACGAATCCTGCAGCTCCGGTTCAGTCTCAGGCTGGCGATAGACGGCCGAATATTCTCCCATCTCGCGGAACGTGGCTGGAGCCAACTGCCGGCAGGTGTCGCAGTTGATGCAGGTCGAGTCCACGAAGAAATCGCCTACTACGTTCGTCGCCAGCTTTTTCCTCTGATCAGCCATGTGTATGGCTCCCTCTCGTCCTCTTCAATTCATCTCCCAGATCAGAACCTCTGCTCCCTTCGTCTCGTCAGCAATCAAACGACGCGAGCCGGCTGTCGTCAGGCGGACCGCATCACCGGCCGACAGCGACCCTGCGCCTTCAAGCTCTGCGTCTCCCTTCGCGACGTACAGATGGGCAACCTTGGCATCCGGCACGCTGACCGTCTCCCCGGGCTTCAGTCGTCCACCCCAGAGCACAGCTCCGCGTTGGCGAATCGAGATCGCCGCGTCGTGACCGCGACCCGACGCGATCGGCACCAACCCACCGCGATCAAGCTGGGCATTGATGTCGAGTTGCTCGTAGCCCGGATTGATCCGCTCCGTGTCCGGCAGCACCCACATCTGAACGAGGTGCAGGTCCCGATCGTTCCGCGGATTCATTTCAGAGTGCCAAATGCCGGTGCCCGCGCTCATGCGCTGGGCCAATCCTGGATAGATGATACCCATGTTGCCTTCCGAATCCTTATGCTCCACTTCGCCGCTCAGCACCCAGGTGACGATTTCCATATCCTGATGCGGATGGGTTCGGAATCCGGTGCCGGCTTTGATGACATCGTCGTTGCTCACCAACAGCAGCCCGTGATGGGTGTTCTTCGGATCATAATGGTTCGCGAAGCTAAAGCTGTGGTACGAGTCAAGCCAGTCCATTTTGGTATGGAACCGCTCGCTGCCGCGTCGAACGACAATGCCGGTTTCCTTTATCGTGTTGGCAGACCTATTCATGCCAGGTACCTTCCTTTGACTGCTCAGTTTTTCAACTGCTTTGCGATCAGGCCGTCCGCCGACCAGCGACCTGCCCCGATCATCACCAGCGCGAGGCTGATCCCTAGCACAAGCAGGTGATACTCATAGCCTTCGCCCCCCTGCTTGCCGCCCCAGTTCATGAAAAAGCCGTGCGGCCAATGGACCAGGCTGATCGCACCCAGCATGATGACACCCATGCTCGCGGCGCTGAACCGCGTCAGGAAGCCCACGAGCAGCCCCAGGCTGCCGAAGAACTCCCCGATGATGACCAGAAAGGCAATGAGCCAGGGGAGATGCATCGTCCCCGTGAAGAATCCTAGCGTGCCGGTAAACCCAAATCCTCCGTACCATCCCAGCAGCTTCTGCGCTCCGTGAGGAAACATGACAATCCCCAGCGTAAGCCTCAAGATCAATCCCGCCCAGCCATCATCCGTCGCAAACAGCGTCTTCATGTCATCCCTCCTCTGTTTTCGCCTTTGACTCCTCGGCTACGATTTCTAGCTCTATCCTGTCCGCGCGCCGAAGCACCGTGAGCGTCGATTGTACACCCAGCTGTTCCTCTGCGAGCAACCTATGCAGGTCATCGATACCTGCCACCGGACGACCGGCAAACCCGACAATCACGTCGCCTTCCACTAAGCCCGCGTGCTGCGCCGGGCTGTTCGGCTCAACCGTCACCACCAGAATGCCGGTCTCGACCGGCAATTGATGGTATCGGATCAAGCGTCGTGGGAGCGGTACCGTTTGCCCGCCTACCCCGATATAGCCGCGCCTGATCTTCCCGTCCTTGATGAGCCGGCCCGCGACAAATTTTGCCGTGTTGATGCCGATGGCAAAGCAGATGCCTTGCGCCGGCAGTATGACCGCGGTGTTGACGCCGATCACCTCTCCGCGCGTCGTCACCAGCGGTCCCCCAGAATTACCGGGGTTCAGCGCGGCATCGGTCTGAATCACGTCATCGATCAGCCGACCGGACGTAGATCGGAGCGAGCGGCCAAGCGCGCTTACGACTCCAGCAGTGACCGTGAACTGGAACCCATAGGGGTTTCCGATCGCGATGACCAATTGTCCTGTTCGAATCGCCTGGGAATCGCCCAATGAAGCAGAGACGAGGTTGGGCGCATCGATCCTGACTACCGCCAGGTCGGTATCCGGATCATTACCGATCAGATCCGCCTGAAACCGCCGGCCATCCGAGAGGGCCACCTCGATTTTGGTGGCCTCATGCACGACATGACTGTTTGTCAGGATAAAGCCATCCGGCGTGAAGACAAAACCGGACCCATTGCCGCGCATCTCACGAGGGCGGCCCGGATCAGTCGGCCGACGATGTCTCGGCTGGTGGTGAACTTCGATATTGACGACCGAAGGGCTGACCTTCTCCGATGCGGTAATCACCGCTTGCGAATAGGCATCGAGAAGCTGCTCATCGGTAGGGGCCGTCTCAAGCAGGCGGATTTCTTGAGTGGGCCCACTGTCTCCTGCCATCAGTCTGAAAACTTGTTGCATGGCAATCCCGCAAGTGTGGGAACCGAATTGACCTTGATCATATAATTCTAGTTAGAACAATATCAAGCGGGGTGGCACAATTTCTCTTTGATGGCAAATATCTCTGTCAAACCAACCGCTTAGACCTTTTCCGACAAGAGCAAGAGGTAGAGAACGAAGGCGGATCGAATGAAACAGCCCAAGCGACTGGGAATCTGTGAAGGGAGGAATCGGGGAACGGTCTGTTTCGAGGGATTGCATTGCGAAGGCCGTGAAGAGTAGGATGAAAAGACATCGGCTCGCACGCAATCGAGCTCCTGGCATCCCCGCCCATGAAGTCGGCTGTTCTGATAGCCCGGGGGCCGGTTCTCGTTCTAGGAGAACGAGTGAGGCCTTGCCACCGACACAGAGACCGATGGCCTTCTCTGTGTCTCTGGACCCTCCTGACGATCCTATTGCCGGCTGGAATCCCTGCACAGGCAGAGCCTCTCAACCGCCCGTTCTGGGCCGAACAAGCGATGTTTCGCTTCGGGGAGGATTTGTTCTTTGTGGGTCAGGCGTCCTGCGCCAAGAGTACGGAAGAAGGCCGGCAGAAAGCCTTTGCTCAGGGTGTGCAGGAACTGCTCAATTATGCCCAGGCGTCCAGCCCTGCCGGTGTCGAAATCGCGACGCAGATGGTGTTCGAAGAATCCAGCCCGTCGGGTTGTCCGTCCGGTACCGTCACGGTCTGGCGATTGTTGCGTGTGGACGCGGAGAAGGTAGCCAAGCTGACGAAGACGGCTCGGTATAGGTTTCGCCCCGATGTATCACATCCGCCAATCTCGCCACGCGAGCTCACCCCGCATATAGGCATGTCGCAGCACGACATCCTCGCGCGCTTTGGGCGGCCATGGTCGATCTCGATCATAAGTAGTGGCGGGGAAATCAAATGGGAGTATCCCACTTCCGGGCTTACCCTCTCCCTGGATCAGGACAATTTTCTGACTGGATGGAGACTAGCTACTCCGCAAGACCACGAGTCCAATGCAAAGCGAATCGCCGGTGAACCGAACCTGAATATGGATTTAACAGGCCGACTTAGAGACTTAGAGCGAGCCCCCCAGACACAGTCGAACGTGGTCTATAACCAAAGCAACTTCCCACCTTCAGCGTCTACCGCATCCACACTCCCAGCCCCTCAGACTCAAGCGAAATTATCCTCGCAGCCATTTACGCCCACAACCCTCGCAGTATCCGGCCTCGCGGTTCCTGACATTCCATCGAGACTCCATGCATCAGGCATGGTGCTCCTTCGCTGTGATTTCGCAATTTATGGTCTTTCTCTCTGGCACGTTGCGGACGGAACCGGGCCACAGATTTCGCTGGACCCTGCTCTGAACAGTTCCACGGATGCAGCGATCCGAACAGCTATCAAAGCGGCTGCGAAAGCGGTTGGGTACGATCCGCGCTTCCTTGGGGTTCGGCTTTCCATCAGATTGCCTCATGGCTTTCGGCCATTATTTCCGTACAACATGTCGCTTGATGCTTCTGAGGCAGGGGCGATTTTTGCGGTCACCGTTGCTTCGGCGATCCTTGGCGATCCGGTTCGTGCCGATGTCACCATGGTGGGCAAAATTGATCAGAATTTTGAACTTGGGCCTGTTGAGGAGCTGGAGGAAAAGCTCAATGCTTGTCATCAGCCAGCTCCCTTGGAGTTGATCCTTCCAGCAGAACAGAATGTCTCTGAGCTGGCTGTGCAGAAGATAGGGGTTGGGATCAAGCTGGCTAGGGTAAACACCCTCGCTGAAGCTTACGAAGTCGCGACCGGCCAACCGCTTCGTCTCGCTCAATGAGCGCCCCTGTCATGAGGCGAAACACAGATCGTGATCAGTGCCGGCTGTAGAAGGAGGCGGTCGTCTTCACGACGTAGGAAAGGTGGTCGTCGGTAAGCTCTGCGTAAATAGGCAGCGAGAGCGCCTCTTCTGCCGCGCGTTCGGAGGCGGGGAAAGCGCCTTTCCGATATCCCAGCTCTTGATAGCAGCTCTGCAGATGTAGCGGCACGGGGTAATACACTTCCGTGCCGACGCCCTTGTCTTTCAGATACGCTCGCAGTTCATCCCGCTTTTGCGCGCGGATCGTGAACTGATTAAAGACGTGGCGATTTCCCCCGTCGGTCCTGGGCAAGGTGACTCGCTCCAACAGCTTCGTCTCTCTGAACAACTGTTCGTACCGGACCGCATTCCGTCTGCGCCCCTCGCTCCACTGATCCAGATGGTTCAGCTTGACTCGCAGGATCGCCGCCTGCAGCGCATCCAGCCGGCTATTCATTCCCACCAGTTCATGCACATAGCGGACTCGGCTGCCATGGACACGGAGGACGGCTACCGTATCGCTCAAACGACTCTCATTCGTCGTGACCAGGCCGCCATCGCCGAACCCACCGAGGTTCTTGGACGGAAAGAAACTGAAACAGCCGAGATCCCCGAGCGCTCCCGCCTGCACTCCATTTCTGGAGGCCCCGATCGCCTGGCAGGCATCTTCGATCACCCGGATTCCACGACGCTTGGCAATTTCACGAATCGCCTCCATCTCGGCGCATTGCCCGTAGAGATGGACGGGCAGGATCGCTTTGGTGCGAGCAGTCACCTTCCCCTCGATCTGGCTCGGATCCATGTTGAAGGTCTCTGGGCGGATGTCCACGAAGACCGGCTTGGCGCCCAGCCGGGAGATGGATCCGACTGTCGCAAAAAACGTGAAGGGCACCGTGATCACTTCATCGCCCGGCCCCACGCCCAGCGCCATCAATGATAATAAGAGTGCATCGCTCCCGGATGCCACGCCGACGGCGTGCGACGCCCCAATATATCGGGCCAGCGCCTGTTCCAGCTCAACCACCCGTGGTCCCAAGATAAACCCCTGCTCGTCGCACACGGCCTCGATGGCCGCCATGACTTCCGCTCGGATGGGTTGGTACTGCGCCCGCAAGTCTAGCAACGGAACCTTCACCCGCTCCTCCCGTTAATCCGTCGTGCGTTCTCGAAGCTCAACTTCATTCGGAACTCTGTGCCGCTGAGCCGCTAGCAACATAGCATAAAGCTGTTCGCGTTTCCTTAACGCCGCCCACATATTGAACTCATTCGGGATATGGCCACCGTTGCGGCGCATCCGCTCACGCTCGGCGCTGTCCATCAACAAGCGAATGACCTGCGCAGCCAGCGCCTCGATATCACCTGGGTCGCAGAGCCACCCATGCTTGCCCTCGACGAAGGCCTCGGCCGAGCCGCCGGCACGCGTGGCCACGATCGGCACGCAATTCGCTCGTGCCTGCAGCAGAACTTGCGGCAGCCCCTCCCAATGGGAGGTCAGAAGGAACACGTCCATGGCTCGCATGACGTCGGGGATGTCCCGGCGCCAGCCAGCCAGCCGGATGCGGCCTTCAAGGCCGGCCCGCCGGATCGCAGCTTCAACGCCTGGACGCAGCTCGCCGTCCCCCACCCAGACGAAACGGGCCGCAGGTACCCGTGCGCACACGCGGGCCGCCACGGCCACGAAGTCCTGAGGAGCCTTTTGGGGTTTGAGAGGCGCCACCGTGCCCACCAGCAGATGTCCCGAACCAACCCCACACTCAGCGCGGAACTTTCCGCTATCGGAAATCGGAAGCGGTGATCCCTGAAACACCCTGGTATCGGCACCGGGTCGAATCACCATGAACGCACCTTGTCGAAAGAGCTTCCACCGAAGCCCTTTCACGGCATCAGCCTCGGACACGAGAATCCAGCGTGTCGTGATCAAGCCAGTCAGCCGCTCGAGACCGATCAGCAGGAATTGCAGCCACCGCGGCTGGGCAGGAGTAATGCCGTAGCCATGAATGGTGTGGATGATGATGGGTACGCCAGCCAGCCAAGCGGCCCATCGGCCGAGGATGCCGGCCTTGGAGCTGTGCGTGTGCACGATCGCAGGCCTGAGACTTTTCAGGAGTCTCGTCAGCTCGACGAACGCGCGCAGGTCCCGCCAGGGCCGGATCAGCCGCACGAGGCTCGGCACCTGGTAGAACTCGACGCCTTCAATTTTCCTGGCCTCGTCATCCAGCAGCCCCGGCTCTCCTGTGATCAGAATGGGGCGGAAGCGCACCCGGTCCAGATGTGCGACGGTGAATAGCGTGGTGAACTGGGCGCCGCCGAGCTCCAGTTTGGTGACGATATGGCAAATCGTGTGCTTCATGTGGCGCGCAGCTTCTCTGCGAGGCGCTTGCCCTGCGCGATGGCATCTTCCATCGAACTGTGTTCCCAGCGGCCGTAGCGGCCGATGGAATAAATGCCGCGACGCTCGAGTTCTTCGAGAATCGCTGGCAGGACACGGGCCCGGTGCTTGTCGTACAGGACATACGCATATTGAATGTCACGCACGTCGGCCACGATGATGTCGTCCTCCGTCCTGAAGATGCCGGCCCGCTCCAGTCCCTCACGGATTTGCTTGAGCAAGACGGCAGGCGCGGTCGCCTTTGTTGGTTGGTGCGAGACCTCGACATAGAGAGAGCTGCAACCAGGCCGTCCCAGTGAAGGCGAAAAGTTCATGGGAAACCCCACCCGATAAAAGGGGTACTCCGGCTCCGGATAATAAATCCAATGCTTATCGGAAACGCGTTCCCGCGCTACGCCAAGATTGACGTTATAGACTGAAACACAGCGCAACCCGGCGGCAGCCTCCCGGATGGCTCGGGGAAGGTCCGTGCAGCAGCGAACCAGTTCCGGGATCGGGATCGTGGAGATGAGTGTCTCATAGTCTTCTCTATGCCCGTCCTGAAACGTCGCCTGCCGGTGCCCTGTGTTAACCTCGACGAGCTCGCAGCTGTAGGTGATCTCTCCCACAGCGGGCAGGAAGGCTTCGGGTAGGGCCCCTATTCCTCCTTGAACAGGATACAGAAAAGAGGGGTTATAGCCGAAGGCCTTGTCCTTGATCCCCAATGCGCCGTTCACCACATCCTTGAGCTCAGGCTTGGGAACCAGCCAGGACACCCAGTCCGACGTCAGCTCATCCAAAGACACCTGCCAGAGTTTTTCGTTGAATGGCACCATAAAATGTTTTGCCATCCCCTCACCGAGGTTTTCCAGAATCCAGGCTTTGAAGGAACGGTCCTCCGGCTGGTTGGAAGGGGGAGACGGGCGAGTCAGCGTGGCGACAAAGCCCAGCAGACATTCGCGGACCACCTCGGGAGGCAATCCGTAGGTATTCACCTGGAACGGATATTCGGTGTAAGTCCGGTGGGAGTAGATAAACGACCGACGGATATGCTTTTCCAAGCGACCAGCCAGGAGGCTCTCAACCAAGGTCCTGATCTCGGCCTGACGGAAGTGCAGGAGGTGCCCGGTCATATCAAAGGTAAACCCGTCCATCTGATAGGACCGACAGAGACCTCCCGCCTCCTTTTCTTTCTCGAACAGCCGATACGGCACGCCGGTCAGGTGATAGGCCGTGCTCAGGCCGGCAAGACCGCCACCGATGATAACGATCATGGAACCCTCCGAGCCGGCTCCGGGGAGGGTTCCCGGTGAAGCATTGTCCGTGACGGCCGGGACATATCGATGCGCTTGAGCCAAACCGTCACCAGGATCGCCACCGTCGTCGTCGTGCACAGGATCAACATCGCCGTCTGCATGGCCACGAACATCATGGCGACACCTACACCGCCCAGAATCACTGCCGCAACGTAGCTGACCGTCACGACCTGAGGTACTGAGAGACGCCAGTGCCGTAGCCGAAGGGCAAAATGATCCGAACTTCCAAGGAAGACCGGAATCCCCCGGAGCCAGCGGATATACATGACAAACAATGTGTCGAACACCGGAACGCCCAGAATGAGGACCGGCGCCAGCACAGCGATCGGATGTGCTGCCTGATACTTGCCGATCATTGACAGGGCTCCTAGCATGAGCCCCAGGAACAAAGACCCAGCATCTCCCAGATAGATCTTCGCCGGGTAAAGGTTGTACCGGAGGAATCCCAGGAGACTCCCCGCAAGTGCCGCGACCATCACCGCCACCAGCGAATCCTGGTTGAGGATTGCGACCACGAACAGCCAGATGCAGGCGATCAAGCCGACTCCACCAGCCAACCCGTCCATGACATCAATGATATTGATGGCATTGATGATGCCAACCATCCACAAGACCGTGAGCAGGAGGTCTAACCAGTCCGGCAGCGCCGCGATTTCGATACGGACTCCGCTTCGGATCAGCACAAACACCGCGATGAGCTGGCCGATCAGTTTGGGCCATGGCTTGAGGACTCCGAAGTCGTCGATCAAGCCCAACATGACCACGAGGGTTCCGCCGAGGATTACCCCCAAGGCCTCCTCTCTAAACTCGAAGGTGAGTGCCAAACTGATGAGAAATGCCAGGTACACAGCAAGGCCTCCGAAGTAAGGCACCGGCTCAGCCTGAAGCTTGAGCCGTCCGTCAGGGCGATCCACGATGTTGAACTGGAGCGCGGCGCGGCGCGCCAGCGGCACCCCATACAGGGCCAAGAGCAGCGCGAGGACAAAAGTGAGTGTGTAGAGTAACACCGCTAGCTCTTGCTCCCATCCAGCCGCCTATAGAGCCCGTCCAGATACGCACGATAGCTATCTTCTGAATGCCGTTCCGCGACACGACGACGCGCAGCCCGTCCCAGACGGTCACACCGCTCCGGATCTTTCAGAAGACTGATGACGGCTTGGGCCATCTGCTCAGGGTCTGGTTTGATTCGAATGCCAGTCGTCTCATCCACCAGTTGCCAGGTCAAGCCAACATCGGTCGCCACCGTGGTCGCGCCGCAGGCCATCGCTTCCAGGAGGCTCTGGGAAGGATAATTGTCTAGCCTCTGCAAGGACACGAACACGCGCGCCCTGCTGAGCACCGGCGCAAGGTCTGCGCGAAAGCCAGTCTCGACCACACCACGTAGGTGCAAACGGTCCAAGGCCTGCTCAACCAGTGGACGAAGTGGCCCCTCTCCCAACAAGAAGCACCGGACGCCGGGAACCCCCTGGAGGATGGTCGGCACGGCTTCAAGGAAGAGAAGAGGATTCTTCTCTTCAATCAGGCGGCCTGCAAACACCACCCAGGGTTCTTTCTTCGACTCCGGCTGATAATGGTCCAGGTCAACCACACTCCCGGGGGAGGCAATAATCTTCGGGTCGGAAAGCCCGCGCCCGACCAGATCCGCCCGTACGCCTTCGGTCAACGCATCGATCAGAGCACACCGGGCCAGAGCAAACCGATAGATCGGCAGGGCCCAAGGGACGCCGACAAGCCCGGCCAGGTTCCGATTCGTCACGGAAATGATGATCCGATGGTCCGGGCGCAGCAGCATCAACGGAAGGACAACGTAGGTTCCGCCTAACACCACATGAAACAGGCAACGTGGAGCCAGCGCGTAACGGACCAGCAAAAGACACGCGAAGAGGAAATAGTCCAGCTTTCGCAGCCAGAACCCTAGTGCCGCCTGCCGCAACCCGGTCCATTCCGCCAGTCGCCCCCAGGGCTCGGCCAGTTGCCAAACCCGTTGCTCACGACCCGTTACAACCCCCACTGCCTGCAACTTCTTCCAGAGGCTGGCATTGATCACCAACAACGTGTCCGTCTTCCCGTCGGCCATGTGGGCAAAGAGCCGGCCCAGACGCCGTTCTGCGCCACCCAGGCCTGTGTTGTTAATCAAAACACAAATGCGGCGCATGGGTCCTGGTCCACAAAACGGCGGCACCAGAGTTCGACGTTCAGCCACCGCCAGATCGTAGTCCCAATATTGGTACGTCCAGCCACGTGGCTCTCGAAGGCTCGCTGAGCCGCCTTTATATTGAGATAGCCGCGCATGCGGGTCCGCGCATCCGAGAGTGTGTCGTGCACCAACTCCCGCAGAGAGGTCCTGAGCCACTGATCCTCGGGGGTGACGAACCCCATCTTGTCTCT
>VBOJ01000221.1 GCA_005877775.1 Nitrospirota bacterium | reverse complement strand
GGACGGCGCGATCGTGGCCTACACCCCTGATGCCGTGCTCACATTGCAGGGGCTGGATACCGCGAAAGGCACCGCTCAACTACGCAAGGTGTACGCGGACGCGTTCAAGGCGCTGCGCTTCACCAGCACCCACACCTATGATGAGGTGCGGGTCTACGGCGACCAAGCCTTCGTTCGCACCACCAGCGGCTCGCAGACGACGGTGCTCGCGTCGGGCGAGGTGATGCAGGAGCAATACCGCGAATTCTTCATTCTGAAGAAGGTCGATGGCCAGTGGCGGATCGACCGCTATATGAACAACCGGCCGTCGAACTGAGCCAAACTCGCTGTACCTGAGGCAAGAGCGGGGTCACCTTAAGAAAAGTTGCGAGGCTACTTTTTCTGAGTCGGAGCGAGGCGGGGCGCGCGCTGCGTGAACGAGAGTATAGCATTTTTCTCGTTGACGAGACGTGTTGACTTTGAGACCATGAGCCAGTGCATTTTGAGCTTCTCGGTCCGATAAGGCAAATCGAGACGTTTGCGGTCGGCTCAGGGATTCGAGAGATCTCCCGGCTTCGTAGGGTATACGGCAAAGGTCGATGGCGGAAAAGGAAGGGCATCGCCAAGGTTCGACTCACTGATGGGTCGGTGCACCTAGCCGAGATTCACTGGTATGAGGCGACTGGGATAGGCAGGAAGGAGTACAAGATTAAACGTTTTCTATAAGGTGTGGACGATGAGGAAACCCCAAACGTCTAATGCTCGGCTGCTGATTTGCGTGGAAAATAGAGGTTATCGCGCATCGCTGGAGAAACGGAAGATATACGTGTCTCTCACTGATCCCGAGGCCGCCAAGCACGGCCAAGTGCGGGTGATCGACGAGTCCGGCGAAGACTATCTCTACCCTAGGAGCTTTTTCCTGCCAGTTACACTGCCTCATTCGGTGCGAAAGGCCATCCTAGCTGCTGCCTAGACTCACCACCGGGTCAATCGGAAATTTGGCAGTGCGGAGCGAGGCGGGGCGCGATGGCCGTCTTTTACTCAATCAGAACAAGCTCACGCAATTAACGAATAACGTTTAACGATTAACGTCCTTCGATCTTCCCTTTCGCCCAGGCACGGAGGGTGGCCCATCCGTCGCGGAGCCAGGGGTTGCCGTGGGCCATCAGCAAATGCTCGAATTCCTCCTCCGCCAGCCGTCGGTAGGCCGCCTTCAGACCTCGCTTCACCGGCTCGGCTTGAGACGGAACGTCCACGAGGTACTCGTCGGAGACGAAGGTGAGAGGGCCATTGCCGTCGCGGATCACCCCGTCGGCTACCGCCACGGCCCGCACGCTGGGGAGGAGAAGCGCGGACTCGTCAGGGCAGAGGACGCCGACCTCGAAAGCCCGCGCGCCTCCTGGCAGGGCGTCGCCCGCAGCGAACGGGCGAGCCTTGAGCTCCGGATCAAGCTCATAGAGCCCGGAGCGGTGGCACCAGACGGTGCAGCCAAAAGCGGCAACAAGCTTAGCGCTGTGCCGAAAGTGCAACCGGTTTGTGAGTAGGATGTGCTCTGGCGGCCCATGCCGCTCCAGCCACTTGAGCCCGCCGGGAGAAGGCAGCAACGGGTCGATGAGGACGCGCTCTCGGGCAAGGTAGTACGAGCTCACACGCACGCGGATCTCCGGATGCAATGCCGTCCAGTGAAACAGCCCCCGGACGATCTGCTTGGGGAGTGCCATGCGTCCCCCTCCTCCACCCACAGCCATACCACACCCAGCAACTCGACATCCAACCGATTGTTCGCCGGGTGCATCTGAAAAGGGTTCCAGGGTCAGGTCTTGACTTTGCCATGTGGCAGCGAGGCCGGGCGCGCGGGTCTGCGAGAGAGAGCTATTTCTTTTCTTTCTCAGCGCTCTGAGATGACTGTTTCTCCGAGTCCTTGCCCGTGATCATCTTGAACGTCTCCCCGATCGCCGGGCCGATCTTAGGAATCTCCTTTTCAATATTCTGCCCGGCGCTCTTCAACGCGCGCCCCAAGTCGTCCACTGTGATCCCCTTGCTTTCCTTCGACTTCTGAGTATCGCCAGAGTCAGAGGCTGCCTCTGCCGCCTGGCTCAGGCATAATACCAGCACCAGGATGATACCAGCTATTCTGCGCATGGCCCACCTCCAGCGGTTCTCTACTATAGCATGCTCAGGCCTGTTCCTCACGTAGAGCGAATAGGTAGCGGATCTGGTCTTTCACCTTCAAAGCGGTCGAAGCGAGGCGGGGCGAGCGGGATTTCCGGACGTACTGGCAACTTTTCTCCTCCGGTGATAGGCTCGATAAACCGATCGTGAGCTGGCGGTTCTACGTGACAACAAGGAGGTCCCTATGAGGAACATGATGGTGTTATTGGCTGTCCTTTCTTTGGGCGGCACGGCTGTTGCCCAGGCTCCTGAACAACAAACGGGAGCTCCCAAGCTGGATCAGGTCGAGAAGATTGCGCTCGGGACTGGTGTGGAGGCCAGAGAGCTTGTGGGAGAAGCCACCGAGTTTGACGTCTCTGTTGAACGCGTCTATTGCTGGACGAAAATCATTTCCCAGAATGTTCCAACTACCATTAAACATGTCTGGTACGCTGGCGAGGAGAATGCTGGCGAAGTTAGCCTGAACGTCCAGTACCCTTCCACGCGCACTTGGAGCAGTAAGGCGATAAAGCCTGGAAAGTGGAGGGTGGAGGTCCTCAGCGAAACGGGAGAGGTCCTGGCCTCGACCGACTTTACAGTCAAAGCCCATCCTAGACCCGCTGGACCCTGATTGATTTTTGGGGCATTTCCTTGGCGAAGAAAAAAGGAGATAGGTCCGATTCTTGACTCAAAGGAAACGGCGCAAGAGCTTGAAACTCTCCGCAGTGCGGTGACCCGCGGGCGGCCGAGGAAGCAAGCGGAAGAACCGAGCCAGAGCTGAACAAGGATAATTGGATTTATCCCCTTTCGTTCCTCCTCTCAACAGCTACCAGATCATTCTATAATCTCCTCTCCATATCGCCTCAGAGCTTGACCATCCCCGACCCCCCTCGTTTGAGGGGGTTGTCCTTCCTGTGAGCCCAGTGTAGAAAGTGCGCGCAATGTCAACCTACGGCTCCCTTGGGGCTTCTTGGGGGTCCGTTCCCGACGAAGGGGACAGGCACCGACTGTGCCGGAGCCAGTCCTTGTGCCTGTCCCTCTGTTCCGAGCCAGAAGTGAGCAGTACGGTACATGGAGCCCCGTTCCAGTTACGACGCGGTCCCCTATAAGAGCCACGCGCTCGCCTACACGCATCCTGCCTCACTTGCAGCCATGGGCGCGCTGTTCGGCCTCCAGGCGCCCTCTGTTGACGATTGCCGGGTGTTGGAGCTTGGCTGCGCCACCGGCGGAAATGTTATTTCTCTCGCCACCCTATTACCCAACAGCTCATTCATCGGGCTCGATGCCTCGTCGAGACAGATCGAAGAAGCCAAAGAGGTCATCGAAACACTTGGCCTGCGTAATGTCAGGGTCCATTGCAGGGACGTTCTAGAGATCGGCCCGGAGTTCGGTGAGTTCGATTACATCATCTGCCATGGGGTCTACTCGTGGGTTCCGCCTGATGTCGCCGACCGCATCCTGGAAATCTGCTCGAGGCATCTCGCCCCGCAGGGCATCGCGTATGTGAGCTACAACACCTACCCCGGATGGCATGCCAGGGCAATGATCAGGGAGATGATGGCATTCCATGTCCGCGAGATCTCCGACCCCCAACGGCGGGTGGAAGAGGCGAGGGCGTTTCTGCATGTCTTGGCCGAGTTGACTCCCGAACAGAGTGGGCTCTACAAAACACTCCTCAAACAGGAAGAGTCCGAGCGGGAGACCGACACGGATTGGTACTTCTTTCACGAATACCTCGA
>VBOJ01000220.1 GCA_005877775.1 Nitrospirota bacterium | reverse complement strand
ATATTCACAACGCCTGTCGTCCCGGGAGGAAATTTAGAGCGTCCTTCCTCCAGCCAGACGATGAAATACGTGCCGCGTGCGGCAACGAGCGCTGTTGCTGTGTGAACTTCAAACTTTGACCTGTCGTCGGCCAAAGGCTTGCCGATTAGCGCACGTACCTGTCCTCGAGTCAGTCTGATCACGGTGCTGCGTCTGTCCCGAACCGGATCGTAGCTAAGCTCTGAAAGCTCGACGCGGCTTTCTTCTCCGACTGAAAGGAGAGTATCGTCTTGCAACCAGGCTTTAGCTCTAGATCCTTGCTTAGTCTCAATGATGTCTTCAGAAAGCACGCCATTCTGTGGCCCAATGGCGATGGGCTCGGATTCGTCAGCATGGATCACCACCGCCTGCCCCCGAACCGACGTGAACATTCCAATAGAATTCCTAGAAGGCCCGTGTACACAGGCTTGCGTCACGACCAGGGCGATAAGGCCAATCGACAAAAGAGTGGCCTTCATCGCACTCGGTTTAGGGGTGAACATTCGGACCTCCGACATGGTCGTATTTTCAGTAGTTCACAATCAGCGACTGGGCCGAATAATAGAATCAGGTGAATGCCGGAGTTCACGGGGGAGAAAACCATGAACGGCAAGGAGCGGAGGGGCAGCCGTTGCGCCTGTCTAGGAAATCACTGGGACAGTACGAGGTGTGAGAGTCAGGCGTGCTGAGCCTTGTCAGGATGTCAAGGAGTTCGATGTGTCAGGATCGCGGTCAGTGTCTGTAAAGGTCGTGTAAAGTTAGAGTCAGGTCTTGCGTTCACAGATCGTGGAGCGAGGCGGAGTGCAGCAGGTCATGTTTGCAATACGGTCGGCGTTCCTCGCGAAAGTTGACTTCGTTCTTCTCAAAACGTAGCCTGTCGCCATTTCTGCTCTCGCACAAAGGAGGCCCGCTCATGGCACAGATGACTGCGGTGCAAATTAGTCGTCCGCGCGCCCCATTCGAAGTTGTCGCGCGGGACATCCCAGCACCTGGGCCCAACACAGTCCGCATTAGAGTGCAAGCCTGCGGGGTCTGTCATAGTGACGTGTTTGTGAAGGAGGGACATTGGCCCGGTCTGCAATACCCACGCGTCACGGGTCACGAGGTGGCCGGGGTGATCGACGCGGTCGGAGCGGGCGTGACGATGTGGAAGAAGGCCCAGCGCGTGGGTGTGGGATGGCATGGCGGGCACTGCGGTCAGTGCGTCTCCTGTCGTCGTGGGGATTTTATCAGTTGCCAAAATCTCAGAATCACGGGATTCAGTGATGATGGTGGGTATGCGCACTACATGATTGCAAAGAGCGAGGCCCTGGCTGCCATTCCGGACTCTCTCTCGCCAGCAGAGGCGGCTCCCATCCTCTGCGCGGGCATTACGACGTTCAATAGTCTGCGCCATAGCGGGGCGAGAGCAGGAGATCTTGTGGCCGTACAAGGCCTGGGCGGGCTCGGCCATCTTGGCATCCAGTTCGCGAGCAAGATGGGGTATCACACGGTGGCCATCGGCCGTGGGAAAGACAAGGAACCCTTAGCGCTGAAGCTTGGCGCTGTCCGCTACCTCGATGCCGCATCGGTCAACGTGGTGGAGGAACTGGCCAAGCTGGGCGGCGCTTCGGTCATTCTCGCGACCGCTCCGAGTAGCAAGGCTATGTCGCCGCTCGTCGATGGTCTCGGGGTTGGTGGCAAATTGCTTGTGGTCGGGGCATCGGCCGATCCCATCACCGTGACTCCCATTCAACTCATCGGAAAGCGCCGGGGGATTCAAGGGTGGCCGTCAGGGAGCGCCCGAGACTCGGAAGACGCGCTGAACTTTTGCGCCCTCACTGGGATCCGCCCGATGGTCGAGACATTCCCGCTCGAACAAGCCGCTGCCGGCTACGAGCGCATGTTGAGCGGCAAGGCACGATTCCGCGTGGTGCTCACGATGAGTTGAACATCACGCCCCGCTCTTCACGGGATATTTCTGCTGGACGAGTAGAAACAGGGTCAGGAACCTTTCTTGCGGCGCGCGGCGTGAGGCGGCGACCAGACGTGTCGAACTGAGAGTGGTCGCTCCCGTCCTGGCGTAGTGGGACCAACTTCTTATATGATGCACAGAGTCCTCGAGAGTCAACTCACGAATCCCATGGTCCAAGACAAGTCGCTGACCTTCCATATCGATAAAGGGATCTGCTATGCCATCTTCGCCTATGACGTGGGACGATGGGTTGATTTGGATAAAGCCGAGGGACGCATTACGGCGATCAAGCAGCGCGGGCGGATCAAGCACAAACGGCGCGCACCTCCCTATTTTAACTACAGCCCATTACCCCTTCGAGTGACAGAAGAAGTGGAGTCTTTGGCCATCGGGAAGTACCGCACCAGTCCAAGCGTGGATCTTCTGCTGTACGATTTTGCCGCGGTGTCCGTGACCTATAGCATTCCATTGGACGGGGATTTCTCCAATCTCCTGGCCCTGAGCCTCGACCTTTATGAGAACGAGGTACTCCTCGCAGACTCTAAACGTCGTGTCGAAGATCTGCTGGCCGCGATCGAAGGAACAGTGGAACGGCCTTCGATCGCCACCTCCGCGGAGGACTACTCTATTTTCTTGATCGAGGCCTCCACGCCCGCCTTCTATCAAAACGACCTTCTTGCCACTTATCTCCAAGATATTGCCCAGGTGTTACGATCCGAATCCCATCCTCTGGCGGAACAGGAAGTCCGCGATGCCACTGCCCAGCGTATTTCATTCGGACCAGACGATATCGCCATCATCGATTGGAATGCTGCCCTGATCTTCGGCCAGGATATGGATGACACGCAAGCGGTGTTGGAGTTCGCCAATGTCGAGTTACTCGAGATGCGGTTATTGGATCAACAACTGGACGATGCCCTCGATCAAGCCTATGAGGCCTTGTCCAAGCGGAAGTGGGACCGTCTCGCCTTGCCGGGCATGTTTCAGGCAGACCTCCGGCGTATGGCACGTTTGCAAGTCGATAGCGCCATCCTCTTCGAGCGAGTGACCAACACGCTCAAACTCTTCGGCGACCAGTATCTTGCGCGTGTCCATCGCCTCGTGTCCCAACGGTTTCACCTAGAATCCTGGGATGCCAGCATCAGCCGCAAACTACAAACGCTGGAAAGCATCTACGGGAAGATGTCTGACAGCGCGGCGACGAGGCGCATGGAAGCGTTGGAATGGATCATCATCGTGCTGATAGCGGTCTCCATCGCCGTGTCGTTCCTGCCCGGCTTAGGCCGTCATTGACCTCACCATTGCGAGGGATCGTACGGTAATCCAGCTCCGCCCCTGGCGTGAGGCGGGGCGCGCAACATGGACTTGCCCAGGGTGGCCGATGTCGAGAACCAACTTCTGGCTTTTTTCTAGAGCCTGGGGTATTCTTCCTGGTCGATTCGAGAGGACCCTTTCTCTCGACGAAGTAAGAGCCAGCCTTGTGTGAATCTTCGGTCGCGTTCAGCATGTCTTCTAAACAACGGAGGGATTACCATGATGAAGTCAATCATGCGCACGGCTGTTGCGCTCGTGTTATGCCTCAGTCTGGCTAGTCTTGTCGTAGCCGCAGAGAAAACTCAGAAAAAGGGGAAGGCTCAGAACGATGTGCAATCCATGTCCCAGGAAAAACAGATCAAGCTCGCCCTCAGTGCGGCTCCCCCGCGTATCGCCAAGCACGCCGCCGTGTTGGTATTTGGAGAGGATGGCAAGCTCAAGGAGGGCAAGCCAGGAACCAACGGGTTTACCTGTATCCCGACGGTGATGAATCTTCCCGACCCTGATCCCATGTGTATGGATGCCGCCGTGAAGCAGTGGTGGGAAGACCTTATGGCGAATGCGCCGAAGCCGTCGAATACTGCGCCGGGAATTGCCTATATGGCACGGGGTGGATCCCATTGGGAGAATGGCAAGCGAGTGGTCATGAAGGAGGAGCCAGGGGCCAAAATAGTGAAGGAGCCGCCGCATTGGATGATCATGTGGCCGTTCGAAGCCAAAATGTCCATGATCCCCTCTGCCCCGAATCCATCAGGTGTGTATGTGATGTTCGATGGGACTCCGTATGCGCATCTGATGGTCTATCAAGATCCGATGAAAATGAAATAGTAAGCCGCAGGTTTCACGAATCAGGAGGAAGAGAACAAGTCAGGTTTCATTGCCCTTTGGATTCCCGGTCGGGTTTGCCATCCGACGTTGCACAGCGAGGTGGGGCGTGGGAGAGATTCCTGCTACTCGGCTGGGGAGAATTCCAGGTTGATCCGCTTCCTCTCATGATTCCTCAAGCATGTCGAGTTCAGGCACTTTGACCATCTGCACTGATTCACGAATCACTTTCAGCGCGACCGGTCGGGCGAAGCTTTTCCGCCAGGCCAGGCCGACAGTCCGTTCCGGTATCGGTTCGGCGAATTTCACGGCGACGAGTCGCTTGTTCTGATGTTTCGGGGTCAGGGCGCTGCACGGCAGCACGGTGATCCCGAGTCCCGACGCGACCATCTGCCGAATCGTCTCCAGGGAATTGCCCTGGATTCCTTCGGTGTCGGATCGGCTCACTTCCGGACAGGCTTCAAGGACTTGGCGCCGAAAGCAATGGCCGGCATGCGGCAACAGCACTTTTTCGTTTCCCAACTGACCGGCATCGATGCGCGATTTCTTTGCCCAAGGATGCGTCACCGGGACGACCACTTTGAACGGTTCGGCGTAGAGCGGCTGCGTCAGGATCCCCGGCTCGTCAAACGGCAACGCGAGAATGATCGCATCCAACTTGCCGCTCTTCAGCATCACACTGAGGTTCGCGGTCAGGTTTTCTTCAATTTCTAAGGGCATCGCTGGCGCCCGCTTGTGGAGGATCGGAATCAATTCTGAAAGCAAGTACGGCCCCACCGTTGCAATGACTCCCAACCGCAACGGTCCCGCCAGTTGATCTTTTCCCTGCTCGGCAATGGCCTTGAGCTGGTCAGCCTCCTCCAAGACCCGTTGGGCCTGGTGCACGATTTTTTCGCCGATCGGGGTCAGCGTAATCTCGTTCTTTCGCCGCTCAAACAGCACCGCACCTAACTCCTCCTCCAGTTTTTGAATCGCAAGGCTCAGCGCCGGCTGGGTGATGAAACAACGAGCGGCTGCTCGGCCGAAGTGGCGCTCTTGGGCCACAGCCACGATGTATCGCAGTTCGGTTAAGGTCATCCCGGGCTCCTCAGCTTCCCCCTTCGATAAGCAATATAAATCATAGACTCATACACAATCAATTGGACTAATGATTTGTCGAGCTTTATGTTTAAAGCAACAGATGCACATGGTCCATCACAAAGGCATGAAGCAAGGAGGGTACAGTCATGGGACAGCGAAGACTCTTCACAAGCAGCATGGTGTTGACTGCCATACTTTTCGTGGGATGCGCCGCGAATGCTCTGGGACCAACTCGCTCCCCGAGTGACCCCCTGCCATCGGCGGTGACACAACGGGAGGCGAGCGACTTGATGTTCAAGTATAGCCAGCAGGCCGCAGAACTCCGGGCGATCGCTGGTCGTTACGAGCTCGAAGCACAGCAATTCGCCCGCGTGAGAGGGGAAGGGGACGAGCAGGTGCGGCGTAGTCTGGAGAACGCCAAGGCCCTGTGGGCGGCAGCCGACGAGGTGGATCAGCTAGCGAGGGAGTATCGGCGCGCGGTTCCCCA
>VBOJ01000219.1 GCA_005877775.1 Nitrospirota bacterium | reverse complement strand
GCTGCGCGAGCACGAAGGGCAGTCTGGCCAGCCCTTACCCTTCCCTTTTTCAACATCCTGTTAGTCCTTCAAGAAATAAAAATGGTTCGTGGGGCCTATGCCATGGCCGATCGCCAGACTGTGCCGGATGGCTTCAGTCAGATAAGTCTTGGCAGCCTGCACTGCGTCGGGCAATGGTTTACCCTTGGCCAATTGTGCCGCGATGGCCGAGGCGTAGGTGCAGCCGGTCCCGTGGGTGTGGGGGGTCTCGATGAACTCGCCTTTGAACACGTTGAAGAACCGGCCGTCGTAGAGCAGGTCGGAGCCTCGCTCCAAAATCAGATGTCCCCCTTTGATGAGGACATACTTGCAACCGAGCTTATGGATCGCTTTTGCGGCTTGGCGGGCAATGGCCAGGGTCCGGATTTCAAGACCGGAGAGACGTTCCGCTTCGTGGATGTTCGGTGTCACGACCAGCGCGAGCGGAATCAGCGTGCTTTTCACTTTCTCGATGGCCGCCGGCTGGAGCAGCACCTGCCCGCTCTTGGAGATCATCACTGGGTCCACGACCAGGTTGGCCACCTTATACTGCTGCAGTTTCCGGCTGACCGCTTCCACAATTCTCACCGAGGACAGCATGCCCGTCTTCACCGCCGCCACGTCGAAGTCATCGAAGATTGCATCCAGTTGCGCTTTGATCACCGGAATCGGCAGATCATGCACTGCCGTCACGCCTTTTGTGTTCTGGGCGGTGATCGAGGTGATCACCGACATCCCGTACACGCCGTTGGCCGCCATGGCCTTCAGGTCCGCCTGAATCCCGGCCCCTCCCCCCGAATCCGACCCTGCGATTGTAAGTACTTGCTTCATAGGGATTAGACTATACCAGAAAACATGCAATATTCGACCGGCCGTTGCTTTTTTGTGTCGGTTGGCCTATCCGCAGTCAGGCTTGAAGTATCCGCTATGAAACCTTTCACGACTCTTGCCATAGCCATTTTCACGATCGTCGCAGTGGTGCATCTCCTTCGCATCCTTCTTGGGTGGGAAGTAATAATCCAAGGAGTCGTGATCCCGATGTGGGCGAGTTACCTCGGCCTGATCATCGCTGGCGGGCTGGCGTTCCTGCTCCGGCGTGAATCCCGTTAGTATTGCGAAATAGATGCCGGGCGATATACTTGCCGTGATGGCTTCACCCGGCACCTCACCCACGATGACGCTCAGTTTCCTGGCTGTCCTGCTCGCGGCCACACTTCACGGCTGTGCCACGACCGACCACTCGAGCAGGTACCAGACGGACGCGCTGTCGGATGAGCTGAGTGACGATGTCTTTCCCGTCAGAGCAGCGCAGGGACGAACCTGCTGCGACCTGGTCGTGGGGACCCCCAGACAACAGACGCTAGCGCATTCAGCCGTCGGATTCCTCGGCAAATCGCGGATCGAAGTAAACGGCCGGCGCTTCACGTTCGACTGCTCTGGTCTCGCCCGTGGCGTGTATGTCACGCAAGGCATCGATTTGTACGATGGTCTGGGGGAGTTGGACGGAGGCAACGGCGTCGGAAGGATCTACGGGCATGTCGTGCAGCACGGACGGATCCATTATGGTCCAACCGTGTACCCCGGCGACCTGGTCTTCTTCCATAACACCTGGGACTTCAACAGGGATGATCGCTTCAACGATCCGCTCACACATGTGGGTGTGGTGGAGGGGGTGGAGCGCGACGGCACCGTGGTGTTTGTAAGCCGGGTCGCGGGAGGGATTGAACGGTATCGAATGAATTTGCGGATGCCCGACACCCACCGGACCAGCGACGGGCGCGTGCTCAATGACTTCATGCGCAGGAAGGAATTTCGTGACCCGGAAGCGACCCAGTACCTCACCGGCCAGCTCTTCGCCGCCTTCGGCACTCTCATCAGCGAGTAGCCTCCCCCAGCGCCTCGCCCGTTGATTTTTCTTCTGCTTCGGCGTACTCCTGGATGCGTTTGAAAGAGACCGGCGCGCTAATAGATATCGTGTGTCGCGAATACCGCTATAGGCAGTTCCGACTAACGACCGGCTTATTTTCCCTTAGCCATATTTTATTTTCAGATGGACGATACCTGCCTGCAGAAGGAGGGTAATCGCGTTGGCCAGGATGACCGGTATGGAGTCAATCCACACACCGTAAATCAGCCACAGCAGGACGCCTGTGCTGAACGTGATCAGCATGCCCCAGGACAGATCGCTCGTGGATTCTGACCGCCATGCTTTGGCGAGCTGCGGCACAAACGCTGCCGTTGTCAGGGTCCCAGCTGTTAATCCAAGCATCATGGCTCCGTCCATCAGCTAATCCCTCTTGTCTACTGTACCTGATCGCGCTTTTCGATGTTATGGCGAGCGCATAAGAGCTGAATGTTCTCGGCTACGAGAGACGTTCCTCCTTTTGAAAATGGAACATCATGGTCAAAGTGTAATTCATCTTTGGCACCACAGATAAAGCACTGCCCTCCATCTCGTCTCCATACCTCCAGCTTCACATGCGTAGGGATCACCCGTCGCCGGTCAGCATCCGTTCGAACCGGCGTGCTGAGGTCTTCCTCGCCTTCCACAGCCACAAGTTTGAACTTAAAGACCTTACGGCCGCTACTCTGCTGGAGCCAGGACTCAATAAGCTGGAATACACCGTTGTATGACCAAATGCCCTGCCGAAGTTTCTCATATACACTTACTCTTTCGGGAGGCCTGAGTTTCTTGCGAAACTCCTGAGCGGCCCGGTGAAAGAGGCCGTTCTGGGTTAGGGTTCCGGAAGATGTACGCTCAGGTTGATCGATACGTTTAGGGTCGGAGACGACCGAACTTCGTGGTTCATCGTGGCCTTCGTAGATCAGAACCGAACCTCCATCTTGTAACTCGTCCTGGTATGGAGCATTGGGTCGAATGGACATAAGAATCACGGAATGATTCCCGCCCAAGCCGAAGTTCATGCCACGCTGCAGGCTTACGCCTTCTCGGCGGCACACCTCAAGATATGAGATGATCTCATTTGCCATGCGAAATGACAGGAAGGTGTCTGGAACCTTTGTGCTTACTAGAGAGAGGCCAGTAGAGGGTTCCGGCTGCGACCGTATAAAATGAGGCTAACCAGTCTGCCGTAACTGCGCGCGTCCACCGATCACTTCTTCCTCTCTCTCCTCACTGGGTCGGTGAGATGGGGAGGAGATGACAGGGCGCCTATTACTGCGCGCGTCGAGCGCGCTTTCTTCTCCCTTCCCTCCCTGTGGCCGATGTCTGCCATATTCTGGAGGGGCGGTCAGGCTAGCCCAACTGCGGCCGTCGAACGAGCACATTCTGATCGTGCGCGTTCCGGGAGCACAGGGTTAGCCTGACCGTCCCTCCACCTGTTCTTCAAACCGGCCACTTTTCCTCGTTCCACGCCATCTCCCAAAACATCCACTCATACCGCGAGCTGATCACAAACGCCTCCTCCATCCGCTGCTTCTCTTCACGCCCCGCCGTCTTTGCCCACAGGTCCACTTTCGCCCGCATCCATCGTTGGACTTCCGCGAACTCCGGCGAGGCATAGAGCAGCAACCAATCACGATAGGGGTGGTCGGGACGCGGAGGACCGTTCTTCAGGAGATGCTGCCCGACTACGCAGTAGATCCAGGCGCAGGGGAGCGCGACCACTGTGATTTCGGCCGCGGAGCCGGTGGCAGCGACCGCGAGCATGTGCCGCGTGTAAGCAAAGTTGGTGGGGGCCATCGGAACTGAGGTCATCTGCTTGGGCGTCATGTTCCAACGGGTGCCGTAACTCTCGTGCAGGCTTCGTTCCACGGTGATCGTTTCTTCAGCCAGCTTGTTGAATCGCAGCGCCGACTCTGAATCAGGCGCCTTCTGCGCCGCGGCGGCAAAGACGCGGGCCAAGTCTCCCAGGAACCGGGCATCCTGGAGGATGTAGTATTTGAACTTCCGTTCCGGCAGGGTCCCTTTGCCGAGCGCGACGACAAACGGGTGCCTGAGCTGCACATTCCAGATAGGCTGCGCTTTCTTCCTGAGCTGGT
>VBOJ01000002.1:39903-42372 GCA_005877775.1 Nitrospirota bacterium | reverse complement strand
GAGCTGCAGGGCCACGTAGTCGCCTGTTCGCACGTTCACCTGGCTGTTCACCGCACAGCCCCCCGCCGACAGGTCATCGACGGTGCCTTTGCCAACCTTTACTCCATCTGTTATCAAGGAGACTGGGAATTGAACCCAAAACCGTGGGAAGTGCCGTCGTTCATCCGCCCTGCCCGGTTCAGACATGGCTGAGCACCTGGTTCATCGCTCCCCCGAGCGCATGCAGGGAGAATCCCTTTTCGAGGAAGTCGGTCACGCCCCACGCCCGAGCCTGGTGCTCGTCTGCTTTCGTTCCCACTCCGGTCAGGATCATCACGGGCGCCTGGGGGTCGATCGCGCCAATCTGTGCGAGGACCGCGAGTCCATTCAACTCGGGCAGGTCGAGGTCGAGAATCGTCACAGGCGGCCGTCGCCGCCGGGAGCGTTCGACGCCCTGGCTTCCGGTCTCTGCCAGCACCACCTCATGCCCCTTGCGTTGGAGCACAGTGTGGAGCAGATCACGGAGGCGCGGGTCATCATCAATCACGAGGATTCTGGCCATGGAGTCTCGCCCCACACTCTTCCAGTGGAGTGCATAACCTACCATATCGGCATGGCACAGGGGTATGAACTACTTCGCACCTGCATCAATGGCCGGACAGCAAGGACTCGAAGACCAGCAGATTGCCGATGCCGGAGTGGCAATCCGCGAAGTGATGACCTTGGCCGCCTGTTAGCGGCGATCTTTCCGGCCGATTCCCCAGACACTGGGGTGGATGAGCAGCATAGAGAGACACATTTTACACAAACAGTCCGAGTACTGCTCCATCGCTCATGCTCGGACACTCTAATACACTGCGATGCCCTTGCACCAGCAGTCGGACGTGTCTGCTTCACAGTGAAACCGGAGCCCGCAATTGGCGCACACCTTATCCATGACCCCTTTAACTGTGTCTGGGAACTAAAATTGTGTCAAGGCTAGGCCCTCCGTGGGCAGGTGTCAAGGGTGAGGCAGCGCCGACGGGACTACGTGCTGGTCAACAATCGGGCGAGGGGTGTGCTCCGGTGACGACTCAAGGCCTATCGGATCTTCTGGCGAGGGACTGAGTCTGGCGCAGCCCGTTGCCACGCGACAGACAAGTAGGAACTCTCTCAGGAATGTGGCCTCATCTTGTAACTTCTCTGCCTTCCGTCCTCATTCACGCCGGCGCAGTTGCAGTTCGCCTTTCTGAGTATCCATCGTCACCAAGAACTTATCCAGAAACGAGAGCCCGAGGAGCCCATCCACGCCGGTCAGTGCCTCAGGGAGATCGTGGATGGCCACGGAGACCTGAGACACCTCCTCCGAACCAACTGCGAGGGCGTCGAGGCGAGCCAGATCGGCTTGCACGGGACCACCTGCGGTGTTCAACGTCACGCTGCCGCTATACGAAGTGGGCCAGATGCCTGCATCCCGCGCGACCTGTCGCGAGAGGACCGTGATATTAGCACCGGTATCCACAATTAGTTTCGCGTCGCGCGTCCCGTTAAGCCTTGCCTGCACGACCAGCGAACGGCCCGCGCGGGAGACCGGAGCAGCGGCACTGGCCACCATGGCCTCATCGTACTCGTGGCGACCCACTGCTGACGGCAAAGGCTGAACAGTGGACGCGGGTCCCGAAGAGACTTTCTGGTGGACAACCTGGCACTGGTTCATCTGCGGTGGGCTGTCAGTGAAAATGCTTTGGCCCGACGAGTCCACACACTTGTATATGAGCGCCCAGGCCGGTTGGGAGGTAAGAATTACCCCTGAGCCAAACAAGAGCATTAGAACTACAACCCAGGAAATGTGTACCTTCATGTCCCCCTCCAGTTCACATGCCGCGTGCTACCTGAATACTCTCTATAGAAAGCTAGCAAAGAGAAGGCATGTTCGGTCCCCCCAAAAGGGTTACCCCCGGGGCATCAAAAGAGGGGGGTAGGCATGAGGATTGATGTGTGGTGACAAGCCATTTGCGCTTCGCGTCATGGCCCGTCGGCCGCGCCTCGCTGCGGGGACATGACGGCCTAGGCCGGAGGGGGCGGTTGGTTCAGGACCCGGTTCAGGGTCTCGCCCAGCGCATGGAGCGAGAATCCTTTGCGTAACACTTCGGACACGCCCAACACGCGAGCCTGCTGCTCCTCTGTTTCCGTTCCCACTCCGGTCAAGATGACCACGGGCGCGTGGGGGTCGATGCCGCGAATCTGTGTGAGGACCGCGAGTCCATTCAGATGGGGCAGGTTGAGGTCGAGAATGGTTAGATCCGGCCGTTCCTGCCGGAAACGTTCGACGCCCGTGCTTCCGTTCTCTGCCAACACGACTTCATGCCCCTTGCGCTGGAGCACGGTATGGAGCAGATCACGGAGGCGCTGGTCATCATCAATGACGAGAATTCTGGCCATGGATTGATCGCTCTACTGGGTCTCGCGCTTCCTTTTGGTTCCCTCAGATACCACATCCGCCGTATGCAG
>VBOJ01000002.1:0-39621 GCA_005877775.1 Nitrospirota bacterium | reverse complement strand
TCTTTGGTCAGGAATATAAGTGAGTACGTCCACCGGCGAACGCCGCTCGCAGTTTGGAGACCGCGATACCACCACAGTTGTACGGTTCTACCCCAACTGACATGTCTCATCATGGGTCTCCGTGATGTGTGTTCATGCCACGACCCAACGGGGCCGGCCTTTACCGTCCGCAATCCAGTGGGCAGGCACGTCGGAAAACGACTTTGACGTTAGGTCCGACATCTTTAGGCGCCTGGGGCATCGTTCGCCTACTTGATGACGTGTGGCATGATCCCAAGGAACGGGGCAGCGTAGACCGATCAGGCGTGAAGAATCCATGCAGCTTTAGCAGGGGATCATGCTACTTGCGGGGGATACGTCCTTGTCAGGGGTTCCGTTGGGGAATATTGGTCAGGTCGATCGGCTGGACTCAGTGCTTCTCGGTATACTTGATGACAATGAGCATGCCAAACGCACAGACCACCAGCCGGCGAGGATGAAAATGACAAACTCCATGGTCCGTTGCTCACCCAGTTGAAATCAGGAACCAGGCAAAGAGAATCAAAGCAATCGCCAGAAAAGATGGGGTGGGGCATGAGTATTGACCAAAACTGTGAAAGAGCGGCTATCGCAAGTCCATACTCATGTCTGACCCAAAATCTCCTACTTCATCATCGGCCTCGGCGAGGTGTTAGCCAAGAAACCGACCCATTGAGGCACTCCCTTCCCATCCCCACCGACTGGGGGTGGTATCCACTCTAACGCAGGATGGTTTCCCGGAGAACCGACAGGGTATCCTTCTGACCTGAGGCCTGGTTCAGATCGCATCCACCGGGCCAGGGAGGAGGGCGCCATGTCTTGGCTCGCTGTCGTCGTCTTCTTTGCCGTATCCATTCCATCCGCCTTCGGGCAAACGGTTTCGATCCTGAACGGCGGTGAAGACCCTGCATCCAAAGCCGTGGAAGCTGCCCTGTCCCACACCTTGCGGGCGAAGGGGTACCTGGTCAAAGCGAGCTCGACGGATGGCTTTGTCCTGCTCCTCAATGTGCTGAAAGCCCAGACAAGCGTCGGAGCGAGTGCGGGCCTCGCGGGCAGTCTGACGATTGTCTCGATGCAGCGGCCGCAAGTCGCGGAGCTCGCCCTTTCCAAACCGTGCCAAGCCGAGCAGGCCATGACCCAACGACTCCAGGAGTCCTTGGGAACTCGACTCAGCCAGATCGCCAGTACGATCGCCTTCGCCCCCACGACGGAAAGGCTGGCGGATCTCCTCAGTGGGTTTTCCCATAAGACCGTGCAGGCTGCTGCACATAAAGTCGATGTCCTGGCGCACGAGGTTCAGAAGGTCAATGGCCAAGCGGTTCGTCCGTAAACAGGATATCCCTGAGGCTGGGTCCTGAGCGTATGACCACGAATGGAGCAGTGAGAGTCTCACCTAATCGCGGGTGCTGCTGGGCCCGCAGTGGCATGTGCCAAGGCGACCTCTTAGAAGGCTGGGGTGGGTCGCCTCGCATCGCGTCGAATTTCCTTCCACTCAACTTATCCCCGTTCCTTCCAGAGAGAGGGGTGATGTAACAGTGAAGGTGACTTGTCCACAGTGCTCATCATCTGATTCGAAGCGTGCTCTCAGGCACGGCGGGCAGGACTTCGTCTGCAGACTGTTTAGATGGTACCCGTGGCGTTGCAGGGAGTGCCATCATCGGTTTTATGTCCGTCGCCGTTTGAAAGATGGGATGTTTAAAACATGGGGGCAGGCTTAAGTATTGATTTGTGGTGATGTGCCGTTTCCGCTTCGCATCACGCCGGAATGGAGCAGACTTCGCCGGCCATCGCTCGACATGACCTCGGTTGTGTGACTCTGCCTCCACGCCTCGCTAATCTCGGATGTGAGAGCCGTGTAACAGGCTATCCCATGCTTCAACCCGTTGGACAGACGTGACGGAAGGGAGGGGACTAGGAAGTACGTAAACGAAACGAGCAGGCGAATCCGGCTCTGAACCGCTAGCGACGCCGATGACTCCGCCAGTAGGTCACAGAGGCGCCGAGGATCGTGAGCACGGCGAACACGGCAAAAACTTGTTCCATGAACGTCATCGGCGGTCTCCTTCCAGCCAATAGGCCCAGAGGTATAATCCCGCGACCCACACCGCTCCGAGGGTAATGAGCACCCACGAGGCTTGGCCTGTGACCCAGGGACTGACCAGGCTGATGAGTGCGACCCCCTTGGCTACATCATAGAGAAAATTTGCAGCACTTGCTCGTTGCCGCTCATTCATGCCCAGATGCGTCTACCATAGCATAGACCGTTGCAGAAAGCGACGGGCTCATTACCCCCTCGTAAGAAGGCAGCGAACTCTCTTGACTCAGGAGCTTCGGCCAGCAACGCCAGACACTTGATCTCCTCACTGGCACCGCCCGATACGCGCTGGTGAGGCACTATCTCCGTTTCAGTTATGAGTCGCGTCGGGAGGGATTGAGGGGATATGGCCGCAAGCGGCTCTTTCAACTCTGCAGCTTTTTTCTGGCCTCCTTCCAATCTTTGGCCAGGATTGCCTTTTTCGGCACTTCTTCATCACGCGTCGTGGCCGGCATGATGACCACCGTCATCCGATGGGCCACGAGAGTCTCGGCGAACTTGCGCGTTCGCCCGATGCCGGCTTTCAGATTGTCCCAGCCCTCGGCCTTCAGCTCATCGATTTTCTCCGACAAGGCTGTCTCGCCAGGACTGACCGTGAGCGACAACCCGGTCGGAAATCGGTGCTGCCGAAGCCATGCCCGAAGGTCCTCTTTCTTGCCGATCTCCTGGCGGTCGGACGAGGAGAGGTAGATCACATTGTAGAAAAACTCGGCCAGCCGCTTCAGCTCCTCGGCCGCATCAGGGGCAGGAGGGAGACCGGCAAGATCAGCGATCTCCAGGGGCAAGGAAGGGATTGGGAATGAAGGAGCCCTGGGCATCTCCGCCAGAGCCGCCGCTTCCACCAGCAGGATCGGGCGGCGCCGTTCCCAACAAGCCAGCGTGGCGGTCGCCTCAGGACTCTCGACTCGCTTGTTCGGGACGAGTCGGACCGTGATGACCTGATTGCCCGGCATCCGGGGCGTCTGTTCTCGGAACGCGCGGCCGTCGCCTCCCGTCATGGCCGTCCCGATCTTTTTCCCCGCGACCACAAATTCGAGTTGTTCGCCACCGATCCCGGTCTGTTGGAGGAGACCGTCGTGCACCAACCGCGCCTGGAGCATGACCGGACGGCCCGGCATGGTCAGGGCATCTCGTACGATCAGGCTCCCGGCGATCTTGTCCGCCGCACGGACCGCCGGCGCTGCCTCCAGCGCACCGATGAGCAGGAGGGTCAGCACCAGTCCAGCGGTTGCAGTCCCGGAGCCCATCCAACGTTGTCCCACTCAATCAGCCGCCTTCCACATCCGTGAGCACGGAATCCAAAATGTCCAGCGCCGCATCGGCTTCATGCCTGGTGATCGTGAGAGGAGGCACGATCCTGATGACGTTCTGACCGGACCCGAGCAGCAGCAAGCCTTTCCGAAAGCAGCGCTGAATGATGTCGTTCCGTTCCTGGATCGCCATCTCTTTCGTCTCACGATCCCGCACGCATTCCACCCCGATCAGCAGCCCTTTCCCACGGACATCGCCGATCAACCGGTGACGGGCCTTCAACTCCTCGAGTCCCCGCAGCAGATGTCCGCCGACCATAGCGGCGTTCGCGACCAAGGTCTGCTCCAGTAGTTCGATGGTCACCAGCGCCGCTTCACAGGCCACCGGGTTTCCACCGAACGTATTCGCATGCGCGCCGGCCTTCCAGTTCATCACCGTTGCCGACGCGACGGTCGCTCCCATCGGCAGCCCGGATGCAATGCCTTTTCCGATCGCCAGGATATCCGGCTCGACGCCCCAGTGCTCGACGGCAAACATCTTGCCCGTGCGGCCCATCCCCGTTTGCACCTCGTCCACGACATACAACATGTCAAACTCTCGTGCCAGTTCGACCAGCATGGGGTGGAACTCAGGAGGGGGCACGACGACCCCTCCCTCCCCTTGGATCGGCTCCACCACGATCGCCGCCACATCCTCCGGCGGCACGACGGTTTTCAGATAGACGTCTCGGATCACGTTCACACAGTGCATCTTGCAGGAAGGGTAGGTCAGGCCATAGGGACAGCGATAGCAATAGGCGTAGGGCACGTGGGTGACCCCCGGGACCAGCGGCGAGAAATGGCGACGTTGCGCCGCTTTGCTCCCGGTCAGCGAGAGGGAGCCCATCGTGCGTCCGTGAAAGGCTCCCAGGAACGCGATGGTCAGTGGACGGCGGGTCCGGTAACGGGCCAGCTTGAAAGCCGCTTCCATGGCTTCGGTGCCGGAGTTGCTGAAAAACGTGCGCTTGGTCCCCTTCCCGGGCGTAATCCGATTCAACGCTTCAGCCAGCTTGACCTGTGCCGGATAATAAAAATCAGTCCCGGCCATGTGGATAAAGCGTGCCGCCTGTTGTCGGATCGCTTGGACCACCTTCGGATGAGCGTGTCCCGTTGCCACCACCGCGATGCCGGCCGTAAAGTCCAGGTAGCGATTCCCATCCACGTCCTCCACCATCGCTCCGCGTGCCTGCTCCACGACCAGCGGATAGATGCGCGTCGCGGACGCCGAAAGCACCTGTTCGTCGCGCGCGACCCAGGCCCTCGCTTTGGGACCAGGAGGAACCGTTTTGATGCGCGGGAGGTCCCTTTGACGCGACTTGCCTGCAGATCGTTTGGCCACCACACCCCTCTGCGTGGAGGACGGTCAGGAGTCCCGACTCGAGGGCCCGCCCTCGAGCGGGCAGAAAGGAAGAGAAAGGAACGACTCCACGGGGGCCGATTGCGCTCAGCTACATGAGGCCATACCCGCGCTTGGCGATGGCGTAGGCATCCCCGGCGGAAAAGATCGCCAGGCTGAGATACAGGAGTTCAGCCGGTTGCCAGAACAGTCGAGAGATCACGAACAGCGTGGCCCCCACCCCAACAATGGCATATCCCCGCTTCTTCCCGAGATACAAATGTCCAAGCCCCGCGACGATCGAGAGCGAGGCGGCCCGTACCCCATGCCAGGTTTTCTGGCGGCTGCCCATAACAACAGGCTATGGGCTAGAGGCGATGGGTAATAGGAAAGCTGCGCAAACTTCATTCTGTACCTTTGGCCCATAGCCCATCGCCTAGTGCCTCTCGCCTCACGACTTGAGGGCTGCCAGCACCTCCTCGACGTGACCGTCCACCTTCACTTTGCGGAAGATCGCTTTCATGGTCCCGTCAGGGCTGATCACAAAGGTGCTGCGCTCGATCCCCCAATACTTTTTCCCGTACATGTTCTTTTCCACATACACTCCGTAGGCCTTCGACACCGCTGCATCCTCATCGCTCAGCAGTGAAAAGGGCAAGCCGTGCTTTGCGATAAATTTCCGGTGAGACTCTTGGCCGTCCAGACTGACGCCCAAGACGACTGAGCCTGCCTTCCGGATTGGCGGGAGCGAGTCGCGGAACCCGCAGGCTTCTTTGGTGCAGCCCGGCGTATCGTCCTTGGGATAGAAGTAGAGCACGACCTGTTTGCCTCGGAGGCTCGTGAGGGTCACCATGTTGCCGGCTTCGTTCGGAAGAGAAAAGTCCGGCGCCTTCTCTCCGACCGTCAGCTCTGGTGCCATTTCGTGTTTTCCATCTTGGTCGCGCGGTGAACCCCGTACCACGGGTTTACACCCGTGGTTTCGGGGGATACGCTTCGCGGAATATCATACACATTCCTCCCCGTGGTTCGGGGTGAAGGCTCACCGTCGCGTGGCGGACGGTGTGGGCGACTCGATGCGGAACAATCCGACCGCACGGGGGAACACGTGGACGTGGACATCGCATTACCGTGGTCCCACGCCACCAAACGATGGCCGCTGGGTGGAGTATTTGTCTTCCTTCGTCTTCTTCGGGATCGTGGAATCCGGCGATCCAAATGGACGCAGCGCCGGCGAGTCCCAGATGACCTTGTTACCGGGCGCCAAATTGGCAGCCTCCATGAATTGCTCGCGGGCTTGGTCGGTCTCCCCTAATGCGAATAAGGCCAGTCCCAGGTTGTAATGCGATTCCGCCGAATTCGGGGCGCCGGTCACGGCCAGCTCAAACTGGGTTTTGGCCTCCTGATACTGCGCCTCCTGATACGCGCGCATCCCCTGTTGAGTGGCGGTGACCACTGCTTGCGGGGCGCTTGAACTGACCGGCAAAGGCAAGCGCGGTTTCGGCTTCTCGGTGCTCGAGCAGGCAGGCAGCACAACCAGCAGGAGGCTAGTCACGATCATGCTGAAGATTCTCATGTGGCCCTCACAGCTTCCGTCGTTTGTGAAACTCCTCTTCCAACGCCTTTCGGTACATAACCTCCCATTCCTGACTCCCCTCAACGATTGGACGCGAATACGAGGCCAACCGCGCACGCACGATACGATCCATCTCTTCCTCCTGAGCCAACTCCGACGCAAGCACCCGTTTAATCTCGCGCAGCGCATAGACTTCATCCCCTTTGAGACGAACCGCCTGGCTTGTCTTCAAGCAGGTCAGAATAACGTGTGAGAGATGGCTGATCTTGTCTTCGCTGAGTAACATCCGAACAGCTCGTGAGGCGTGAGGGGTAAGGTGTAAGGCGATGGGAGTGGGGCTTTTCTTATCCCCTCTTCTTATTCCCTCGCGCCTAACGCCTCACACCTGACGCCTAACAGTTTACAGGATTAAGCCCCGTTCCTTGACCAACTTGTTCTTGATCATCGTAAACATCTTCTGATAGTCCACTTGCCCTCGTTCGATCTCAGCCGCGTACCGTTTCATCAGCTCACGGACCTCGGCGTTCAGCCGATCCTCGACGAGCAGCTCATGTGTAATGGCGCGATCCAACGCTTCGATGAGGACTTGTTTCTCCCCCACGACCTCGGCATGGCCTTCCTCTTGAAGGCGCGACACGAGCGACTCAGTCAGGTGGCTGATACGTCCCCGCGAGAGCTTCATCCGGCATCACTGATACTGGTCAGGCCTTTTCGACTTTGATCTTCGCAGCGGACATGGCCTGTCGCAGCAGGGTGGCGTCTCCGAGAAGACGCCCCACCACATTGACCCGGTCGACCGGGACCGGATCCGGGCCCATGCTCATCGGCGTCTGGCCGAAGAAGATGGCCAGCACTTCGCCCGCGCCCCAAAAGGCCACGTCGCCGACCTTGACCTGCGTCGTCGCAGTCTCGCGATGGTCCTTCACGCCGGGCATCTTGAAATAGAACTCCTCCCCCCACGTGTTGAAGGTCGTTTCAATCGGGAGCACCGCATAAATGGCCTCAGCGGTCTTGTTGGTCTTCAGCTCGGCCTCGAGACTCACAGACCCCACCGTAATTTTGATCCGCCGCGTTCCGTCTCCCATCACACCGAACGGTCCAGGAACCTGCGTCCCCTTCCTGCGATGCCCGCTGTGCGCACGCGCTTCATGTCACTCACGCCTGTGACGGCGTGTTCCCGGCGGAATGTATCTTGTTTCCCCCATGAAATCAAGGCTAGAATCCACCTGTGACGGCTGCAAACTCAGGGCATTCATGATTCAATCCACCTTCATCTTGCTGAAGGGCGTCGGCGAAGAGACGGAACGTCGCTTCTGGCAAAGCGGCGTGAGGGATTGGCGGACATTCCTTGCCCGCTGCTCGATTCCGGGCCTCTCACCGGAGCGGAAGAGTCTGTATGATGCCACCATCTCTTCGGCCGTCGTCCATCTCCAGGCCGGACACTCCCGATACTTCTCGAAATGTCTCAAGCCTCGTGACCATTGGCGCCTGTTCGACACCTTCCGATCACGAACCGTCTATCTGGACATCGAGACCACCGGTGGTCCTCCCACCGCCGACGCGGTCACGGTCGTCGGCCTCTATGGCAATGGCCGTATGACCAGTCTCGTACAAGGGGAGTCGCTCACCGAACACCGGCTGAACCAGGAGCTGGCCAACTACGATCTCGTCGTCACCTTCTTCGGCAGCCGGTTTGATCTGCCGTACCTGCGCGCCACGTTTCCCGGCGTCGTCCTGGATCATCCGCACCTGGACCTCTGCTTTGCCGCACGCCGTCTCGGCCTTGACGGAGGCCTGAAACACATCGAGGGACGGATGGGCATTCGGAGAGCACCGGACCTTCAAGGCCTGGACGGGTGGGACGCGGTCAGGCTCTGGCACGCCTGGGGCAATGGAGAAAGGCCTGCGCGGGACCGCTTGCTTCGGTACAACGAGGCCGACACGCGCAATCTAGAACCACTGGCAGAATTGCTCTATAGCAGGCTGGCTGCACGATACGGACCGAAGGGCTAGATCTCTGATGATGGCACGCAGCAAGACGGCTCAGAGCATCACCTGGCGGGGAGCAGGACTCACAGACATTGGGCAAGTCCGTTCTTCCAACCAGGACGCGTTTGCGGTGCTGAATGATGTCGGCTTCTGGATCGTGGCCGACGGCATGGGAGGACATGCGGGGGGGGACGTGGCCAGTCGATTGGCGGTGGAGTCCATCACGGAACAGGTCAGAAGACAGGCCGGCACAGACAGCTTGTCTCAGGCTGGGCAAGCCTGGACTGAGACCCAGTTGCGCCAGCTCACCGAAGCCGCCCACCACACCATCTGCAAACACGCGTTCGAGCATCCACTCCTGGGCGGCATGGGCACCACTATCGTCGTGCTCAGCATCCCGTCCGGTTCGATCCCGCACCTGAGTCTCGCTTACGCGGGCGACAGCCGAGCCTACCTCCTCCGCGCTGGTGCCCTGCTCCAGCTCACGCAGGACCATTCCTTGGTTGAAGAACATGTCCGGAGCGGCCAGCTCTCGCCGGAGGACGCTGCCACGCATCCCCTGCGCCATGTCCTGACCCGCGCGCTGGGTATTGGGGACGTCGTCGAGCCCGATAGTTCGACCCACCGGCTCCAACCAGACGATCTGATCCTGCTCTGTACGGATGGACTGACCAAGATGATGGACGACGGCCGGATTGCCGACATACTCCTTCACGCAGGCAGATCACCAGAAGCCGCCTGTCTCGCGCTCGTGGAAGAAGCCAATCGGCGCGGCGGAGAAGACAACGTGACCGTCGTGGTCTGCGCCGCGACGGCCTGACAGGCTGTCGCAGGAAAAACTGTTTGACAAGCAGCGCCGTGCCATGTAATTTTACCTCAATTAATTCGGCACTGCCTCGAGCTCACATGCTCGGCATGATACCAACCCTGCAGGAACTCTCTGCATGCGCCTGATGCACAGTCTCCGTGTCTGGTCCTGGGTCATCCTCCTTTTCACTTTTTTCGAACCAATTGGAATTGCCGCCGACACGAACAGCCCGGAAGCCGTGCTCCGTGCCCTGGTGCGGGCCAACGCCGAGAAGGATCTTGCCACTCTCTCGAGGCTGATCGCCCACGACGTGGATATCATCAGCTATACGATCGAGGGACGAAAATACGTAGGCTGGGGCGAACTCGCCCGAGACCTGCAGGCGGAGTTTGAGATGGTGGCTCGGCTGGAGATCCCGATCATCGCATTAACAGTCTGGACCCGCGGCGAGACTGCCTGGTTCGCGATGGAACTGGACTATATCCGGTATATCGGACAGGGTTCCAATCAACGGCGCACCCTGTTGGCTTTGCGCGAGACCGGAGTTCTGGAGCGCCGAGCCGGCGGCTGGGTTCTGACCTCCTGGCACGAGTCCTCTCGCAATCGAGGACTCATCGCATTTCCCGCCAGTCAACTTCCGTCCTCGTCCATCCTGACGGCGTCTGGAACCGTTCACGAACTGGAGACCCCTGACCTGAGCGGAGAATGGGAGATCGAGGAGGAGGACAAATCCTATAAGGCCACGCTCGACCGCTCAGGCAACGGCTCCTATACACACCAGGGCGGCAGGTTGACAACCACCGGAGTTGCCGGTCCGAAATGGCAGGGAACCTGGCGTCAGACCGGAAACGACAGAGAAGGCGGGTTCGAAGTCCTGCTGTCCGAGGACGGCACTGCCGCGAAAGGGATTTGGTGGTACACGCGGGTTGGGGAGAGGAACAATATTCCGCCACGCGAACACGGTGGCAGTTATGTCTGGAAGCGGCTGACCCCGCCCCCGACATCAGCCGCCATACGCTGACAGACCGACGAAGAGGACAGGCCTCCCCTGGTCGGCATAGATGTTGGGCAACTTGTCAGGAGGACACATGGATCGCTCTGTAGTGGCCACAGCGTTGATTCTTGCTTGTGTGACGCCGGCCTTCTCGGCAGACAATCACGGCCATGATCACGCCGTTCCGACCTTGAAGAATCAAACCACCACCAACATCACCATTGAAGGCAATACCGTCACGTTGACGTTCGGGCCCATTGACCTGCCATCCCCACACGACGGCGATCTGGCTGCCAGCATGCCCAAACACACCTTCCAGCTTCCCAAAGACATGTACCTCATCGGCTACAAATCCGCTGTGTTCACAAAGGATGGGAAGCCGTTGCCGCAACAGTACCTCCACCATATCCTCATGCTCAACACCGACAAGGAAAGCGTTTCCTGTCCTGGAGAGCCCCTCTTCTTCAGCGGCGCGGGCCTGGAACTGACCGAAGCCCGTTTCCCTGATGGCTACGGGGTGAAACTTGGAAAGGGGCAAAAGCTCATGTCTGTGGTCGCGTTCTACCACAAGGCCCCTCCCACCAAAGACGTGATGGCCACCTTCACGATGGAAATGGCTCCGGAAGGAACCCCGATCAAAGAGATGGACGTCTATCAGGTCGGGGTTAACATCGTCTGCTACAGCAAGTTCGGACAGCGGGGCAAGGATCAGACCGACGAAGGGATTGAAATCAAGCCTGGCGTGCACGTTCTGTCGGCGCCGCTGAAATTCCGGATGGACGGATGCGTGAAGTTCGCCTATCCGCACGGCCACGACGAGCTGCTCTTGATCGCCCTGGAGAACAAGACGTCGCAGCGAACCCTGCTGCGTACCGTTCCTGACGTGGAGCAGGACGGCCAGTTCCTGGCTTTTCAACCTCATCAGGTCTTCAAGGATGCCAGAGGATTCTCAGTCAACAGGAAAGACGACTATGAGATGGTCATGGTCTATCACCATCCGTTGCACGATTCCCGCGTCCAGCATGGCATGGGCAATTACCTTTTATACATGACGCCCGGCACCTGCCCAACCGACGGAACCTCCCCGCTGCAGTGACCCCCTGAAACGACAGCTTTTTTTGGTCCCTCCTTAGCGTGTTTCAACCAACTCGAAGGGAGCCATATCTAGCCGCCTCTGCATATAGATAGTTCTGATCAAAAAACCTCTACTTCACACTATATATCCAGATGATGCATCGGTCCGTTCTGGCAACCCCGGCTCTGCGGATCTTCTGGCCTTGAATCCTCCCGCTCCTCCTTCCCCCTACGAAAGTTGGGCTGCCCCCTCATGCAATGGATTGCCAAAGCCCTGGGGGAACGTGCTATTCAATAGAGCCCTCAGAGGGCGGGGCGCCACTGTGCCCTGTTCAAGCCGAGTAGGACTGATCGATGCCGACGAGCCGTGATCCTCTTTGTGGATCCTACGTGTGGGCTGACATTCAAGACCGTCCTCCTCTATTATGGCTAGCGATGCGCGGCAGCCCGCATGCCATCGTTAGCCAAACATTCCGACCGTGATGAGGATCTGATGCCGCAGACCGACCCGATCACCTTGCTGCTTGTGAACGAGCAAGCCGAGGAGATCAAGCTGGTCACGATCAGCATGCGTGGGTTCTATCCCGGTTGTCGGGTGGAAGCGGTCTATTCTGCAGAGGAAGCCTTGGAATGGGCATCCAAACAGGATTGGCACGTCATTCTGCTGGACGAGCAACTGTCACCCCGCAGCGGGCTGGACATTCTCCCGGAACTCAGGCAGCGGGCCCCGAACGCCGCGGTCATCGTGCAGACCGAGCAGACCGATGCCACGACAGCCGTCCAGGCGATGCGCGCGGGCGCAGACTATTACCTGTTTAAGAAATCTCCAGCTTTCCTGACAGAGTTGATGATCGTCACGCGGGAGGTCCTCGAAAAACGAGACCTGCGCACGCGGCTGGATCTGACCCACGAGCGTTACATCCGTCTGATTGAGACCATGCCGGATATGGTCTATGAGCTGGACACGGAAGGACGGTTCGTGCACGTCAGTCCCGACTTTGCCACTCAGCTTGGATACAGCCCCCAGGAATTGATCGGGAGTCACTATTCGAAACTCGTCCACTCGGATGCGGCACGGATAGCCGAACGGCGATTCAACGAACGGCGCACGGGCGTCAGAGCCACTCGCAACCTTCAACTCCAATTGGCGACCAAGACCGGGACTGTGACACCGACAAGCATCCGGGAAATCGAACTCGCTGCCACAGGTCTCTACAATCGCCAGCGGCAGTTCCTCGGAACGGTCGGTGTCGTTCGGGACATCCACAAGCAAACGCAGGAACAAGCACGTATCGAGCGCCTGGAGGAACAACTGCGCCAGACCGACCGGTTGATGGAATTGAGACGATCCGTTGCCCAGGTGGCTCACGAGCTCAGCAGCCCGCTCACCGGAATCCTGGACGATACCGAGCGGTTGTTGAAGAAGGTCCAGGATCTGCAGCTGGAAAATCAGCTAGAGGTGGTCGCGTCGCAGGCCTCCCGCGCGGCACAGATCGGCAAAGCTCTGGTCGCCTATACCGAGCCTCAACCACCGGTACGCCTTCCCGTTTCAATCACCCGCGTCCTCGAGGAGGTCCTCTCCCGTGCAGGCACCGAGCTACGAGTTCACTCCATCCAGGTCGAATCGCACCTGGACCGGACACTGCCCGAGGTTTTCGCGGACTCCGGGCGACTCCAGCAGGCATTCCTGAGTCTGATCACTCAGAGCGGGCGTGCGCTACAGGAGGCCGGTCAGGGAGGCCGGCTACGCGTGACTACGAGGATGGTTGGAGCCGGAGAAATCTCTTCTCTGTCCGCCTCGCTGCCAGCTCCGGCTGGCACTTCCTATGTGGAGATCGCAATCACGTCCGAAGGTCAGGGGAAGGCTGATCGCGAGAAAACAGACGCCGGCGAGTCCGGCATCGAGTGGACGGCCGCCTCCCGGATCATTCAGGAACATGGCGGGGTCATCGAGGTGGACCGTCCTTCTGCCGTTGGGACTCGCATGCGAGTCTGGCTGCCGGCTATCGAGACGCTCCAGGCACCGCAGGCCGGTCCCGTCGCGGGAGCAGAAGAGTCTCAAGGGCAGCCACCTCCCCTTCGCACTTCGCCTCCTCACGAGCCAGACACCGTGACCCTACTGGAAAAGGAACCGGTCCTCCCGCACCCCGAACGACGAGGCGCGCCCCGAATCGAGGTGCGGCTCAAGACCCGGCTGATTCTGAAAGACACAGCCTGGGAAGGAACCACGCTGAACCTCAGCCTGGGCGGTGCCTATATCGTGTGCGAAGGCGTGCTGTTCGCCACCGAGAACCAACCGGTCCGGATTAGCCTCATCAGCGATGTGGGGGTGATGGGGCTGCCGGCGACACTCCGGAGCATCCGTGAGGTGGCCGACCGGCTCGGTGAAGCTGCGGCAAAATCTGCGCTGGGCCTCGCCATCGAATTTGGGGAGCTTGGGAATGATGAAAGACTGATCCTTGCCTCACTTCTCGACGGCCTCCAGGAACGGTCCGTTTCGGTCACGGTCACAGCCCTGCTGACTCCCCAAGAGGCTGGGGATCTTCTGCTGGAAATCAGCCCTGCCGGGACCGGAGCCGTCCAGTCCACCGCGTTGCCTTCAAGTTCTTCCGAAGAAGAAGAGGGCGATCCCCCGGAATACCGGCTGGCCGTTCGAGTGAACCTGGCCCTCCCAGTCCGTGTCGAGCCTGAAGACTCTTCCTCAAGAACTCGCCACTATGCTGGCGCCACCGTCAACCTCAGCACGGGCGGTGTCTGTCTGCGAGTTCGCGCGCAGCAATACCTGCTCGGGCGTCGTCTTCTTCTGCATCTGTCTCCCCCCTCCGATCTGCTCGCGACTCAGTCGACCGGCGCCGTGGCTGTCTCGTCCGATTGCACCGTGACCGGAGAAGTCGTCTGGATGGCCCCTGACACGACCGTTCCGGAAGTAGGGACGGCGGGCGATTCAGGCAGTCCTCTGCTCGTCGGCATTCGACTCTTGCATATCAACGAGGAGGCTGAACAAGTTCTTGAACAGATGATCGCACGATTGCTAACCACTCCCTTCCGTGTTGACGGGAGGGAGGAACCGACCAGGTTGGTCAGCATGCTCACAGAGTGCTGGAATAAGAGAGGCCAGCGTATCGCGTTGTACCACGACAAGCCTCGGGACACACTCCCTCCTGTCTCCCCCATCGTGATCATCTCACCATCCTACGGCGAAACGAAGAAGGAGTACATCGCGCTGGCCTATTACCTCGCCAGCAATGGATTCCATGTCCTCCGCTACGATCACACCGACCATGTGGGGGAAAGCGACGGGAGCATCGTCAACACCACGTTGACCTCCATGCAGCAGGATCTGCATGAATTGCTGGACTATGCGCAACGCACATGGCCGGCCAGTCCCATTGTATTGGTCGCGACCGGCCTCGCCGCTCGCGTCGCCCTCAAAGCCGTCGCTCAGGATCGTCGCGTCACTCTCCTGGTTCTCCTCAGCAGTATCCTCGATGTGAAAGCCGCCTTGCTGTCGGTCCACCAGAAAGACCTCATCGACATCCACGCGCGAGGGGATCGGCTGGGCGTGATCAACCTGTTAGGCTGCACGATCAATGCGGATCATTGGCTGGAAGACGCCATGAAAGGAGGATACGCCGACATTAAAACGACGGTGAAGGACGCAGAGCAGATCCGCACCCCTGTCATCCTGTTTACGTCGGAGAACGGTGCGGCGGCTCGCCACGACTCGGTGACACAGCCACAGACCGCCTTAGGTCCCCGATTTCGAGGGTCATACGTTCTTCCTGAGCCGTCCTACCGCCTCCATGAGAATCCGAAACGGGATCTGGCGATCTACCGAGAAGTGGCCGCCAGTTGTCTTGAACAGCTTTACCCCTTGTCCTCCAAAGGACCAGTGCGAGAGCCGTTGCCGCGTGAAATCGCTCGCCAAACACGAATAGAGCGCGAGCGAGCCAGACTCCAACAGCGATTGACGAAAGCCGAAGCGGTTGAGTTTTGGGGAGAGTATCTGGAATCCCTTCGTGGCCTCGCCAATTCTCCCGACTATTGGCAACTCCTGCACCATAGTTACGATCTGTTGGGACCATTGGAGAGGGGAGAGCGCATTCTGGACGCTGGCTGTGGGAACGGCACGTTCTGCATGTTTCTTCTGCTCAACTACGCCTACCGTCGGCTGCACAGCAGGGGACCGGAGTTTCGTCCGCCCCATTATGTCGGCGTGGACCTTGTCCCCCGCGCCCTCGCTTTGACTCGACGCAACCTGAGCAACGCGGCAGATGAACTCCGGGGACAGTTTGCTGCCGACTCCATCGCGCGACCGCCCGTCGGAGCCTCTCTGAGCCTCGTCGATCTGAACAGGCCCCTTCCGTTCCGCGACAATCAGTTCGATCGCATTCTCTGCAATCTGGTTATCGGGTACCTCCAGGACCCCCTGTTCACCCTGCGCGAGCTGATGCGGGTGCTGTCGCCCCGGGGAAAGTTGGTCATGGCCAGCTTCAAGCCCTATGCGGATTTGGCTCCCATCGCGAGCAACCTGAGGCGCACGGCCCGACGGCCAGATGACGTGAAGGAGGCCGAACAGCTTGTGGGCAGTTTGGGAAAGATTCTGCAGGGAGAACGAGCCGGGCTGTTTCGCTTCTTCGATAAGCAGAAACTCCTTATACTCTTGATTGCCAGTGGCGCGGTACGGCCTCGCCTCTATTCCACCTTCGCGAACCAAGTGTATATTGCAGTCGCTGAAAAACCGGATTCTGCTGGCTGAAAATCCTAGCACGGTGTATACTCCTGCCTGCATACCTGATCCTAATCTAACGAGCACCTGTGGCCGAGCATGGAGTTTTGCGCGTTCAGCGGTCTCCTCAAGGGCATTGCCGCGACCGTACGAGGCCGCTTCATCTCTGTGCGAACCCCTCGCCTCCCGAGACGATACACCGACGGGCCCTCTTGCCTGAGCCTGTCCGTCTGGGATGACTTCTCTTTTGCTCAGCCCGATGCAATCCCATCCGTCAACCGTGCGGGAGGGGTATGAAGAAACGGGTTCTGTTGGTCGATGACGAACCGGGCATTCGCGCCACTCTGAAGGCGGTCCTCGAACCGATTTACGAAGTGTCCTGCGCCCCGGACGCGCGGACAGGCCTGGACCTGTTCCGGCAGGACGCTCCGAACCTCGTCATCCTGGACGTGATGCTACCGGGCTCGGATGGATTGGAGGTCCTGCAGACGATCCGATCGGAGGGCCAGAGCATACCCGTGATCATGCTGACGGGCACCAAAACGGTCAAAACGGCTGTGGATGCCATGAAAATGGGGGCGGCCGATTATGTCACCAAACCGTTTGACGTCGAAGAGCTCCGTCTGATCGTCGCCAAAACTCTCGACACACATGACCTCGAACGGGAGGTCCGATATCTCCGCGCGCAAGTGGCCAATCGCTATTCATTCCACAACCTCGTCGGGAAGAGCCCGAGCATGCAAGAGATCTATTCAAAAATCGAGCAGGTCGCGGACAGCCGAACGACTGTGCTGATCACCGGCGAGAGCGGAACGGGCAAGGAACTGGTCGCTCGCGCGATCCACTACAACAGCCCCCGCCGGGATCGCCCGTTTATCCCGCTCAACTGCGCGGCATTGCCGGAAACACTGATCGAGAGCGAACTGTTCGGACATGAGAAAGGCTCCTTTACGGACGCCTCCGCACGCCGGGTGGGGCAGTTCGAGCTTGCGCACAGCGGCAGCCTCTTCCTCGACGAGATCGGCGATCTGAGCCCCGCCACCCAGGCAAAACTGCTCCGGGTCCTGCAGGAACGCGAGTTCACGCGGATCGGTGGCACTCAATCAATCAAAGTGGATGTCAGAATCATTGCCGCGACCAACAAGAATGTGGAGGATCTCGTTCGGCAAGGGCAGTTTCGGGAAGACCTCTACTACCGGATCAACGTGATCACACTCTTCCTGCCTGCCCTGCGTGACCGGGCGCAAGACATCCCTCTCCTCGCCAAGCACGTTCTGGCCAAGCGGAACGAGGAGGACAAACGCCCCAGCCAGGAATTCTCCAAGGAGGCCCTCGAGTTACTTATGAAGTATTCCTGGCCGGGCAACGTTCGGGAACTCGAAAATGTAGTCGAGCAAGCAATCGTCTGGTCGCAGGGAAACGTGATCCTCCCTGAGCACCTCCCCGCTGTCTGTCGAACCGACACGCGCTCCTCTTCCCTGCGCGAAGACACCCTCTCAGGCCGGCTCTCTCTCGAAAAAGCCGTGATGGAGTTTGAGAAAGAGATTATCCTGGACACACTCAAACGAACGAACTACGTCCAGACTCACGCCGCAGCCGCCCTGGGAATCAGCCGCCGGATGCTCAAATACAGGATGGATACCTTGGGAATCAGCCGACCCGAACCCCAAGTGGTCAATGACCAGACACAGATGTATCAAGAATGACACACGTGCTATCAATTTTGCACAGCGCCGTAGGAGTCACGTTGCGAACTGGTTCTCTTCAGGACCTCTCCTGAACCAATCCACCACTCCTAACAGCGAGGTCCTTGCTCTAATGCCCCGCAGGTTGAGAGGCCGATGAGTGAAGGTCTCTATGGCATTGGAATTGCTTGACAAACACGTAGGCATGAAGTACAAGACTGCCTATGAGTAAGGTCCCCATGATGATTCCCGATTCCCTCAAACCCACCATTCTGGTGGTCGAGGACGAGGCTGGCCCTCGCGACGCACTCAAAGTGATCCTCCGTCCATTCTTCAATATCCAAGTGGCTGAAAATGGCCAAGTGGCGATGCGAGTGCTGAAGGAACACCCCGTTGACTTGGTGACGCTCGATCAGAAGCTCCCTGACCGGCAGGGCCTTGACCTGCTGCAAGACATCAAAATCGAGCACGGGGACGTGGAAGTGATCATCATCACCGGGTACGGGAGCCTCAAATCAGCCATGGAAGGGATTCGACACGGGGCGGCAGGCTATCTGCTCAAACCGTTCAACGTGACCGAACTGATTACGCTGATCAATCAAACACTGGAGAAGAAGAAACGTCTCGACTGCTTGCGAAGCTTCCTGAAGCACTCGGGGGAGCTTGCAGCAGCCGAGCGTGAGAGTGAGCAAGCCTGGAAACGCCTCAGTGAGCAGTATTCCTCGCTGACGAAAGCGAAACAGGAGTCCGACCCACGGTTTGGTGCCTCCACCAGCTTGATCCCGCTCCTCTCGGACTTGTTAGAGGCAAAAGACCGGCAGCTCTTCAACCATTCCAGTCGCGTCAGCTTCTACTCGACGCTGCTGGCCAATCGCTTGAACCTGAGCTTGTCCGAACAGAAATCCCTCGCGCTTGGAGCATTCCTCCACGATATCGGCAACATCGCGATGGAGGATCACTTTCTTTCCAAGACCGAGAGGCATGAGACCACAGGGCAGGACCGGCTCAAACGCCATCCCGAAATCGGAGCCCGGATGATTCTCCCGCTTGGCCTTCCCGCTGAGGTGGGCCAGATCATTTCCTATCACCACGAACGGTATGACGGATCCGGCTACCCGTACGGATTGCAGGGTGAGGGAATTCCCCTGCTCGCCCGCATCGTCTCCATTGCCCAAACATTCGATCACTTGATCACGGACCACCCCACGCCGCAAGCATTGCCGATCGAAGCGGCCGTTCAACAGATCACCCTCCAGGCAGACACCCGCTTTGATCCCATGCTCACCGATGTGTTCGCGCGCGTCATCAACGAGTGCAAAGCCTCTCTCCCGGCGTTGGCGATGTCCGCGAGGCCGATGCCCATCCCCGAACTCTGAGCAGGATCGATCCCCCCATCAACTTCTTCAACGATTCCGGGACGCCTCTCCGATCATTTCGGCCGCTGTCTGGCGAACGGCCTTGGTAATCGTCAGCCCGCCCAGCATCCGGGCAATTTCTTCCTGCCGTCCAGCCTGATCGAGCTGTCTCACTCGGGTCATGGTTCTCTTGTGCTTCACCGCCTTCTCAACGACGAAATGGCACTCGGCCTGGGAGGCGATCTGTGGCAGGTGCGTAATACAGAACACCTGGTGATAGTCCGCCAAATCCCGGAGCCGTCGTCCCATCACCGCGGCCACCGCCCCGCCCACTCCTGAATCCACTTCGTCAAAAATCAGGACCGGCACGCGATCAGCTTCGGCCAGGACCGTCTTCATCGCCAACATCACCCTGGACAATTCCCCGCCTGAGGCCACGCGGGCGAGCGGCAAGAGCGGTTCGCCCTGGTTGGCCGAGAGGAGATAGTCAGCGCGGTCGCGACCTGTCGGTCCGAGAGCGGACTCGTCTCGCTCCGAATGGACCTGGATCTGGAATTGGGTCTGATCCATGCGGAGGGAAGCCAGTTCCTGCTTGACCCGGCTCTCCATTTGCTGTGCAACCCCGGCACGACGCTCGGATAGCTGCTCGGCCAGGACCTCCACACGGGTCGAGTGCTCGGCAACAGACTTCCGCAGCTCGGCCAGCCTGGTTTCGCTTGACGCGATCGCCTCGAGTTGCCTTTTCAATTCAGACAGCCGGGAGTGCAGGGCCTCTACGCTGCCTCCATACTTCTTCTTGAGCCGTTGGATCCGATCCAGCCGCTCTTCGACCTGGGCCAACCTGGCAGGGTCTTGGTCAAGGCTCTCCCGGTAGTCACGAAGCCGCTGCGACAGTTCGCGCAACGGCAGGGTCCCACTGTCACTGAGCAGCATCCAGTCCGCCGTGCCTGCATCGATCGCTCCGATTTCTTTCAGGTGATCACGAATCACTCCCAAGCTTCCCAGCACCGACGCATCGCCGCCGTACAGCAGCTCGTAGGCGCCCTGGGCCAGCTCGCTGAGCCGATGCGCATGAGCGAGCCGGTGGCGCTCGAGACTCAAGGACTCCTCTTCTCCGGGCTGCACGTTCGCCTCCTCGAGCTCGCGCGACTGAAACGTGAGGAACTCCTCACGCTGATTCTGCTCCGCGCTCGCTCGCACAGCCTCGTCGAGTTCCCGCTTGCGCGCCTGCCACTGTGCATACTCCCGCGCATACTCGTCGCGCAACGCCCTGAGATGCCCGAACGCATCCAGCGCATCAAGTTGGGCTTGCGTGGAGAGCAACGATTGCTGCTCATGCTGGCCGTGGATGTCGATGAGCGTGCCGGCGAGGCTTTGGATCACATGAAGAGGCGTGAGATTCCCGTTCAGGTATAACCGGTTCCGGCCGGTGCGTGAAAGGATACGGCGAACGATCAGCTCCGTCTCCTGTGCCCCCAACACTCCCTCGCGGCGGAGCCGGTCGGTCAGGGTCCCGGTCGGGGGAAGGGAGAAGGCCGCCTCGAGCACCGCCTCGTCGGCCTCCGAACGGATCTGGTCCGCAGATGCCCGTCCTCCGACCAGGAGCGCGATGGCATCCACAAGGATGGATTTGCCCGTCCCCGTCTCACCGGTCAGGACATGGAACCCACGCGAGAACTCTAGGGAGAGACGGTCGATGACCGCAAAGTTGGAGATGCGCAGCTCGGTGAGCACGGATGAATTTGGTGATCTAGCGATCTAGTGATTTGGTGACGTGCGGAAGGTCGATCTGGCGCGGGACCCACGAATTCACCAGATCACCAATTCACCAAATTGGACGTTCCCCGTCACGCGGTTGCAGAAGATTGCGTCAAGAGGGAATCAATGACTTCCTTGAACTGTCGCTTGGGTCTAGCGCCAACCAGCTTTTCGACCGCTTGGCCGTTCTTGAAAAACAGGATCGTAGGAATGCTCATCACCTGATAGCGGCCGGCAATTTCAGGGTTTTCGTCCGTGTTGAGCTTCATGACACGGAGTTTCCCAGCATATTCATTCGCTAATTCATCGAGGATCGGGGCGACCATTTGGCAGGGACCGCACCAAACCGCCCAGAAATCCACCATGACCAACCCTGGCGCCTTCATGACTTCGGCGTCCCAACTTCCTTCGTCTACTTTCATCGCCTGTCCCGCCACTGGATCGCCTCCTTGCCTGTGAATCAACAACACGCTGCATCCTCTCGCGAGTGCCGCGTCATCCTATCGTACCCAGCGTGAGAGTGTCAACCGAGCGCGCGCCGCCAAGAATCGCCACGATGTCCCACTCAGAGTCCTTGGGACATCTCAGGCGAACCGCGGCGGACTGCGCCCAGCGTCTTGAGGAATCCGATGAGATCGTCCAGATCCCGGGCGGTGAGTCCGGTCCAACGGGGCATCTCAGGATGGAGGGCGTTCCCGCCGGAATCGATGCCCGCCACGATCGCCGCCTTGATGGTCTCCTCGTTATAGGCCGGGCGCGTCCGGCCATTGTGTTCATTCCCGCGAGGGTCGGTCAAGAGCGGAACGGTAATGTTCGGGACAGGAATCCCGTGCATCGTGCCGCCACGTCCATCCGGACCGTGACACATCGCGCATCCGACCCCTTCCATCCCATGGCTGTTCTGGACGACCCGGCCTTGCGCCGTCACGCCGGACATGTAAATACGCTGCCCGTTCTCCAAATGAGACGCCAGCCATCGCCTAAATTCCTGTGAAGACCCGCTGGTCGCGCTCGACAGAAAAACCAGGAGGCCAGCGCTCGCGAGGAACACACGCCGCAGTGCCATGGTCCACCTCCCTCCGGTGAGGACCGCAGCCGGTCCCTCCCCTAGGTCTTACCAGCCCCAGCCGTCCGGAACACCGGCCCACCAACTGTCAGGTCTCGCCTTACGCCACGCCGTCTGCTGCTGCCACAGCCGCGTCACGGTTTTTTCATCTAGCTTGGCCGCCATGGCTGCGCTGACATCCGACTGTTTCTGGACCGCCCCCTGAATAATTTCCTTCGCGATCCGAGCGAGGACATCCGGTGGATCGACCACATCTTCGGCTCCCTTTGTCGCCAAGTTCAAATACAGGTGTTCGACCGCCACCCACCGATCGGATTTTGCGAGGTGCTCCACATAGCCGTCGATGGACTGATAGACGTACGTGAGATAGACATAGCTTTCGGCGGACGGGGCCTCGGAAACTTCGCGCTGACAGGCCTCCAGGGCTCTCCGGTAATCCCCGGCCGCGAGAAAAATCTTGGCGCGCTTGAGGTGATCGCGCGATGGTGCGGTGGACGCCTGGACAGGATCCGTCGCCAGCGCCGGCGGCAGAGCCAGGAACAGCAGGGCGAGGACCGCGGCCACAATACTGTGTCCCAGACGGTGGAGCGGGATGAGACTGCTCATCGATCACCTCCAAGGGTCAGTCATGAATCGCGCCCCCTTGGCATGTCACGGCTTGCCCATACCAGGCGGCGTATCATACCCGGGCGGGCGTCTCCCGTAGGGGCCACCGGGAGCGGCCCACGGCAAGCCCCGCTCCCCGATCAACAAGGGCTCGAGGATCGCCCGCATGACCGCCGTGCCGAAGTTCTCGGTCCAGCCGATGCCGGTCAAGCTGATCATGAAGTTGTACTGCACCCGGTCCGGGAACTGGAGATAATAGAGCCCGAGCGACCAGCATTTGCAAGGGTTCTGATAGAGGCCCACCAGATCCCACTCCGGGCTCTTTCCATTTTTGACGTCGTAATAGGTCTTGGCGCCCACTGTCCAGCCCAAAGGGGCCCTCACGGCCGCCGAGCCCGTGACGTACTGGATCTCCTCAGTCGGGGCATACACGTCGCCAAAGGAAAGCGGATTCCAGATATCGCCACGCCGAACGCGGTTCCCGTCGCGGGTATACCGCTGTCCCACTTCCACATACCACCGATTTTGCTGCTGGAATCGGAGGTCCGTATTGAACTGGCTGAACGTGCCACGGTACGGGTCGAAAAATGTGTCAATGGTGAGGGCGGACCAGACCGGAATGAGCTGGGTGATGCGTGTCATCCCAGCCACGTCTAACGAACTCGTGCCGGACGGAAGCGTGGGGGTCGGAGTTCCAATCACCGCGCGAGTCCAGATGTCGGAAAACTTCCGGCCTCGGACGGGAGACGTGGCAGGTTGGAGCGGCTGGGTGGTCGTGCCGACAAGCGGTGCGGTCGCAAAGAAATCTCGAGCCTGAGTTTGCACGCTCCCGGGGTGATAGCTCTGCGCGAACGTGAGGTCCAGCCAGTTACGAGTCCCTCGGGATCCCATCTCCAACAGCCGGTTTCGGATGGAGTAGGTCACCAGGTTTTTCTTGGGCAGATCATCTCGATCATCCACCTGCACGATCTTGGACTGATCGGAGGGAGGGACGTACTCATAGATCACGTCCGGCTCGATAGTATGGAGCAGGCTGGCGCCTTCCCCGAGCCTGAATCGTCTTGTCAGCCGCGAGGTGGCGTCCAGACTGACCCAGACGGTCTCACGATGCACCACATCCTGGGTGGCGACTCCCCTTGTGTAAAAGACCTCTCGCGGGCGCACTTGCGGAGTGACGGCGAGCACATGCCCGAGGTTTAGCGGGTCCGTCGAGAGCGTGGGCATCACGTCCGCTCGGCTCAGATTGAATCCCTCGGCCCGGTAGAAGTTGGCGATGGCGTTCTCCATGCCCAGCAAGACGGGGCCGCCGAACGGAGCCACATTGACCAGGTTGTTTCCGATTTCCGGAAGCCGCTGGAAGGTATCTTCACCGCCCACTCCCAAGGGTTGGAGGAACTGTCCCAATAGATAGAGATTCCCGTGAGCGACTCGTTGCCGAATATCCAGGTTTGACTCGCCACTGGGAAGCGCACGCTGGGCTCCGGAATTGCTGAGTTGCTGCAGATAATCCGGGTCCGAGACGAGAAACGCCCGCGCCCGGATCAGCAGATCCGGAGTCACCTGTTGCGTATGTGAACCGGTGATCATGCCACGAGTGCGGTTGGCCTCACTGCCGGTGGGCTGCACTCCCGACACGTTCGGCAGCTCCGTTTGTTGGAGCAAGCTGAGCATCCACTGTCCCCTGGACTTCCGGTCCAGCACATACCGATAGTCCAGATCCCCGCCATATCCGAGACTACTCTTATAATCCGGCGTGATGGTCAGATCCTGGCTCGGACTGAAGGCCCAAAAATAGCTCTGCCGGTACAGCATCCCGAAACGGTTGTCATACCCCACGCTAGGAATCAGAAGGCCGCTCTTCCGAGTGGTCTGGATCGGATAGCTGAAGGTTGGGATCGGAATGAGCGGAACATCGTTCACGCAGAACCACGCGTCCTTGAGGTACACGCTTTCGCCCACGTTGAGATCCATATCCTTGAACCGGAACCGCCATGCCGGGATCTGGCCTTCATTCGCGTCGCAGTTGGTGAACGTGCCGTCCTTGATTCGATAGTGGTCCTCGGAAAACCGTTGGAGCAGGCGACCCGTCACCAGGCTGTTGGAGACCTTGTTGTAGAGCCTGCCGTCGGTGACCACCCCCGCCTCCGTGTTGACATCCAGCTCCAGCTGCTCCGACCAGAGCTCCGACGTCCCGTCCAGCAGATGCACCCGGCCGGTTGCGATCATGGTTCCGGGAAGAAGCTTGAGCGTGATGTGATCAGCGGTGAGCTTCGTCGGACCCTGGACGACGACCACGGATCCATCAGCCTCATAGGCCTCGGTTTCTTTGTGGTACTCGATGCGATCGCCGGTAATCTCGAGCGGTTGGGCGGAAGCCGGCGTGGCCGTCACGACCGTTTGGGAGCTGCTTTGAACCGAAGAGGCCGGCGGAGGAGCGGCAGTCAGGACGGAGAGACAGACGACGCAGGAGGAGCCCAGCACCGACCAGGGGCGATGGCCCATGTCAACCCCTGATGGGAGACAGCGCACACCCGCGCAGGAGGGCTTTGACTTCACCCACCAGCATCAGAGACCCAGTGATGCAGATCAGATCTTCGGGCGCAGCCAACCGCCTGGCAAGCGCAAGGGCATCGGCTGGATGCGGCGCCACATGCACGGAATCGGCACCCTCCCCAAGGGAGGCACACAGGTCCTCAACCGTCGCCGCGCGGGCCATGTTGGCCTGCGTGACAATCACGTCGTCCACGGTCGGTAGGATAGCCCGGAAAAATCCCGCTCGGTCCTTATCGCGCATCATCCCAATGACCAACAGAATGCGCGAGCCGGGATGATCCCGGCGATGGGCTGCCAGCTGCGCGGCCACCACCTCTGCCGCCGCTGGATTGTGCGCTCCATCGAGCAGGAGCGTCGGGCGGTGCTCCACAACCTCAAGCCGTCCCTCCCAGCAGACCGACCGAAGGCCCGCGCGAACCGACTCCTCAGATATCCGCACGCCCTTTGCTGCCGCCGATTCCAGCAGAGCCAGCGCGCAGGCTGCGTTGTCGAGTTGATGGGCGCCGTCCAGGGGGCAGGAGAGCTCGGCGTACGACCAACCGAGGCCTTCGTACCGAAAACACCCTCGGTCCCCTTGGGTCCGAAAGTCCGCCTCTAACCGAACGAGAGGAGCGGCCTGTTCTGAAGCGACCCGTTCGATCACTTCCGCGGCTTCCGGATGCAATCGCCCCGCTACCACCGGCACACCCCGCTTGATGATCCCGGCCTTCTCGAACGCAATCGCGCCAACGCTGTGCCCGAGGTATTCTTCGTGGTCCAACGCCACGTTCGTAATCGCCGACGCCAAGGGAACCACGACATTCGTGGCGTCAAAGCGCCCTCCCATGCCCACCTCCAGCACCACGATCTCGACCTGTGAGTCCGCAAAGAATTGCAACGCGAGGGCGGTGGTAAATTCGAAAAAGGTCGGGCTCAGGGACAACCCTGCCGCCTCTTGCAACCGTTCCGTCAGCGCAGCGACGCCATCCTCCGGGATCGGATCATCGTTCACACGGATGCGTTCGCGGAAATCCACGAGGTGGGGAGACGTATAGAGCCCCACCCGGTATCCGGCAGCCCGAAGGATGGCCGCCGTCATCGCCGCCGTTGATCCCTTCCCGTTCGTTCCGCCGATCTGGAGCGTGTGATACCGCTCCTGCGGTCTGCCCAGTCTCGCCAGCAGCCCGGCGATGGTCTCAAGGCCCAGCTTGATCCCGTGCTTCTGGAGACCGTACAGGAACCCGAGCGACGAGGAATATGAGGTGGCCATAGGCTCGGCGTGAAGAGAAGCAGTGTTAAAGATGGCTCAGGAGCGTGCTCAACGTCTCCTTCAGACGTTTTCGTTCCACGATCATATCGATCATGCCGTGTTCCAGCAGGAACTCAGCCCGCTGGAATTCATCGGGCAGTTGCTGTTTGATCGTCTGCTCGATGACGCGAGGACCGGCGAAGCCGATCAGGGCCTTCGGCTCCGCGATGATGACATCACCCAGCATCGCGACGCTGGCCGTCACTCCGCCGAATGTCGGATCGGCCAGAATGGAAATGAGCGGAACGCGCGCCTCGTTCAGCTTCGCCACGGCCGCGGAGGTCTTGGCCATCTGGAGCAGCGAGAGAATGCCTTCCTGCATGCGCGCCCCGCCCGAGGTCGTGACCAGCAGCAACGGAGCTCGGGCCGCCAACGCTCGATCCACTGCTCGGCAGATTTTTTCTCCCACCACCGACCCCATGCTTCCGCCCATGAAGCTGAAATCGAAGACGCCAAGCACCACCTTGCGCCCGTCGATGACTCCCTCCCCGATGACGATCGCGTCCTTCCGCCCGCTTTTCTCTTGCTGGGACTTCAGCCGGTCGAGATAGGAGTGGGTATCGTGGAAGTGCAGCGGGTCCTGCGGCTCGACCCCAGCGTCCCACTCCTTGAAGCTGCCCAAATCCACGATCAGCGAGATGCGTTCCGACACCGAAATCGGGAAATGGTAGTCGCACTTGGGACATACTTTATTATTGCGGTCCACTTCCTTGCGGTAGACGATCTCGCGGCAGTGGTTGCACTTCAGCCACATGCCCTCGACGGCCTTGGGCCGCTTGATGCCTTCAACCTCGGGCGATTTATGTTTTTTGAACCAGGCCATATCTTATTCGAAGAGCTGATAGCCTATAGCGAATGGCAGGATCTGAGAACTCTTGCCGTTGACTATCAGCCATAAGCTCTTCAATCTGGCTATCAGCTATCTGCCATCAGCTATTCGCTCTCAGCTCTTGGTCGTCGGCTATTCGCCATCCGCTCCTAGCTAGATGGTGATCTCCTGCCCCTCCTCCAACACCGTCAGGTTCGGGATCTTGAGTTGGGCCAGTTCCCGCCGGATCTGCTCGCGGAACCGCGGTTTCAGATGGTACACATAGACCGGCAGGTCCGGGCGTCCGATTTTCCGAAACTCACGAGCGAATAACGACGGCGTCAGGTGCATGCTGACGCGCGCCAGCTCAGCCATGGCGTCAGGGAACGAGGTCTCAATCAGCGCCGCCTTGAGCGTCGGCGTGCGCGCCGCCCTTGCCCAAATCTCCTCCGTCACATAGGTATCCCCGCTGTACAGAAACGTCGCCTGACCCTCCCGAATGAAAAAGCCGACGGTCGGAACTGGATGGTTCACCGGGATGGCGGTCACGCGCAGCCCCGATACGTCCTGCTCCTTGCCGACCTGCAGCGGTCGGGAGACGAAGATCGGATGCTTCGGGTCAGGCAACTGCAAGAAGTCCGGATAGACCTCGCCATTGAAGACATAGCTCTGAAGCCCTTTCAGCACCTCCGGGATGCTAGTCAGCACCACAGGCTCGACAACCTCGTCCACCAGGTTGTCCGCGAGAGTGGGAAGACCCTGAATGTGATCGAAATGGAGGTGCGAGAGCAGGACATGTCGAATCCGCTTCTGCTCATCCAGCCGGAGCGCGGGCCCGACGGTCCCCGCGTCCACCAGGACGGTCTCGTTGATCAAGAACCCGCACGTCCGGCACTGGTGCAGGCCAAGATCCCTATCCACGAGCTGGTCGGACCCATGACACCCCAACACGCGGATCTTCACAGACATGCCTCTCGGCTAGGACTGGAACTCATGCGCCGGCTGTGGCGAGCCATGATGGAGAGCGCAGAATACCACAGCTTGCTCTGAGAATCACGCGTTTGCGCCAATCGCGAGCCACGCCGAAAACGACCGGATCAGGCCCGTGCGAAGAAGACGGTGAAGAGGAATCCCGTTGCCACCAGGAGCGTCTTAGAAAAGGCCTTCTCCCAAGCCAATGCGAACCATCATGGCCAGCCCGAGTCCAATACTGCCCAGACTCGCGAGACCTTGCACGGTCATCTGCGCACGGCGCCCGAAAGAAGCTGAGAGCACCAATGGAAGACTGATCACCAGGCCCAACAGCATCATGCCTAGAATAGAGCCGACGCCGAAGACCAGGATGTAAGCCACACCTTCCCAGAGAGTCCTGACCGTGGAGAGGACCATGAGCATCAGGGCGGCGGATCCGGCCAGCCCGTGAACCATCCCGACGCAGAGCGGCTGCAGCGAGCGGCGCAGCCAGTGTCTATGCGTATGGTCCGGACGGAGCTGATGACTATGGAGGTGGAGATGCCGCTCCCCGTCATGCTCATGTGCGTGGAGATGCCAGCCTTCGCGGGCGATCGCCAGCGCCAACGAGGCGCCCAGCACGACCAGCATCACCCCCACGCCAAACTCGAAGACCTGCGCCAGCGCCTCCGGAATGGTAATTTTGAGGGCGATCACCACCAGCCCCACGAGCAGCAGGACAGCCGTGTGACCGAATCCCCAGCAGAACCCGATGAATCCGGAGGCGCCAAAGGTGGGGCGGCGGGAGAGGATCGTGGACACGGCCGCAATGTGATCGGCATCTAGGGCATGCCGGGCGCCCAGCACGAACCCAAGGCTTAAGATTGTGATGAACTGAGCATCAGGCATGGAGCGCAGCGGAGCGCCGGCTGATGATCCTGCGATCAGGCATCAGTGCGATGTCTGAGGGAGGCCCCTCATCCTCCTCTGGTGTGCATTTCAAGACGGGGATCCTCACGGAGCCGTTCGATGCCGATCAACTGATTCTCTCTGGCACCGGACTGCTCAAGCTCTTTTCGCTCCTCGGCCCCACGGTCCCGGCGAGCCTGCCACACGGAGCGGAGGCGGGACTTGAGCTCGTCCCGAGAGGCGCCGGCGCGCAGAGGTTGTCGCAAATCAGTCCCGTGCTTGGCGTAGAGGCACAGATACCACATGCCATCGGCGGTCAGCCGGCTCCGGTCGCAGGTGGAACAGAAGGGGGTCGTGGTCGAGGGAATGATGCCGAACGTCGTGCCATCCGGCAGGGCGAATCGCTGCGCCGGCGCGGAGCTTTTTTCGAGAATCGGCTCAATGCGTCCGTAGTGCCGGCCCAGTGCCTCCAGCATCGCCGCGCGAGAGAGCACTTGGTCCAGGGACCAGTCCGTCGCCCCTCCCACATCCATGTATTCGATAAACCGCACCTCGGCGCCAATGCGCTTGCCGTACTCGATCAGCGTCACGAGTTCGTCATCGTTGAACCCGCGCATGGCAACGGTATCGAGCTTCAAGCCTTTGAACCCGACCCGCACCGCCGCGTCGATCCCTTCGAGCACCCGCTCGTGGCCATCCCGTTTCGTCAAGACCTTGAACCGATCGCGTCGCAGCGTGTCCAGACTCACGGTGAGGCGGTGCAATCCGGCATCGGAGAACGATTGAGCATGCTCGGCCAGCAGGAGGCCGTTGGTCGTGAGCGCGAGGTCCTTGATCCGAGGATTCTGCCGCAGCATCCTCATCAACACGGGCAGGTCCCGGCGCAGCAGCGGCTCCCCGCCGGTCAGGCGGACCTTATCCACCCCCAGCTCCGTGAAATAGCCGGTCAGGGTGGTCATTTCCTCGAACGTCAGCAGGGTCTCGCGCGGCAACCAGGCGTACTCCTCCTCCGGCATACAGTACTTGCAGCGCAAGTTGCACCGGTCCGTGACGGAGAGGCGCAGGCTCCGGAGGGGCCGACCGAACGTGTCAGCGACCAGCGGGGTCGCGCTCTCGAGCGGCATCGGGCTCATGGATGTTCTTCAACCCAGACTTCCCCTTCGGGCGTTTGTTCCAACTTCCAGATGGGCGTAATCTGCTTCAGCTCATCAATGCACCACTTGCAGGCCCGGAACGCATCCGCCCGATGCTCGGCGCCGACCACGATCAGGACGATGTTCTCGCCGATCCGGATCTCGCCGTACCGGTGGAGGATCAGGACTTCGAGGACGTCAAACTCCTTCAGCGCGCGCTCGCGAATCTCCCGCAGCTTCTTCTGCGCCATGCCCTCGTAATACTCGAACGTGATGGCGCTGACGTCGCGGCCCTTGGAATGGTCGCGCGCCGTGCCGAGGAAGATCGAAATGCCGCCGATGCGGGTCGACCGCCGGCGAACCCGGTCAATCTCGGCATCCACGGAAAAATTCTCCCGCTGGACGCGGACCAGCATCGCGTCATCCGCACCGCCGGCGAACGGCGGCAGCAACGCGACCTCATCGCCGTCCTTCACCTCAGTATCCTCGTGCGCAATCTCTTGGTTCACCGACACCAGGACCTTTTTCTTGTGGATCAACTCCCCGATCTGGGGATGTTTCGCGTCCAGGAGAGCCACGAGGTCCTTCACCCGCCGGCCTCCGTTGAGCGCGAAGGAGAGATCGGTCTGATTATTGGCCAGCGTTTTCAGCAGGCCGAAGAGTTTGACCGTAATCATTGAGCAGCCCAGTCTTGAGTAATGAGTGCTGAGTCGTGAGTGTTGAGTTGGAACTCAACTACTCAGCACTCATTAATCATCCCTCAGCCGTCCTGCTGTACGTTCCCGACTTGCCCCCCGACTTGGACAACAGATACATCTCGCTGAAACTGATTCCCTTATCCACCGCCTTACACATGTCATAGATCGTCAGGGCCGCCACCGACACCGCGGTCATCGCTTCCATCTCCACGCCGGTCTGACCGGTCGTCTTGACCGTCGCCGTGATGGTAATCGAACAGCGGCCGTGCCGATCCGGTTGCGGTTCTTCCTTGAAGCTGACATCCACGCTGGTGAGCAGGAGGGGATGGCACATCGGGATCAGGTCAGGCGTCCGTTTGGCGCCCATCACGCCCGCGACTTGCGCCACGGCTAGGACGTCGCCCTTCGCAATCTTCCCCCGTTGAATCTTCTCCAGGGTCTCCGGCATCATGAACACACGCGCCTGCGCAGTGGCGACCCGCTCGGTCGAGCCCTTCTTCGTCACATCAACCATCCGCGCCCGTCCCGACTCGTTAAAGTGCGTGAAATCAGCCATTTCCCTAGGCGAATCGCTGTGTTTTGCAGGGTCTGCCTGTGATTATAGGTGCCGCTCAGAACAGGAGTCAAGCAGGAAAGGGAACGCCGAAGAGCAGAGAAGTCGCGCCTTGACAGGTCTCAACGGGATCAACGAGAATGGCCGCATGTCGAGCCACCTCATCATCGAAGATCTGGAATTTCAAGGTCATTGCGGCGTCACACCGGCGGAACGACGGATCGCGCAGCCGCTGGCCGTAGATATGGAGCTCGATTATCCCACTGAGCCCGCAGCCACAACCGATGATATCGGCCACACCGTGGACTATGCCCGAGTCGCTGAGCGAGTGATTGACGTGGGCACGCGGGAAGAATTTTCTCTCATCGAAACTCTCGCGGATCGCCTCACCAACATGGTGTTCGCGGAATTTCCGGTGAACCGGATACGGCTCTGGATCAGGAAAATCGCGCCGCCCCTCAAACACGTGCATGGCTCGGTCGGCGTGCGGCTCGACCGGCTCCGCCCCCCCCACCTCATGGAGATGGCTCCGTCACGATTTCTCACGGAGCAGCTCCATCGTCTCCCCAAAGGGAAAGTGCTGGATGTCGCGGCCGGCTCCGGTCGGAACGCCCTGTACTTGGCTGCTCTGGGCTATCAAGTCGAAGCCATTGACCGGGACCAGCAGGCGCTCGCCACGCTGGAGGCCACCGCCCGACAACGGCACCTCACGAACCTGACGGTGCGACAGGTCGAGCTCGAAGGAAACCCGGAGCTGCCTCCGGCCATTCCCAGGTTTCGGTACAGCACCATCCTGGTGTTCTTTTATCTGTACCGTCCGCTCTTCACCGCCCTGCTCGACGCCCTCAAGCCGGGCGGCGTACTCATCTACGAGACCTTCCTGATCGACAATCACCTGCAGCGCCAACACCCGCGGCGCTGGGAATTCTGTCTGGCGCACAACGAACTCTTGCGCCTCACGTCAGGGCTGCGCGTGCTGTACTATGACGAAGGAGAGCACGAGGGAGGATCGGACAGCGGATCAGCCTACACCGCCAGGCTCGTCGCACAGAAGCCGGCCGGGCGAGAAAAGCTGCATGAGCCGGATTGATCTCCATCTCCACACGACCCACTCGGACGGCAGTCTTCCTCCCGCGGAGGTCCTGGCGTTAGCTCAGAAGGCCGGAGTCAGCGCCCTTGCCATCACCGATCACGACATCGTGGCCGGCATTCCGGAGGCCCTCGAGACCGGCGCACGTCTGGGCATCGAGGTGATCCCCGGCATCGAGATCAGTTCCGTCTACGGCGAGAACGAACTGCACATGCTGGGCTACTTCCTGGATTGGAAAGACGTTGGCTTGAGCAGCCGCCTGGCACAGCTCCGGGCGAGCCGTCACCGGCGCAACCCGCGCATCATCGAAAAGCTGAACCACTTGGGGCTGGACCTCTCGTATGAGGAAGTCAAGATTCTGGCCGGCACCGAGTCGATCGGCCGGCCCCATATCGCCCGCGTGCTGATGGACAGAGGCTACGTCCAGTCCGCAAAGGAGGCCTTCGACCGTTATCTGGCCAAAGGAGCCGCAGCCTATGTGCCTCGGGAGCTGCCGGAGCCGGCTGAGGCCATCGCCTGGATCAGGGCGGCGCGCGGCATTCCCGTCCTCGCCCATCCCACCTGGGTCAATGAGTCGGAGGAAGGGCTCCTCACGCTCTGCGACAAACTCAAAGCGGAGGGATTAGGCGGGATCGAAGTCCACTACAGCACCCACAAGCCGCAGCAGACCGCGCAATTTCTCAACATCGCTCAGCGTCTGAATCTCTTGGTCACCGGCGGGAGCGACTTCCACGGGCTGACCAAACCGGACATCGAGGTGGGTGTGGGCCGAGGGAATCTCAAAGTGCCCGAGAAATTGCTGGAACCCCTCCGCAAGGCCGCAGACCACGTGTCCTGATCGCGACCCTCACCTTGCCCATCGTTCCCCGCGGAACACGCGAGGGAGAACGGGTCAGGCCTGTTCACGAGTCTGTGAAGATTATCCGTGGGAAAGCCTGGCCAAAAAGGTGGGCATCGCATCCCAGATGTAGGCGATGGTGGAAATGACGTAATCGCGGGCAGCTTCTCGGTTAGGGGGCCAGCCCGGCATCACCTCGTGAATGTCGAGAATGGGTTCTTCCTTTTGATAGCAAATCTGGTTGAACAGCGGCACGTCGCGATGAAAGTGTTTGCGAATAAACTCGCGATGGTCCAAGCCCATCGCGACGGGAATATCTGCTCCATGCAGGAGTTCCCTGGTGAGTCTCCGTGGCACATGAGGCATAGGATCAACGCCTTTCTCCAGCAAGCAGTTTCTGACGAGCGGATGCACCGGCTGGGGAAGCGCTTCGATGCCGGCTGAGGCTACCACGTAACCGGAGTCCGGTCGGAGCCTGGCTTTCAAGGCGTACTCCGCAGCCAGGCTCCGAAAGACGTTCCCCGTGCAGATAAACAGTATGGACTTCACTGAGCGCCCTCCCTCGAAGCCTAATCCTACCACATCCTTGGCCTGAGCCATTCCCCTCCCCTGTTCTTTCTCTCCGATCTTCTTTTTAATCTTGTTTTTTATACCCTGGTGTACCCGGAGTCAGTCCGGGCAGACTCACGCAGCGGAGCCTGCGGGGAATTATCGATAACGAAGCACGGAACCTGCATCCGGCACGTCTACGGTCGCCTTTTCCAACGAAACCTGCGCGGTCAGGACCAGCGCGTTCTGGTGAGAGCTCGTTGCGGAAAGCGTAGGGGAGGAGGAAGGGAAAGAGAGCGCCGAGCGGCCGCGATCGAGCGAGTGGTCCGGCGCCCCGAGTTGCGTCATGTGGCTGTCGCGATAGCGAAGAACCACGACGACCAAGCAATGAAAACAACGCGTTTGGCCAGTTTTCATGCAACCACCTGCGACCAGTTCGATGCTGACTCTGGTTCTATCCTCCTCGCCAAAATCCTGGCTTAACGGACAAGAGAAGGTCCTAGTCCATGAGCGAGCCCCCTGAAAATGGTCGCGCTGGACTTCTTCGACGAGTACCACTTTTGTAGGGGGTGTCCCTCATTCGTGGAATTGATCGGATTGCCACGTAGGTACAGTTTGATGCGCTCGTGGATTGCATCATGATGTTCCGACTGCTAGCACGTGCTGTTGTTTGTCTCTGGTATGAACCGCTCCACTGTACCGCGAGTTCAGTCGTGGACAAGGCGCCGAGAGTTTGGTGTGGCCTACCTCTCTCTGCGCCCCCGAGCAAGAACGTCTCCACGACCTGGTCAGTGAGTTGGGACTCAGTCCCAATCAGGAAAGGAGTGCTTGATGAACCTGCCCGCCAATGGCACCAAGCCACATAACGGAATATCGCTGGAGCTGGACCAAGAGCATGAAATCATCAGGTTGCTCGGCCTGGGGGGCGAGCAAATGGCCACCGTGCCCTGGGGATCTGTGATTAACCTGATCCTGGGCTCGCGCGCCCAGAATCAACCCGAGGGTCTGAGCACTGGGTTGATGGACTCCCTCGTTGTGAATGTCCGCTACCGTACGCCTGACGGTCACTGGTTCGAGAGCCGACCTTCAGGGGTTGGAGAGGATGGGCTCTTTATTGAAAGCACCGACCCGCTGACGGTTGGGACCAAGCTCACGATAGAGTTTGCGTTTTCTGACTCCCCTTCAGAATGGCGGGGAGCGAAGGGGACCGTCGCGTGGGTGTGCCCGAAAGCCGACCAGTACCGGTACCCCCCCGGAATGGGTGTACGATTCACCGACATCTCCGAGGATGGGCGCCGGCAACTCATGGACTTGGTCAGGTCCCTCAACCAAGCGCGCCAGGAGGTTGAGTCCCCTCTCCAGGAAGTAGGTAGACCTGAATCGGGGCACAGCGATGGATCGAGGCCAACTTACGCCCTGCTGCCCTGGCAGGGACAGCCCACCGAGCGCACGTGGTGAAGGTGAGAGCGTAGTGACTTCAAAGGCTTAGTTAGCCCCGTTGCGACCCTGGGCTAAAAACCTGCTCTAGAACCTCGAGAATTTTTTTCTCCACCAAATCACTAGTGATTTCAGAGAGAGCATAATTTCCCCGCAGCCCCGCAAACCCACTCCTGTGTTGAGATGGGGTGCTCGCTTGAATCGAGACGGTCGTGTGCCCCTGGTGAGAGAAGGACACCGACACAGTGTTTTCGGCTGTATAGGCAGAACTGGGAAGTCCACCGATCGTAATGCGCATGGTCATTTTTGCATCTCGTTTGCTTCTCTCATCACCCACTTCTGATATTTCAACAGTATGGCCTCTCGCCCTCAGCTCGTTTCCAATATCTTCCATCGCAGGACGGATGACCTCTGTTCGGACTCGCTTAAACTCCATGTAGAAGGCATCTGCTTCAGATTGTTGTCGTTCTTTTGCGTCTTTAGATTTGGCCAACTTCTGCTCAAATTTCTCCATGATGGATTTTAAATGCGATTCGTTCTCTTCTTTCATCTGTTCCTCTCCTTCACCATGGAACGTCCTTCCCCCCAAATTCTTCCGACAGGTCCCGTGAGAGCGTCAGGATCGGTGAGATCGCCACGCCGGCAGCACGGAGGGCCCGAACGACTGCGTGATCGCAGCTCTCATCCGCGAGGAAGCCCACCGGTCAGCCTGTGGTCCGCTTTCGGGAGGGGGTGGCCCCAGGAGGACACGTTCCTCGCGGCCCACGGTGTCACGCGAAATCATAGAATGGACGGTGGGCAATGTCCAGTTGGACGACAACGAGTCATCATTCCCCGCGAAAGTCTGACGTTCACTCTTTACCGAATGCCTTCTTACTGTCTCCCAACAAGCCGGCCAGGAAAGAGCTGAACTCCATCGGGAAGATGAATTTGGTGGAAGGGCTGGTCCCCATGATCTTCAAGGTCTCCAGGTATTGCAGGCTCATGGTTTTCGAGTCCACCTCCTTGGCCGCCTCACATATCTTTCTCAGGGCAAGAGCAAACCCTTCCGCTCGCAAGCTCGCCGCCTGGCGGTCCCCTTCCGCTTTCAGGATCACCGCCTGCTTATCACCCTCGGCGACTGTCACGGCCGCCTGCTTCGCTCCTTCTGCCTCGGTGACGGTGGCCCGACGGCTCCGCTCGGCGGACATCTGACGCGTCATCGCTTCCTGGACCTCTTTCGGTGGCGTAATTTCCCGAATCTCTACCGTCGTGATCTTCACCCCCCAGCGTTGGGTCACCTCGTCCATTCTGGCCTGCAAGAGGTGGTTGATCTGATCGCGCTTGGCCAACACATCATCGAGCGGAATGTCACCCACAACCGCCCGGAGAGTCGTGGTGGCAATCCCCTGAGAAGCCCCGGCGAAGTCTTGGACCTGGACCACGCTGGCGATCGGGTCAAGGACTTTCGAATAGATGAGAAAGTCGATGGAGATCGGCGCATTGTCCTTCGTGATACAGGTCTGGTGCGGGACCTCCAGATACGTCTCACGGAGGTCCACCCGAATGGGCCGATCGATGACCGGAATGATGATCACAAGACCCGGCCCCTTCGGCCGTGGGAGGACTTTGCCCAGACGGAGGACGACGATGCGCTGATATTCCGGGACGATCTTGATGCTGGCGACCAAGAGGATCACAACCACCACGACTGCGACCGCCAATTCGATGGACACGGTGACCTCCTTATCCCGGGCGACCTGGGGGTGATGGCAATGGAGCAGACAAGCGATGGGAGAAACGACGGGAGCACGGTACACGAGACAACAAGCGATGTCTAGCGGACTGTGAGCGGTGAATCTCGCTTCCGCTTCGAGCCGTTCGAGTCTGGACCGCCTACGCTGGTCTTGCCCAGACTTCCGCCGGGTGCGTTCAGCTCTCCCGAACAGAAGAGCGGAAAATACCCTATTGAGACAGGCGGGCAAGGAGAGTACCTTGCTGCAGACGGACAGGGGACTCCGTCAGGCACCAGGAGAATGGGCAGCGAGGTCGATGGAATAAGGAAGACCAAGATGAACAAGCCGGGACGAAGGAAGAGGTTCGACCTCTCCACACCGGTAGACCGCAGAGAGGTGCTGAAGGGCATGGGCCTTCTTGGTTCAGCGCTGGCTCTCGGCGAGACCCTCAGTCTGGCAGAGGCCATCAGCCCTGCTCACGAAGGGTCACCGACGTGGAACGTGGACACCGGAGGCATTCCCCGCCGGCCGTTGGGTCGAACAGGCGTGGAGGTTTCAGTTCTAGCCCTGGGCGGCTTCCACTTCTTAAGCGCCGACAGCCATGGCGCTGAGAAGCCTGAGCGCGACGCGATCCGCATCGTGCATGAGGCCATCGATGCAGGGCTGACCTTTATGGACAACGCCTGGGACTATCACGACGGCCGGAGTGAGGAAGTGATGGGAAAGGCGCTTGAGGGCCGGCGCCAGAAGGTCTTCCTCATGACGAAGATGTGCACACACGGCCAGGGCAAGAAGGTGGGCATGCAACAGTTAGAAGAGTCCCTGCGGCGATTGAGGACCGACTATCTGGACTTGTGGCAGATCCACGAAGTCGTGTGCGACGACGAACCGGACCTGGCCTTCGCCCCTGGTGGAGCGATTGAAGCACTCGCCGAAGCCAAACAACAGGGGAAAGTGCGGTTCATCGGGTTCACCGGTCACAAAGACCCCGCGATCCATCTGAAAATGTTGCGGCATGACTTCCCATTCGATACGTGCCAGATGCCGCTGAGCGTGTTCGATCGGTCATTCCGTAGTTTTCAACGGGAGGTATTGCCGGAACTCAATCGCCGCGGTATTGCGGCCCTGGCCATGAAAACCCTGTGCGGCAATGGTAAGCCGATCACACAGCGGGTGATCACGGCTGAGGAGGCGTTGCGGTATGCCTTGACTCTCCCGGTCGCCACGGTCGTGAGTGGGATCGACTCGCTCGAAGTCCTGCACCAGAATCTGAACATCGCCCGCCGGTTAGTCCCGATGACGGCGCAAGAGATCGATGCGCTGAGAAATCGGGTCGCGGCCTATGCGACCGATGGCCGGTTTGAGTACTTTAAGACAGGCAAGCCCTCCTGTGACCGCCGGAATGCCTGAAGGCTTCACAGATTTCGCCGAGCCATCCTGCTGCGCTCTGACCCCCTGCTGCCCTGGCAGGGCCAGCCCGCCGCCCGCAGGTCGTGACAATATCGCGCATGGGGGGTGAGTCACATCGGAAGGAGCAGCGGCCCTTCATTTCTAGGCTGTGCCAGCCAGGACCTCCTGGATCTTTGCGGCCAGCGCCTGCGGCGTAAAGGGTTTTTCGAGAAACCCTGCCTCGGATAGGAGGGTGCCTGGGACAATGTCTTCCTGGATCAACCCCGTCATGAACAGGACTGGGAGGTTAGGTTGCAGGACACGGAGCCGTTGGGCTAACTGAGGCCCGTTCATGCCGGGCATCACCATATCGGCAATGAGCAGGTCGAGATGGTCGCGATGCCCATGAGCGATCTTCAGAGCTTCGTCGCTATCTTCGGCACACAGCACCTCGTAGCCGTGTTGCAGCAGCATGGTCCGCACTAGGATACGCACACTTTCATCGTCTTCGACGAGGAGAATGGTTGGAAGGTGGAGCGGGGTCCCGGCAGGGGGTGCGACGCGTTTAGTATTCATCGATCCGCATCACTCGCCTCATGATTAGCGCAGTAACTCCTGTCGCACCGCTTCGAGAAGCTCCTCTCGATAAAACGGCTTTTGCAAGGTCCGGTGGGCGCCGAGCAGTTTCGCCACATCGCAAAGGTATTGTTTCCCCGGGGCACCGCTCATGGCGATGACCTTCGCACCGAGAAACTCACGGGCTATCTCTTGCGTGGCATGCAGGCCGTTCAGATCAGGCATGGCGATATCCGTAATGACCAGATCAGTTGGAGCCTTCCGGTACAACTCCAGGCCGACGCGACCATCGGAGGCCTCGACCACGTGGTAGCCTGCCTGCTCGAGCACTTCCCGAAGGAGGGCGCGGATCGGTGCCTCATCCTCGATGATCAGGATGGTGCTCCCCGCTCCTGAGTGCTTCGTTGGCATGTCAGGTGATGCTGAAAGGTTGTTTAGCGAGGTATTCCACAGTGCCTTGGCTTTCTCTTCGCTCAGGACGAAGGGAGTGATTGTTCCCTCTGCCTGTCATGTCCTGCGTCAGCGACCCTCGGCCAGGATACCCTAGGAAAACGCCCTACGGTATTCCTCAAAGGACGTACGCAGTAACTCGAAAGAGGGAGTCCGAGATCCCATCTGGGAAGGACACGCAACCAAGTCCTGTGGTCATGCGACAAGGCTCAGCCAGCCGTACAAGTGAAGGGGGAGCGCCGAGCGGCGGGTGAGGGAGGGGGCCAGCGGCCGGAAGGGCCTATTGGATTCTAAGGATGGATCGAGGTC
>VBOJ01000218.1 GCA_005877775.1 Nitrospirota bacterium | reverse complement strand
GAGCCCTGCGGTCCGATTGGAAGTCTCCTCTCCGTCAACGCCGACGAACCGTCTGGACAGGTTCTGTTGCATAAACTAGGATGGCTCCATGGGAACTCGCTCGAGTATCGCGATGATGTTGTGGGACTTGCTACAAAATAGTCCGAAATCCGACCCTGGTCTGACATCAGGCCTCCTGGAGCTGACGATTTGTCCGGTTTCGCTCAGAACTGGCAGACGGGAATCCTACTTCCTGCCTCTGTTGCTCATTGCAAGCGTCCATGCATTCGGCGGTACTCCCGATCGAACAGAGAGGGCGACGATGGCGCGACGACCGCTATCGAGAGGGATTCCAACAAAACGCGTCAGGATGTCTCCTTCCTTGCCAGCGTTCTTCAGACTCCTCCTGAAAGTCGGAGCAATTCTTCCAGGATTGACAGGATAGTCTTTGTCCTCCAGCGGGTCCAAGCCGAGGAGGACATTGACGACAAGGTGGTGACTTGAGTCCCACTCCGGCAAGGGCGATGGCAATATCAGACCATGCCGATCATGCTCGATTCCAGTATGGAGGGCTTGCTCGATCGCAGCTGTCGGGAGGGCCGACGGGGTGGCTAATCGGCACCACACCAGGCCGGCGGCATCCGCATCTTTGGGCTGTCGGATCTGGAAAGAGCACAAATGCAGAGCCCTGCCCTGCGAAAGGAACACCGGCGAAGCCTTGTACGGCTTCTCTTCCGGTTGGTCAGAAAGTGGTGTGAGGTGTCCGGACACTCTGCCCGGAGACTTTTCCTGGAAGGTAATGTGATCCGTTTTCGAACCAGGTCGACCGGCTTTGGTCTGCACCCTGGTAATCCCGTCTCCCCATCCGGGAAAGACGATTAGTCTCCGCTGGAGGTACCGGTCAGAGGCCGGCTGCCAGAGCTCGCCTGGACCTTCAAGGAGCGTCATAAGGGCAAGGTTGGGATGGTGTCGCGTACTTCCGAACGAGACAAAGTGGAGCGTTCCAATCGCCGGATTTCCCTCTTCGAAGGACCTGCGAAGGGGTCTGAGGAAAGCATGATCAGAGTCCGGTGGCCAGGGCTCAGGAATTGGGATGCGGATAGGGCAATGAACCACGAGCCGGGCGATCCTCGACGCTGGCCGGTCGAACCATGCATCGGCCAACACCGCCAGTGCTCGAGTCGCCCCAGCCCGGTCCGGGGTCATTCTTGCCTCGTCTTCAGGCAACACAGTGCTGGGCAAAAGTGGAGAGGTCTCTTCTCGGTGGTCGTAAGATTGATAAGCTCTATGCGTCATTAGGCATGCAGAGTAATGCAGGAGCCTGCATATGCCTAAGTACAAGACGCTGCGCCTTCGAGAGGAGGACTACGAGAAGCTCAAGGAGGTTCGTCGAGCGTTGCGAAAGAGAGGCACCGAGAGCCTTGACTGGGAAGAATTGCGCAAGCAGGACCTGGTCGATGTTCCCGACGAAGATGAGGAAGACGGCGAGGACGACGGAGGTGGGGACTTCACCTGGGGACTCCTGGTGGGGCTCGGTGCCGCGGCGCTCGCCTACTTTCTATTGAAGGGCGAGAAAAAATGAGGGAAGGGATGCATTCGAACGAATCTATTCAAATGCCCCCGCGGGGAGGGGGTGATCGCGCGAAGACTATTCCTCACCGCCATCCCGGCGAGACTGAGGTCTGCTGGGATCGACTCTGCACTCGACTCACAACGTCCGAGCAAGCCGCCAATGTCCTCGGTGGCGCCTTTCTTGGAGCAATCGTGGGTTTGTTGCTGAGCCGCAATCCCAACGCCCCAGTTGCTGGCGCAATCGTGGGAGCCATCCTCGGCGCAAGCTAGACGGTCGAACCATGCCCGCCTATCGCGGGCGGGCATCTATCATTTTCCCGCAGAATAGAGGTCAGAATCATCCCATCGCGAGCGGCTCGGCTCGCTTCATCTGACAAAGCGTCCGATAGACCGTCGCCCAAGTGATGAGATCTCCCCAACCGTCGTTGAACGGTAGGTCGATCTGGGCTGCCTGCGCGGGTGTCATCCGACCCAGGCTGAGGTGGGGCCTCAGGAAATTGTAATCGATCGCGATACCCCTCGGAATAAGGGTTTGGGGCGACTTTAGCCCCCGCATCGCCGAGATCCGATCTTCGAGAGTTCCGTGCCATCGCTCAATCAGCTGGTTGCCACGAAAGCCTTTCTCCGAATAGTTATGCTCGACTTTCCTCGAAGCGTATCGGGAGAAGAAGACCTTTCGAATCACGCGATCGTACGTTGGCAGACCATCGGTAATGATCTGCAGCGGCCTCGGGGCCAGGTCTGAGCAGGCCATCAGGAAGGCCGCCCCTTCCTTGAACGTCCGCGTCTTCGAAATTCGTGTTCCCACCACAAACCGCGTCCCTCGGTCGATCGCATCCCACTGCCACCAATCCTTGCCGGGTCGACGAACGCGATGGTCCTTCTGCCATTTGCTCAATGGCTTGGAGGGCCGGAACCGCAGTGTGGTTTCGTCGACATGCCAGACACCCGAGAGATGGGGCGTGAAGTTGATTAGAAGCCCGTCGACCTGAGGCACGAACTTCGAGGTCCATCTCCAGATCGTGCTCTGGTCTGCGGCTGTTCCCAGGATTTCCCGCAGGCTCCTCCCCACTTTCCGGAGAGAAGAGCCGTGGAAGTAGAGCCGAAACCCCGCCGCGACGATCGTCTTCGGCTTCCTCATCCTCGGGAACTTCCCGTTGGCGAAGAACTGGTGACGGCAATCTCTGCAGCGATAGAGCTGTTGCCCTTGTCCCTTTCCATTCTTCACCACCCTGGGGGATCCGCACCACTTGCATGCACCCCTCCGGGCGATAGCTTCATGGGCCAGCTTTCGTCTTGTAACGGTCCGGGTGGAACAGTCGGGCTCGATGGGCAGACCATCGACCTGCCTGGGCCGACCGTGCTACCAACACGATCGGCTCCACCCTCCTCTTGTCGTTGCAAGGCTTCGCTCCATCGCTAGGAGGGAGCCGAAACTGTTTCCCGAGAACCAAAACAAACCTCGTCAGGGTTCTTCCAACGCGTACCAACGCGACGTAGAACACTTTCACTCTGAGAAACCTTGGTTGGATCGGACAACACCTATTGCGCCTAACGCTGGGTGCTGCCAACCAAAAGCGCCCAGCGACCTCACCGGGCTTCCCTCCGTTCCGAAAACTTATCGGTCTGGAAGTGTGTCCATGGATTGGGTCAACTGTGCGCAAACTCCGGATCTGGGACTATGAGGAAATCGCGAAGAACACGGGTCCATCGTACGACAAAGTACCTGACAGCGCGATGCGTTCCGGTGAGACGCACACGGAGTGGCGCCTCAGAATGCTGCTGAGGGATCTCCAGGCGCTCGCCGCGGACCCCGAGACTCTCATCCGGGCGTACGATCCTCGAATCCCTGTAGCGGATGATCTTGTTAACGATTTTGACGCGCATCTGGAGTTGGCCGAGCGTTGTGTGGAAGAAGGCTTGATTGCGAAGGACATGTTGGACAAGTCTCGTGTGGTTCTTGAGAAAATCTCCGAGATGTCCAAACGGCACGATCCTTCGCTCTGGACGAACAATGCGCTGAGAACCCACCCGGATTGGCTTGAGGTGAGACGACGCGCGCTCGAGGCTCTTAGGGCGATGGGGTACGACTTTGAGCCGCCGCCACCAAGATCGATGTGAACCTCAGGCGTTGTCGGACGTTTGTCGCCGGTCAACTGGGGCTCTTTGGCTGAGATCCAGGCTGGCACGGTCCTAGTTAATGCAACAGAACCGTCTGGACAGTACGTTTAAATAACGCGGTTGCCATACGATTGTCAGACAAAATTACCCAAGACGTCGGAC
>VBOJ01000217.1 GCA_005877775.1 Nitrospirota bacterium | reverse complement strand
CCCGTCTGTGGTCATCGCCAGCGCTTTGTTCGTGCCTTTGATCCGGATCACAGCCGCATCCGACCCAGGACGCACTAGCGTGTTCGTGCGCACCATGTGATCATATTGCTGGTACACCCAGGCTTTGCTCGCGATGGTGGGCGATTCCAATAATGAAAGCAGGACCGCCGTGGGATCTTTCTGGGCTGCATCCGGTAGCACATCCATATTGAGAGACTGCAGCCAGTCCTGATAGGCAGGCGGTGCGCTGGGCCGCTCGTATCGCGGGCCATCCTCCGCCAAAGCCTTCGCCGGAATCTCCGCGACCACCTTCCCATTATCACGCACCCGAAGCATTCCATCCCCGGTCACCCGGCCCACCACAGCCGCGGCTAGGTCCCACTTGTGGCAGATCTTGAGGATCTCCTCTTCCTTGCCTGCCCGGGCCACCATCAGCATCCGCTCCTGGGATTCTGACAGCATCAGCTCATAGGGCGTCATGCCTGGTTCCCGCCGAGGCACCTGGGTCAGGTCTAGCTCAATGCCGGTCCCAGCCCGTGAGGCCATCTCGCAGGAGGAACTGGTTAGACCGGCTGCGCCCATGTCCTGAATCCCGACCAGCAGGTCGCCAGCCATCAACTCCAGGCAAGCTTCCAAGAGCAGCTTCTCAGTGAAAGGATCGCCCACCTGCACGGTCGGGCGTTTGGATTCCGAAGCTGCATCAAACGCGTCCGAGGCCATCGTCGCCCCGTGAATGCCGTCACGCCCCGTCTTGGAGCCGACATAAATGACCGGGTTGCCGACCCCGACAGCCTTCCCCTTGAAGAGCTTGTCTTTCTTGGCGATGCCCAGGCAAAACACATTCACCAACGGGTTCTGCCCATAAATGTCGTTAAATACCACCTCGCCACCGATCGTGGGGATGCCGCAGCAGTTGCCATAGCCGGCGATGCCTTCCACAACCCCTTTGAAGAGATGTCGGTTCTGTGGCCGGTCCAGCAGGCCGAATCGGAGCGAGTCCAGCAGCGCGATTGGGCGTGCCCCCATGGTGAAGATGTCTCGGAGGATGCCGCCCACGCCGGTGGCAGCCCCTTGATAGGGCTCGATGAACGACGGATGGTTGTGTGACTCCATTTTGAAGACTGCAACCAAGCCATCCCCGACGTCCACCGCGCCGGCGTTTTCCCCCGGCCCCTGCACCACCCGCGGGCCTGTGGTCGGCAGCCGTTTCAGGTGCAGGCGCGAGCTCTTGTAGGAGCAGTGCTCGCTCCACATCACCGAGAACAAGCCTAACTCGGTCAGATTCGGCTCTCGCCCAAGAATCTCGACGATCTTCTTATATTCCTCGTCCGTGAGATTGTGCTGGGTGACAAGGTCTTTGGTGATCGGCTGGCTTTGGGATTCCATGGGTAATCGAGAAGACAATCTTTACTCAAGCGGCGTCTGAAGCAATTCCACATTTCTGAGCCACACCGTCCCCGCTCCCTCGCACACGAGATTCAACTTGATTAGATCAGGGCGTTGCCCCTTCATGAGGTAGAACGGAGTCTCGTACGAAGCCCAACCCGTCGTACCCTTCACTGCGTGATGGAGTCCTTTGGAGAAGAACTCTCCCTGTCCGGGAAACCGACACCACATCTCCAGGTACGTCCCGACTTGTACATTCGCGGTCTTCATCTGAGCCCGATAGGTCACCATGCAGAGTTCGATCCCAGGTTGGGGGACTTCAAACAGCCGCACCGTCCGTTTGTCGCGTGAGTCAATCCGCCACCCATTCTGCTCCACCATGACCCCATCCTGGGTGATCGGCTGACTGGACGTGCTGAACGCCTGAACAGTCTTGGCCGGCCCCACCAGCTCTGGATGTTTAAAGAGGGATTTTAGCCAGTTCAACATGGCATTCTACTAACCACGGTCTCAACGATCTTCTCGGACTCCTCGTCGGCGAGGCTATGCTGCACAATCAGGTCTGATGTGATTATCTGTTTCCTGGATTTCATCTACCTGTCGGTACGCTGCACGATGCGCTTCGCCTCCTTGAACACATCCTGCATCCGATCTCCCATTTTGAGCTTATAGGCCAGGGGATAATACTCACTGACTAATCTATGAACCGTTTCCATCACAAGTTGTTTATCTGTCGTACTAGACCAGAAAGTTGAGAGTTCCGCAAAGAAGGGTTCGCACGTTATTTTGACTCCACTGTTCTTGTCTGTGGAGAGAAATTGCCAAAGCTCTGGGAAATCGTTGTGACGATTTGAAATTGATTTCCGCAACGGGTTGCGTTTTGGATCAAGCCATGCCTTTAAGTGGGCTGCACTATGCTCATGTTGGCGCACAACAGCGTCCAGAATAACTATCGCGCGATTTAATCCAACGGTTTGGTCTCTAGTCAGAATAAGGCGTCCTTCAAATGTTAGAGGAGATGCACTCGATGTCGTTAAAGTCTCACGAGGAGACAAATGGCTGTAGCGCAGCGCGCTTGTCTGCGGTTGATCTGTCAATGGAAGACGTTCGAGATACGTTGGGTCCGATCTCAAAGCACAAGCAGTTTCGATGATTATCTTTTGCGCTTTTTTAAGAGACTCCCGAAGGTCCTCAATGACGGATATTCTTGGATCAGCCGTGGAACGACACTGAGTCAGGACACGGTTGAGGTAGTTATGGAATGCACTGAGTATCTCCGTTGAATCTTCAGGAAGATATTTTCGAGAAGATGCTAATGCCTCCGCTCTCCTTGATTCCAGTTCAATGAGCGTCAGAGTGCAGTGTCCCTTAACCCAATCACAGGAGACCATGAGAAAATCAGGAACCCAGCCAGGCCCAACTTCCATTGCGACTCCTGCATAGACATTTTTGATTCCTCGATCCAAGGCACTCTTCAAGAACCCGTCATTCTCTTTAGCGCCATCGAACCGAAACAGGAATTCAGTTAGCATGCTTGAACCAACAACAGAATGTTCCTTACTCAACGGAGCCGCGCTGCTATGAGCGAAATTGGCCGGAGGAGCGGGGCACCCACCGAGACTCTGCCGGGAAGGAAAACGGAAACTGACCGAGTCATCCAAGGAATTTCCGAAGGCTTCCGCCGGGTACCCATTGCTCCTTCCTATGCAATGGGTGATGAGTCCGAAAGGGTCGCTCCGAAAGGCCCTGAAGCGAACGGCAGCATGGCTCCACCCCCGAACTCCGAAAGGGTGACCGCGGAGGACCAGGAGCGGCTGGCCATACCCCCCACCTACCTTCTTCAGAGAGCCACCTCCAACGGCGCTCGCTTTAACGAACTAACCTTGAGGACGGAGAAACCAAGTATGTTGCCGGCGTCGTCTACCTTTTCCATCACTTGATCGCAAGTTGTTTCTCGGAAATAGCCCGGCTTCTGATCAAAGATTACTTCGAGATAGTCTCCTTCGGGGTCGTACCAGATCTTCACTCTTTTCTCGGCCATATCTGGACTCCTCTCTTCACCTTATCTGTGAGATAGGCAGTGAGAATGAAGGCATCGTTTCCGACCACTCTCACAACCACACAGAGGTACTTGTTACCAACCTTTGTTCCAATGTAGAAGCGATATTAGAGCCTGGCCTGCGGATCACCGAATGACTCCACGACCTGTTCTGGGTGCAGTAATGTTTCCTCGATGGCTCCTTCCAGCCCAACCATCTCCGGATGTTCCAGCAGGTGAGCAAGGCGTTCATCTGTGAACCTTATGGAAAGCCCTTGGTAGTCCCAAGAACCTTCACTTGATGTCTTATGTCACCGCTACTGTTTGCTGCAGCTTTGCCTTCTTCAGCGCATCTAGCATCGATAGGAAGATCAGCCGGCCGTCATCGGTCCCCAACAAGTCCTCGGCGCAGCGCTCCGGATGCGGCATCATGCCCAGCACGTTGCCAGCCGCGTTCCTGATCCCTGCGATGTTATCCAGCGAGCCGTTGGGATTCGCCTCTGACGTCACCCTGCCATCCGGCGTGCAGTACCTGAAGACGATCTGCGCGTTCGCCTTCATCTGAGAAAGCGTCACGTCGTCGGTATAAT
>VBOJ01000001.1 GCA_005877775.1 Nitrospirota bacterium | reverse complement strand
GGGAATTCCCCGGTGGTAAGTGCGAACCGGGCGAGTCGCTGGAAGACTGCCTGAGGCGGGAACTGCGGGAGGAGCTCGGAATCGAGATCACGACGCTGGTTCCATTTCACGTCATTCGGCATGAGTATCCCGAGAAAACGGTCGAGCTGCACTTCTTTCATTGCTCGATCCGGGACGGTCAGGCGCAGGCACTCGATTGTGAGGACATCCGCTGGGTGGCACCGGAGGAACTGACGAAGTTTGAATTTCCGGCAGCGGACCAACCGCTGATCCAGGCTCTTCAGGATCTGTGAAGCAGAGAGCAAGACGCCCATGCCCTTTCCAGTCGAAGCCAAGCTGAAAGACGGCACGAGGATTCAGCTTGTGCTGGCAGGCCAAGCCGACGTGGAACCGCTATGCCAGCTCTATCAACTCATCGTCGCGGAAGGCACCTCCTATCCCCACGATCGGTTCCCGGATCATGATGATTTCATGGATTATTGGTTCAGGGGGAAATGCACCGTCGCGGCCTACTTGGTCGAACGCTCACCACAGTCTGGAATGCTGGGGGCGTTTTATCTCAAGCCGAATTGGCCCGGGCGTGCGAGGCAGGTTGCGAACGCCGGATTCATCGTCGCGCCGGGATGGCGCAACAAAGGGTTAGGGTGGCTGCTTGGCGCCACGATGTTACAGTATGCCAAGGAACTGGGATACCGGAGCGTGATCTTCAATCTGGTCTTTTCTGAGAATCAGGCTGCCCGGCATCTGTGGGAAACATTAGGGTTCACCGTTCTTGGCACGATCCCTGATGCGGTTCGGAACAATGACGGAACATACCAGGATGCATTGATCATGTTTCGATCTCTAATAGAAGAGCCAATGGCCTATAGCTGATGGCCGATAGCAAGAACGAGAAAGTTCGGTTAATCTTGCCATAAGCCATCAGCTATTAGCTCTATGCTATGAAGATCGTCCTGGACATTGAAACAGTGCAACCGCCGCGGGACGAATGGGCCCGTCTCGTGGGACTTCCGACTGCCGGTGACGCGGTGGCCTCCGTGGAGGACACCGATGACCTATTTAGCCGAACTGAAGCCGATGAACAGAGGCGCAATGAGGACGAGCGCTATGAGCGATCCGCCTTCGACGGGACGTTCAGCCGAATCATCTGTATCGGTATGATCGCGTTCTCCGACGCCATGGAGCCGCAAGGTGCCCTGTGCTGGTACGGATCCAACGAGAAAGAACTGCTGAGGCAGTTCTGGGCCAGGCTGGGCCAGGACCGCCCGTCCCTTTTTATTACCCACAACGGGTTAGGGTTCGACCTGCCGTTTATCAGGAAACGGTCCATCATTCATCAGGTCAAGCCCAGCGTCGACATTAATTTAGCGAAGTTTCGTGTCGAGCCGGTCTATGACACCATGGCGATCTGGAGCAACTGGGACACTCGTGGCTGGATCAAGCTGGATGTGCTGGCGAGGGCGCTGAACGTCGAGACCAAGTCCGGCAGTGGAAAGCAGGTGGCCGACCTGTGGGCTAAAGGACAGTGGAAGGAGATTGCCGAGTACTGTCTGCAGGATACCTACGTCACCTATTCCTGCTACTGCCGCATGAATTTCCGCCAGCCCCAGTCTCGAGAGGTAGTGCTGCTCAAGGCCGACCTGATTGAGGTGACCTAAAGGCAGGTCATCGGGTCTGTCGCTACTTGATAGACGCGGTCCTCTTCGCAGGCTTCACCGGTTTCTTCTTGCTCTTCAATTTATGTATTTCTGCGTCACGGTCTGCTAGCTGTTGGCGGAGAGACTTCACATCTCTTTTTAAAATCTTGAGCTCGACGTCCTTCTTGCTGGCAAGTTCTTTGGCTGCTCGAAGCTCTTCAAGCTTTTGACCGAGAAAGTCGGCCTCTTGAGCATCCTTGGCTGGCGCTTCGGCTGAAGTGTCCTTGTTCAAGACACTCACCTGAGGAACTGGTGCAGGAACGGTTTCCGGCGTTGCAGCAGAAATCTTGGACAATTCTGGCTTCTGGTTCGGGTGATATGCCAAGCTCGCATAGTCAATGACAAGGGTCGTCAGGCTTGACTGGGCCGGGGCGCCGGGCGGTCTCTGCGAATCGGGTCGCTGCGCCGTCTCCGGAACAAAGGAAACTACTCGTTTGGTTGGCCCATTGGAACCGGGTAGTTGTCGGCCAGACTTGCCAAAGGAGTTGGACCGATACTGGGTCAGGCTTAGGTAAAGATAAGACCCGTGCACGTACAGAGTGCCCGCAGTGCCGACGGTTCCCGCTGCCGCCGGTTGCACAAGGCGAAATCCTACGATCTCCTCCGGGTCCGCCTTTGACAGCGCAGTAGCCAGAAGCGGGGCGAGGAACTCGACCTCGTCATCGGAGAATGCTCTGACAGCTTTTGGTTCCATATCGGACGTTGTGCGAAAGGTGCTCTTCCGCTCCTGGATCTGGACCCCGCGAAACACATCAGCCAGGGTGATGGGGTCTATCGAGATCGGGTGAGCAGCTTGGAAGGACCAATCAGGAACTTCCTCAAGATAGACAGATCCTCTTGCGCTCTGATGGATACTTCCGGTCATAAACGCGCACCCGGTCATCACCGTGCCGGCAAAGGTCGCTGCCAGCAGTGACCTGGTCAACATCAATCTGGGCCAACTTGGTCGTCGAAGCCCCATGGTCATCTCCTTCTATTTTTGATTTTTGGATACGGTGGCAAGGAAGTTTTAGATGGCAAGCGGATAGGCAAAGCGAGGCTGGCTACCAGATGCCGAGGCCCATGAGGACCATCCCGACCAGGAGCCAGCCGACCAATCCAACCGAAATGATATTTTCCAAACTCATTGGGTACTCACTGAGTGACGTGCAAAACTTACCGATTTGGCCTGTGGATACTCATCAAAAGCAAGGGCCATGCCGCATCAGTAAGGGCCATGCCGTCACTCAATCGCAGAGGGATCACGGCATCGTTCAGGTTTAATGCATAGAGGCAGCTATTCCAGAAACGCGCCGACTACGACATCATAGTGAAAGGTATACATCATATAAAGTAGCAAACTACCTGATTTGTTAGATTGTTTATAAACAAAAGTCGCTGTCGATCCTTCCTCTGAACTCCGGAGGATCCAAACCGTAGGCAGGGTAGGGGGTCGTCAGAGCTGATATCGAACTCTGGAGGGGACGGCGCAATCGGAGGTTAGAGGGTCGTGGGCAAGGGGTTCTGGTCCAATATTGTCACTGCCACGTACAGAAAAGTGTAACCGCGGGATTCCCGAAAAGGGGTGGTTTCGCGCCTCGCTATGGCTGTCGGGCAAGACGCTGAGATGTCTTGAAGTTACCGGGCTGGAAGCTCGTCGCCGAATACTGTGGTCGCGGAAACATGGGAGATCTTGATCGGTGTGAAGTCACCGGGGTGCGTACCCGCATCGCGTTTTTCCCAAACGGCCGTGATATTCGTGTCGGTTCGCCCCATCCACTGATCCGAGGATTTCTTGGCGTCTCCTTCCACCAAGACTCGGACAGTCTGGCCGATCATGCTTCGGTTTTTCCGTAGCGAGATTGCCTTTTGGAGCTCAACAAGACGAGTGACCCGATTCGATTTGATTCTCTCTGAGACATCGTCCTGGTATTTCCGTGCCGCAATGGTGTTCTTTCGTTCAGAGTATTTAAAGATGAACGCCGCGTGGTAGCCCACCTCCTGCACGGTCAGGTAGGTGTCTAGAAATTCCTCCTCAGTCTCTGTACAGAACCCGCAGATGATGTCGGTGGTCAGCGCGATGTCGTCTCTGCGGCGGCGGATATCTTCCACCAGGTCAAGGTACTCCTTGCGGCTGTAGGTTCGCCCCATCAACCGAAGGATGCGGTCATTGCCGACCTGCAGAGGAAGGTGGATGTGTTTACAGATGCGGGGGTGGCCGGCCACAGCGTCCAATAAGGCAGGAGGAAAATCTTTGGGGTGGGGGGAAGTGAAGCGGACCCGCTCGATGCCGGGCACATCCGCCACCGCGGTGATGAGGCGTGCGAAATCCCAGTCTTCGAACCGGTAGGAATTCACATTCTGCCCAAGCAAGGTAATCTGTTTGTAGCCCTGTGCCGCAAGGTGCTCAACCTCCCGAATGATCCCTTGGGGAGCTCGGGATCGTTCCCGTCCGCGCGTGTAGGGCACGACGCAGAACGTACAGAAGTTATCGCATCCGCGCATCACCGCGATCCATGCGGTGATCCCCGTGGCCTGCTCGGGCATGATGTCTTGATAGGTCTCGTATTCGGAGAGATCAACGGCGATGCCTCTTTGGACGTCGCCTTTTTCCTGGGCGGCGATCGCACCCGTCAACAGATCGGGTAACCGGCGGTACGAGTCCGGACCCGCCAGCACGTCCACGATGGGCACAGTCTCCGTCAACTCCTCCTTGAGGTTCTGCGCCATGCAGCCGAGCACCCCGATCACCAACTTGCGCTGTCGTTTGAGCGCCTTGAGGTCAGCGAGATGTCCATAGACCTTGTTGTGCGCGTGCTCCCTGATCGCGCAGGTGTTCATCAGGACCACGTCCGCACATTCCCGGTCTTCGGTGAAGGCGAACCCTTTGGCTTTGAGCAACGAGCGCACCAACTCGGTGTCATATTCATTCATCTGACAACCGAAGGTCTCGATATGGACCTTGTAAGCAGCGCCGGCCTTTTCCATCAGGAGTTCCTACCGTCGTTCCATGACCCAGTTCTTCACACCATCGCTGCAATAGAGTTTGCCGTCATGTTTCCGCTCGCCGGTCACCGTACGCCAGCCTCCGTCGGCGAACAACTGGCGCGCCGTGAACCCTCTTCCATCTAAAGAGACCAGGCGAAAGACAGGGTCCCCGTCCTGAAGGCCAGCGGCCCTAGCATGCGCTGCGAGTCCGATCGGCCCATGAAACTGAATCTCGTATGCCAACTCCGAACTACCCCAGGTTCCCTCGAACCCATCCAGTGGGGGGCGGTGTGCGCAGCTTGTCCCAGACGCAATCAGCCACAGGCCGACGATGACCCATGTCTTCCTGATCATCGTCCGGTCTCCGCGAGATGCCCGACTGCCAATCCGTCCATGACGCCTGTGAGGACCACCTCGCAAATCCTATTCGAAAGATCGGACCGAGTCGCCACGCCGACCCGAACATAGTTTCCCGTCAGCCCGATCCAGAGACCAGTGGCATCTCTCGTCTCGAAGAGAACCGGTAGGGTCTGGTCGAGATATCGCTGGTAGAAGGCGACTCGCTTCGCGCGGGAGAGCTCAGCCAAAGATCGGCTTCGGGCTTTTGCCGTCGCCGGACGAACGGTGTCGGTCATTCGAGCCGCGGCGGTTCCAGGCCGCCTCGAGAAATTGAAGACGTGGAAGTAGGCGAAAGGGAGTGAGTTCGCCAGCGCGAACGTATTGGCGAACTCCTTCTCACTTTCTCCAGGAAACCCCACCATGATATCTGTACCGAGCCCGAGGTCCGGAATGAGCCGGACCGCTTTTTCAATCAGCGCTGTATATTCCTTGACTGTGTATCGTCGGTGCATGGCTTGCAGGATTCCATCGTCTCCGCTCTGGAGCGGGACATGCAGGTACCGACAGACCTTTGGAGAGGCAGCCATATGGTCCAGCAACTCATCAGGAATCGTGGTCGGCTCGATGGAAGAAATGCGGATACGTTCCACTCCGTCAATTTGCTCCAGGCATTGAATCAGATCCAAAAGCGAGCGACCCCCTTCACGATACTGCCCGACATTGACCCCGGTGAGCACCAACTCCCGGTGACCGCGTTCCGCCAACCCTTCCGCTTCCCGCAGCACGTCGTCCAAGCGGCGGCTCCGTTCATGGCCACGGGCGAAGGGAATAATGCAAAACGAGCACATGAAGGTACAGCCGTCCTGAATTTTCAGATTGGCCCTCGTGGACTCGTAGTGTCCGACTCCTGACATGACAAAGTCGCCGCGGTCAATCTTCCTTGTATGCAGGAGGTGAGGCGCCGGCTGCTTGCGCAGAGCCTGAGGCCCAGGCAGGTAGTCCGGCAAATGCATCTTGTACTGGGAACCGACGATCAGATCGATGCCCGGCTCTCGGCAAAGGGCTTCGACTCCAGTCTGGGCATAACATCCGGTCACGGCCACAAAGGCGGCGGGGGAATGGCGAAGTGTCTGGCGAACAAGGTGACGGCAGTCTTTCTCGGCCTGTTCAGTTACCGAGCAGCTGTTCACAACGAGAAGATCGGTCTGCCGTCCAATGTCAACCAGATCGTATCCGTCCTTCCTGAGCCGATCTGCTAGAAGCGCGGTCTCGGCTTGATTGAGACGGCAACCGATGGTGTGAAGGGAGGCTCTCGGCCTCGTCTGTTGCATGGTGCGGCATTATAGGGGACGCCATTTGCGACGGCAAGGGGCGCAAGGTGTTCCTGAGTGGAGCCCCACGGCTTGACAGCCGTGGCTTCCTGCGTAGGCGGGGGAAGAGGACGGGAGAGTGGAGGGTTATTGACACGCACGGTCGACCCCGTTAAAATTTTAGCCAATATTCGAGTGAGAACAGTTTGGTGACTGGCTGGCCGTCGTTGGTTCGAGGCTCGGAGAGGCAAGGATGAAAGGACTCGCAGCTCGTCTTGCCCTTGCGATGCTCGGCATCGCACTGCTCAACTCTCCTACCAACTGGGCTTACGAACCCCTGCCTGCAGAACCGGATGAGAACTCGCGGGTCGATGAACTCTATGACCATGAAGCTCGGATGTTTTTGATGCTCTATTCACTGAAGGGTAACGGCGAAGTGGATTACGTCACCGGTCGCATGGTCCAGGAACATGCCCGAAGCCATTATGGGAACCCCGTGTATTACACGGAAAAGTTTCCGCTGTTTTACTGGTGGAACCATACGATGTGGAACGATCCGGAGCAGGACGGTGTGAATGGGAACGAGAAGGTCTACCAGGAGAATATTGATTTCGACCGCTCCCGCTATAAACCTTGTGTCTTTAATGGCCAACCCTGCTGATCCCGGATCATAAATTCAACGGCCCTTCCATTCTCCCTGGATTTATTGCTCCCACGACTTTTCAGCGCCGAGCCGCGCTCATGATCTCGACGACCCAGTCGCACATCACCAGCCCATCCTGTGAGACCCGGTGAGCTCGCCGCCATCACTCCCAATCCTGATGAACCGCCGGACCGGGATCATGCTGCCCTTGGGTTTTGCCTCCGGCTTGCCGCTTGCGCTGACTGCCGGGACTCTACAGGCTTGGCTGACCGTGACCGGCGTAGATCTGCGCACGATCGGCATTGTCACTCTCGTCGGTCTTCCGTACACATTAAAATTTTTGTGGTCGCCGCTGATGGACCGTTTTGTGCCCCCGTGGTTGGGTCGCCGCCGAGGCTGGATGATCGCCACCCAACTCGCGTTGATCGCAGGCATTGCTGCCATGGCGGTGACCGGTCCTGCCGACGCGATATGGGCGCTCAGTGTTCTCGCCATCGCCGTTGCATTTCTTTCAGCATCACAGGACATCGCGTTCGACGCTTATCGCGCCGATGTCCTGCTGGCACCGGAGCGAGGGATTGGTGCGGGAGTCTCGGTGATCGGGTACCGGATTGCCATGCTGATCTCCGGCGCGGTGGCGCTGATCCTCTCCGATCACATCGGCTGGCAGAGCACGTATCTGCTCATGGCCGGGTTGATGTTCATCGGCGTGGCCACGACCCTCTTCAGTCCGGAACCGTCCTCCGCAATCACGCCCCCCAGGACGCTCAGTGAGGCGGTGTGGGGGCCGATCCGGGAGTTCTTCTCTCGGTCGCCGGCTCTGGGACTCTTGTTGCTGATCATACTCTACAAAGTCGGGGATGCGTTCGCCGGTACATTGACCACGGCGTTCCTGATCCGCGGCATGGGATTTTCCCCGACTGAGGTGGGGGTAGTGAACAAAGGAATGGGGCTGCTCGCCACCCTGCTTGGAGCCCTGGCGGGAGGCGCTTTCATGGTGCGGATGGGGCTCTTCCGCGCTCTGCTTCTATTCGGTTCGCTACAGGCGGTGTCCAACCTCTCGTTTATGGTGCTGGCTTGGACCGGGAAGAGCTACGTCGTGATGGTCTCAGCCGTGGCGTTCGAAAACCTGTCCGGCGGCATGGGGACGGCTGCGTTCGTGGCGCTCCTCATGTCCCTGTGCGACCATCGTTACACGGCCACTCAGTTTGCCTTGCTCTCCGCACTGGCAGCGCTCGGCAGGGTCTTTGTCGGACCGCCATCGGGGTACCTCGTGGAGACCGTCGGGTGGGTCATCTTCTTTTTCATCACCTTTCTTGCCGCATTGCCGGGCCTAGGGCTCCTATGGCGATTACGTAAATACCTGGGCACTCAACCGACGTAGAAATCTGCTCAGGCTTTCCAACTCATGCACCGAGACCGGTGGTGAAACCGGCCAGGCCGGTCAAGTCTTGAGCTTACGCTGCAGAAACAGGATAAAAAGCATGAGGACAGGCAGCGGAGCGAACAGGTACGGAACCAGCCACAGCCAGACATTCTTCCCGCGCACGCGCGCCTGATCGATCATCCAGACAAAAATCCAGATGACCAGCCCGAAATAGTTTAAGGTAATCCAGCGCGTCGTATGGACTTTCAGGTTGCTCGATGCAGCCGTTAATCCATGTGCCAGAAATAACGTGAGCAAGATGGCGAAGACTGCCAGCAGTCCAATCACGATCTGCTTGCTCCAGACATACATGGTAGCCTCCCTCCGCGTTTCGATCTGCTACGGTTTTGTACGGTGGACCAGCGGCGCGCTCGATAGGGTAATCAGCAAGCATTCATTTGTCAAACGACACGACGGCAACGCGGCAAGGTGGAAGCCCTTGACGCAATTTGGTGATCAGTCCATGATTCGCCGGTCTCGGACGTGAGACACGCTCGTGCATGTGTCAGAGATGAACAACACGGTCCTGGCCATCCTAGTTGTACTGTTGGGGATCTGTGTTGGGCTGGCCTGGACAAACCCGGCCACGCAGGACTATGGCGAATATTTGGAAACATTGATCAGTCAAGCGCTCGCGCAAATGGATGCGACCGAATCAGCGCGTCAGCAGAATGTTGTCCGTGATCTCCTCAAATCACAGGGCAAATTCGTCATCACGTCCGTCATTCGTCCAAACACGACTCGGCGCAATTATGGGCTCTTCAGCATTTTTGAGTCACGTGCGTTTGGTCTCAGGCTGGTGGTGCTGGGCGTAGGAGGTGAGTTCATCCCTCTTCAGGGAGACAACCGTGACGAAGTCACCAGGAAGCTGGGACAGATGATCCTGACGCCGACGCGGTAATTTTGCGACATTTCTCGCCATTGTCCTGTTAATACCTCGCCCCAAACCATCGCCTTTGCCGCTCCTCACGCGGTGATTTCTCTATCCACAGCCTTTTCTCACTTATCCACAGAAAGCCACAACATATGGTGCATTTTCTTCTTGACAAGCACTATATTTAGACATATAGTGCGCCCCCGGCTACTGCCTAGGTTGTAGTTGTTGCCTAATATTTGGGGGCAACGGAGGCAAGCAGATGACGCTGTATAAACCTCGAAAAGTCGTCCCCGCACATTCACAAATCCAATTCTTTGTTGGTCCTTTCTTAGTTGGTCCTTATCCAAGCAACCCAGTGCACTGCCCGATAGACCAATAATTCTTGTGTCTTCATACATGCTGAGCCAGTGATGGCCAGGCAAAAGCTACCTTTCAAATTGTCACTTTCAGGGAGGATACCGTGAGGATCGAACGTAGGTTTACACGTAAGGGCCAGAGTCCCTACGAAGGCATGAAGTTCGTGAAGCGCTCCTCGGAGATCAGGAACCCCGACGGCTCGACGGTATTCAAGCTTGAGGATATTGATGTCCCCGAGCGTTGGAGCCAGTTGGCCATTGATATCCTGGCGCAGAAATATTTCCGCAAGGCAGGTGTCCCCCAGCTTGGGCCAGACGGAAAGCCCCTCATTGGCCCAGATGGGAAGCCGGTGCTGGGAGGCGAGCGTGATGCGCGCCAGGTCTTTCACCGGATGGCCGGCTGCTGGGCGTACTGGGGAAAGAGTCACGGTTATTTCAACAAGGAGGAAGACGCGTCAGCTTTTTATGACGAGCTGTGCTACATGCTGGCCCGGCAGATGGCGGCCCCCAATTCTCCGCAGTGGTTCAACACCGGATTGCACTACGCCTATGGACTCTCCGGCCCTGCCCAAGGGCATCACTACGTGGACCCAAAGACCAGGGAAGTGGTCAAGGCGACGAATGCGTTCGAGCACCCGCAAGTTCACGCCTGCTTTATCCAATCAATTGAGGATGACTTGGTCAATGATGGCGGGATCATGGATCTGTGGACTCGCGAAGCACGGATCTTCAAATACGGCTCTGGCACGGGAACGAACTTCTCCAAGCTGCGGGGCGAGAACGAACCGCTCTCTGGCGGAGGCAAGTCCTCCGGGCTGATGTCTTTCCTCAGAATCGGAGACCGCGCGGCGGGCGCGATCAAGTCCGGCGGGACAACGCGGCGCGCGGCCAAGATGGTGTGCCTGGACCTGGATCACCCCGATGTCGAAGAGTTTATCAACTGGAAAGTCATTGAAGAGCAGAAAGTCGCTGCTATGGTCACCGGCTCCAGGATCTGTGCGAAGAGGCTCAACGCCGTCCTCACGGCCTGCCATATGCCGAATGGCGAGGGTGAACCGAGGGTTGAAACAAACCCGAACATCAACGCGGCGCTGAAAGAGGCCATCTGCGCCGCCAGACAAGCCTCAGTGCCTGAGGCCTATATCCAGCGGATGTTTGCCTATGCGCGGGAAGGGTTCACGCATTTCCTGTTCCATGAATACGACGTCAACTGGGATGGGAAAGCCTACCAGACCGTGTCAGGCCAGAATTCCAACAACAGCGTGCGGATCCCCAACGCCTTCTTCCAAATCCTGGAGAAAGACGGAGACTGGACGCTGAAGCGACGCACAGACGGCAAAGTCGCGAAGACCGTCAAGGCCCGCGAGCTCTGGGATAAGATCGCCTGGGCTGCCTGGATCTGTGCTGATCCGGGCACGCAGTACGATACGACGATCAACGAGTGGCACACCTGTCCAGAAGATGGCCGGATCAACGCGTCCAATCCCTGCTCAGAGTACATGTTCCTCGACGATACCTCGTGCAACCTCGCGTCCCTGAACCTGGGCGAATTCTACACCTCGGATGGTCGGTTCAACCTCGAAGACTTCCGCCACGCGGTGCGCCTCTGGACCATCGTGCTGGAAATCAGCGTGCTGATGGCCTCCTTCCCAAGTCGGGCTATTGCGCAGAAGAGCTTCCTGTTCCGGACGCTGGGATTGGGCTATGCCAATCTGGGCACCGTGCTCATGCGGCAGGGTATACCCTACGACTCCCCGAAGGCGCTGGCCCTCTGTGGGGCAATCACGGCGGTTCTGACCGGCGAGGCCTATGCCACCTCGGCCGAGATGGCCGCTGAATTGGGACCGTTCGAGGGCTTCTCACGCAATCGCGAGCACATGCTTCGGGTCATCCGGAACCATCGACGTGCCTCGTACAATGCTCCTCCGGAAGAGTATGAGGGCCTCAGTGTCACACCAAAGGGAATCCAGCCTGAGCATTGCCCACCGGATCTGTTGCTGGCCGCCAGACGGACCTGGGATCGAGCGCTTGAACTCGGGACTGCCTATGGATTCCGCAACGCTCAGACCACGGTGATCGCTCCGACCGGCACGATCGGTCTGGTCATGGACTGCGACACAACCGGTATCGAGCCGGATTTCGCTCTGGTCAAGTTCAAGAAACTGGCAGGCGGCGGTTACTTCAAGATCATCAACCAAAGCCTTCCGCCGGCGCTGGCCACGCTGGGCTATACCGAAGCGCAGATCCAGGACATCGTGACCTATTGCACTGGACGCCGGACGCTCAATGGGGCGCCATTCATCAACCATGAGACGCTGCAAGCCAAGGGATTCGATGGTGCAGCGTTGGAGCGGTTGGAGGCGGGGTTGGGACAGGCGTTCGAGATTCAGTTCGCGTTCAATAAATGGGCGCTCGGCGAAGAGTTCTGCCGTGAGAAATTGGGCCTAACCGACCCGCAGCTCAATGATTCCAACTTCAACATGCTCAAAACACTCGGATTCACCCAGGACCAGATCGTCGTCGCAAACGACTACTGCTGCGGCACCATGACGGTCGAGGGCGCGCCACATCTGAAGACCGAGCATCTGCCGGTGTTCGATTGTGCCAACCGCTGCGGTCGGACCGGTCAGCGCTTTATCCTGGTGGACGCGCATATTCGGATGATGGCTGCGGCACAGCCCTTTATTAGCGGAGCAATCAGCAAGACCATCAATATGCCGGCAGACGCCACGATTGAGGAGGTTAAGGCAGCGTACCTCTTTTCGTGGCAGAGCATGCTCAAAGCTGTGGCGCTCTACCGCGACGGGTCGAAGCTGAGCCAGCCCCTGAACGCCTCAACCGATTCCGATGAGACCGCCGGCAACGACATCATGAAGATGGCGGAACACATAACCGAGCGAGTGATGGTCCGTTACCTGGCCAAACGACGGCGCATGCCTGAACGGCGGCTCGGCTACACGCAGAAAGCTATTATCGGCGGTCACAAGCTCTACCTCAGGACGGGTGAGTATGCCGACGGGACGCTGGGGGAGATCTTCCTGGACATGCACAAGGAGGGCGCGGCCTTCCGCAGCTTGATGAACTGCTTCGCGATCGCGATCTCGCTGGGGCTCCAGCATGGTGTGCCGCTGGAAGAGTTCGTGGAAGCGTTCCTGTTCACGCGGTTCGAGCCGAACGGGCCGGTCAAACTCAATGATCACATCAAGATGTCCACCTCGATCATTGATTACATCTTCCGCGAGCTGGCCATCACCTACCTGGGGCGCCACGATCTGGAGCAAGTGGTGGATGATGATCTGCGAATGGATTCCGTCAAGAAGGATGCGCAAGATCCGGAGTGTATGAATAGCGAGCCGGTTGACGCGAGCGTACTGGCACCAGCGGGGATCAGCCCCGAGATCTTCCCTGCACGACGCGAGACCGGCAACGGAGCCGGAGGAAACGGCCATAGTCACGGGAATATCGCGCACAAGGTGGAGTTGAGGCGCGAGACATTGACCTACACGGCGGTCCAGATTGCCAAGCAAAAGGGGTACGAAGGCGACCCCTGCGTGGAATGTAGACAGTTCACGCTCGTTCGAAACGGCACCTGCCTCAAGTGCGACACCTGCGGCGCAACGAGCGGCTGTTCGTAAAAAGGTAAGGAACAGAATGCCGACAATGGAAAGTGATATTTCGTTCGACCACGTGGACAGCATAGCGACCCAGTCCGCTGGACCAGGCATCATGTTGCTTACGTCGTCCCTGCAATTACTCTACAAGGACCGGCGGGCTTCGAGCTTGTGCGAGGAGATCATTCGATGCCAGGCGAAACGGGCCATTGGAGTGCTCCCGCCAGCCGTAGCCTGTCTTGCCGACCAAATTAGGAAGACGTTCCAGGTTCGAACCCATCCGAAGGACTGGGAACAGTTTCGAATCCAGCGCCTCGTACATACGCTCCATCGCCCTGTGCTCCTCTGCGGCATGGGGTTGATTGATCCGAGCAACTCGGACAAACGAATCCTTATTGTAATGAACGAAGTCGGGTTCGGCGCGTGGGAGGAGAATGTTGTGTGCCAGGCGAAGGAGACGTTCCTCCTGACCGCTCGCGAAACAACAGTCGTCCAACATCTCTTGAAGGGCTGGACCAACAAGGAAATCGCCAATGAAATGCGAGTGGCGTTACAGACAGTGAAGGAACATTTGAAGCACATTCTTGAAAAAACGAAGACCACGACGCGGACGGGGATCGTCATGCAGGTCGTCCACTGTGGATTACGGTATGACCCCGTAACACTTTAGTTCATGAGGTTGAACACTTGTCACTCCATGACCAGATC
>VBOJ01000216.1 GCA_005877775.1 Nitrospirota bacterium | reverse complement strand
GACAGTCCCGGATGTTTGTCTCCTCATTAAACGTAATCACCCCGCACGATATTGTTCCACGCATGGACAGGCCTGTTCGCATTAGGTGAACGCTACCTCGTTCGCGACCAACGGAGAGGGAGTTCCTTACGAAGAGAGCATAAGACCATTAACCGCGAAACCCTCGCCTTGCGACCTCTCGATAGAAGCGCCAGTTCAGCCACCGGTTCCTGCGGGGCGCCAATCTTGCGGCGTTCTCCACGCGAGACTGCATGACTTTCGGATGAGCCCCGCGGAAGTCTTTGAGGATCCGATAGTTCTCAAGGTCGAGCTCCTCCAACATCAGCATCTTGGTTTGGGCCTCGGACGGTTGATCTCCATAATAGACCCTGAGCTGCTCCCGCCTTTTGGCCAACATCGTTTGTTGATTCTTTACCCATCCATAATGGAACACCCGGGCGTTGGATGAAGCCAGCCAGTGAGATGGTCCGCTCTGCAGATACTTCCCGTCAGCCATTCGGGAGAACCCCACCGCATCACCGCAGGACTCAAGCTCTCGGTTGTTGCGGATGACGCGCACCGCTCGATGATAGTGCCAGGGATTGATGGACCAGTAATCCCCCACAAAATGAAGGTATCGGAAGAGTAAACCCAAGACCGTCGTCTTGTCGAGATTGTCCTGCATCACTTTCAGAATGTGCGGCAGATCCTCTTCGTGGATGACCTCATCGGCCTGAAGATAGAACGCCCAATCACCCGTGCACGCCGCAAGGGCGATATTCGTTTGCTGGGAATAAATGAGCCCTCCCGTCCGTAACGCCTCATCCCACACCGAGTGAATGATCCTAATCTTGGGATCTCCGATAGACTGAACGAGTTCCAACGTTCCATCCTCGCAACGCCCAACGTTGACAATGAATTCATCGACGATCGGGAGAATCGATTGAATGGATTGAATGATGGGATAATCGTAACGAACGACGTTTCTGCAAAAGGTGAACCCGCTGACTTTCATGAGGCGACCTTCAGGCCCGACTCCGAGGTAGGAGGCTCCTGACAGAGAGGACGCCAGAATCTTCGCATCATGCTTCCTCTTCAAGTTGCAGAAATACCGCCGGGCAGACCCTCAGTGAATGAATATCGTTCGCTCTCCGTACTTCCGGAAGACGATCTGGCTGTTCGGAAACACCCGTTTCAGCCGAAGGAGACGATGGGCCCGCCACAGATCATTACAGCTTGCCACCAACGCCCGCCTCATCCCCCGAAACCTACAAGCGTTCAATCCGCCACCGCAGGCCAGCGTTCTATCCCTGGCATCAACGACAAAAGAGGATTTCCAAAAAAAGATGGTCGTTTTGGCCTTGCGCCGGATGAAGTGTTGCGCCACGCGAAAATCAAGGCTTTCATAAAACTCTTTCATAAACCGCCCATCCGAACATGTGCAAAACTCCGAGATTGTGGTCCGAGTCTTTGGCTCGAACACTAGCACGGTGGGAGCGGGAGAGAACACAAACCATTTGTGCATCCAATACTCCGGGAGGTCCTTGTCCATGTAAGCAAGTCCCTGCTCGAGCAAGGGGCTCGGCGTCTCAATGTACCCGGCAGCACCGACTCGCATGATCTCTCGACAAGCATCACCCGGCCAATCTACGTGTTCCAGCACATGAGAAGCATAGGCATAATCGAAGGATTTTGCTTGGAATGGCAGCGCCTGCACATCTGCGGCACACAGTCGTGCCGGCTCAGGCACGACGAGAGGATTGCCATGTCGATCCCGACCTTCCTTCAGGTCGAAATCCACCACACAGGTGGCACCCTTGAATGGATTGTGTCCCGATCCGATATCAAGAACACGGCGAGCGAAATAGGGTCGCTGCCAAAATGGCAATTGTTTCATGTGGAGTCACCAACGATGGCTCACCTCGCCCAGAGACGCTAGAACGCCCTCGTCGTCACGCTGTCACCGCTCCTGAATTTTACGGTCCACCGGATCACATCCCTGTCAGGAATCAGAGGACACCTCGTTCAGAACGAAACGACGCTCGACCACGGCTCATCTCCCAAAGTCTCGCATATTTCAGAAAGGTGTAATAGGCGTAGAGCCCGGCCAGTATCAACCCAGGCATTCCCTCCAAGATTCCCAAACGCCCCACGTACATCTTCGCAAAGGTATAAAGAGGGTGTGTCACAAGTTGATGGTTTCGGAATTGCACCCCCTGTTGGACCATGCGACGCGCCATGAGGTCCGAGTAGCGGTCCATCTTGATGAGATAATGGTTGACGTCGCGGAACGGATACTGCAGGACGTGCGTTTTTAGATACCCGGCCCGCCCATCCAGATCGAAACCCTCGTGGACAAGTTCCTCGCGGTAGCGCATCCGGCTTTTTCGGAACAGCTGGGGTTGGCGATAATCGGGGTACCAGCCGCAGTGGCGAATCCAGCGACCCAGGAAATAATTCCTCCGCGGCACGAAGTACGCGTCGGCCTCCGGGCCGCGTTCGAGCGTCTGGCGGATTTCGTCTCGGATTTCCGGTGTAGCCCGCTCGTCTGTGTCCAGACTGAAGACCCAGTCATGCGTGGCATGCGCCACCGCCTCGTTTCTCAGCTGTCCGAAGCCCTTGAACTCATGCTGGAACACCTTGTCGGTAAACTCCCGACTGATCTTCTCAGTCGCATCAGCGCTGTGTGAGTCCACCACAATGAGCTCATCGGCCCACGTCACACTCTCCAGGCAAGCTCGTATGTTGGGCTCATCGTTATAGGCGATGACATAGACCGAGAGCTTAGACATGCACCACCGCCATCCCTTCCGCCTGGTCCACCACCTGTCGGACCCTGTCAACTACCACGTCCGCTGTGATCCGATCCAAACAGTCCCAGTAGGGGCAGGCTTCATAGATACATTTCTCGCAGGTGGGGACTTCCGGCCGCAGCACCACTCCCTTGCCCAGTGGCCCCCACCGGATCGGGAGATTGTTCCGGCGGGGATCGAACAGGCTCACAGTCGCCACCCCTAAGGCCGCCGCAAGATGAGCAGGCCCGGTCGCCCCAGAGACCACCACTTGACTGGCCCCAATCACGGCCATGAGTTCCCTGACGGTCAAGCGGCCCATCAGGTCAAGAAGTCCCTTTCCCACATCTCCGACTTGATTAGCCTCCTGATGAAATCGCTCTCCCTCGGCGTCACTGCCAGTGAGAATCACCCCAAATCCCTGGTGAGTTAATTGACGTGCGAGAGCCCAATAATGTTCGCCCCGCCACCGACGGGCCGCAAACCCGCCAGGATGGAGTACAATGCGCTTCGCCGGCAGCCCTTCAAGCCTTGCCCCTGCCCATTGACGTTCTTCGCCGGTCAGCACCAGCGTCGGCTTCACCGGCTGGCCTGGAGCGAAGCCGAGTCCAGCTAACAGCCCAAGGTTATACTCGCTCTCATGTTTGGAGAAATCATGCCGGTGCTGGTAGACCCGCCGGTTGGCCAGCAGGCTATACCATCGATAGCCGGTCGCCACTCGCTGCGGCACACGCGCTAGAAAGGCTGCGAACATCAGACGGCGGAACGGCTTCAAAAAGATGGCCGCGTCGAATCCCCGCCGAAAGAGGGCCAGCAGCTCGTGGAGTCGTTCCCGACCGGAGAGGGTCAACACCT
>VBOJ01000215.1 GCA_005877775.1 Nitrospirota bacterium | reverse complement strand
AGCCCAAGTGAGTTTCATCACGACTGTCATCGTCGGGTATCGTAACAAGCCAGTGGAACCTTGTAAACCAAACGAGCGCGTCCTAATGATCTTTGCCATCCCCCACCGAAACTCGCCCATTTCGCCCGCCCATCACCGCGAGACAGAGGAGCCCGATCCCGATCCAGACCAATTCGCGCACCCGACGGAGGAGCGCGAAGGCAATGCCGGTGAGCTCGCTATAGCCGAAGGCCAGCAGCAGCAGGAGATTCCCCCCATCCTGCGCACCCAGACTTCCAGGAATAAAGAATGTTCCGCCTTTGATAAAAACCGAGAGCGCCCCGATGGCGATGGCTGACAGCGGATCTGCTGGACCGCCCAGGTAATAGAGAATCGCATAGACCTCCAGCGCCTCCGCCAACCAACCAAGGAAGAAAATGCCGCTGGACAGATAGAAGCCACGCCTGTCGTGAGTATAGAAATCAAGGATCGTCCGATCGAGGGATCGCAATTTTTCTTCACGCGCTTCAAGATAGGAGATTCGTATCCGCAGTCTCCGCAAGGCTCCCAGGAATCCCGTAAACAGGCCACGCCGTTGGACCAACACGAAGATCGCTGCCCCAAACAGAAGCAGCGCGACGCTCACGGATGCCGCCCACACCTGGTGAGTCGATGAGCCGGAAGATTCGAGAAGCCATAACCCGAGGCCGATGCCCAGCAGGATAAACCCCACCTGGGCGATGGTCATCGTAGTCTTCGCGGTGACGGCGGAGGCCAATCCCTCCACCATTGGCACGCCATGTTTCTTCAGCAGGTAAGCTTTCAGCGGCTCACCTCCGACATAGGCGGTCGGCGTGGTCATGTTCACGACTTCGCCGGCCGTGCGGATCGCAAACAGTCGCCAAAATGAGACTGCAGCGGCATGCCGACCCAGCGTGAACCGCCAGCCGAGCGCTTCGAGGCCATACATGAGAACCGACGGCAGCAGGATGATGAGGAGGGCAGCAAGGCCGACCCCTGTGACAGCATCGAGGATGCGAGCCGGACCAATGTGCCAAACGAGACCGACCAACGTGAAGAGGCCAAGGAAGAGGAGGACGAGTCTAACCACAGAAACTCACAGGATGCTCAAAATGGCCAGCCAACGAGGCCGCAGGGAGTGAGCTTCATCTAAAGGGGTGACTGGGATGATCCCTATTGCGCCCATCGAGCGAGCACATTCCGATCGTGCGCGCTCTGGGAGCACGGGGATCGTCTCAGTCGCCCCGATCTCCTTTTTCAGCATCCTGCTAAGCACGTGTAAGCGAAGAGGGCCTAGTGATCCAAGCCAGCATGATCCAGAAGATATTCGAGCCGACCGCCGCCAGCCAGAGGAACCATTCCAGTTTGCCTACGAGCGCAAAGACCAGCAGGACCACCGAAAAATCTCGACTGGTCACGTTCTTAAAAAGGAACTCCGCCCACGTAGCCTTCAGTGGTGTACTCCACGCACGCTGCTCACGGAGGGTTAGGGCCCGGGGCACCAGCCAGAAGGCGAGGCCATTTGCGAGGACCGCTGCTGCTCCCAGCGCCAACGGAAGCCATGATCCGCTCCCAGGCTCTTGCTGCAGGAACAGACCCCACGCCACCCCTGCGAAAATGGCCATGTGCACGACGTTGTCCGCCGCGAAGTCCAGTTGCCTGCCAAACCGCGATTGCCTGTTGGTCAATCGGGCCACCTCGCCGTCACAGCAGTCCACGATGGCCGACAACTGAAACAGTAGGCTGCCGACGATCCCCACCAGGTAGCCGCCTAGCGCGAACGATCCCGCGGCCATGAGGCCGATGAACAGAGACAACACCGTGATGGCATTCGGCGACAGACCGATTCGGAGAAAGAGACGGGTCAGGAGAGTGGAAACCTTGCGGTTAAAATACCGGTCCACGAAGCCGTCAAGGTCTGCTTTCGCCTGGCTATGCGTCTCCGCCATTTGCTGTGCCGCGCGATCCATCACTCACCTTCCTCACTCAAGCTTCGGCAGAACGTCCCGCTCCGCACGAGCGACATCTTCGGGAAAGTCAATCTCGATCCAGGGTAAGCCGCCGATCTTTTCATGTCCGACCCGTACGGCGCCGAAGAACTCCAGAAGCGCGTCCTCATACTCCATATCCAACTCGCCACGATCCGCGTGACCTTTGAGCGAGTTGATGAGAGCATCGGTGTCCGCGCGCCTCACCTTGAGGAAGCCAACCCCCTCGCCGGCGAAATCATACCGCTCAGGCATGCGCTTCGTCAGGGCTACCACGCGCCCGCCTCGCACGACGACCATACATTCCTCGGTCGTCTGTTTCACCGTTTCATCCAGCAGCAAGGCGCTCGGCCAGGTGGATGTGATCAGACGCCGCAAGATCTCGCGATGAAACAGCACATCCGCGTCCATGATAAGCACATCATTGTCCAACTCGGTCCGAGCCAGCCAGAGAGACGAAATGCTGCCACGCTGGTACTGCTCATTGACCAGATAGCGAACCTCCACTCCTCGTGACTCGGCAGCCACGGCGGCACGGATCATGTCCTGCTTGTACCCGACCACAATGACAGCCTGCCTGATTCCAACCCCGGCCAGCGCGTCCAAATACCGGGCCAGCAGGGTGCGCCCTCCCAACTCGATGAGGCACTTGGGCCGATGTTGGGTGAGCGGCCACATCCGTTTCCCAACGCCTGCCGCCAAGATGATCGCTTTCATGGGCGGACCACCACTGTATCCAGCACCTCCTGGAAGGCCGCCAGGAAGCCTTCGAGGTCCTGCTCGGTCAAGGCGCCCATGTTCGCCACCCGGAAAATCTTGGGCTCGAGCTGCCCCTGTCCCGCATAGATGACATACCCTCGTTGCTTGAGGTGATCGTGCAGCATTTCGTAAGTCAGTCCAGAGGGCAGATAATAGGAAGTGAGGCTATTGGATTGGAACTCAGACGGAAGGACGGGCTTCAGCCCCATGGCGCTCATCCGTTTCCGGATCAACGTGGCGGCCTTCTTCAACCGCTGAATTCGATTGGCGACCCCCTCTTCCAGCAGCTCGTTGAGAGCCTCGTCGAAGGCATAGTACACCTGCACGGCGGGCGTGAAGGGAATGCTCCCTCGTTCCTCATCTTCGTAATAGTGGGGCAGGTGGAGATACCAGGAGTGTTTGGGATAGCTCTTCATGCGCTCCATAAAGCCCTTGCGGACCAGGACAAAGGACGCACCAGGAAATCCCTGAATGCATTTCCCGGCAGTACCGGCCACCATATAAATATGCGCGCCGGCGATGTCCAGGGGATCACCAGCCAACCCGCTCACTGAGTCCAGGACGAAGACCCGGTTCTGGCTGTCCACGACCTCCGCGATCTCTCGGACGGGGTTGATCAAGCCGGTCGTCGTTTCATGATGCACCATCGCCACGGCATGGACTTCCGGGTGTTGTCGCAACGCGAGCCGCAGTTTTTCCGGGTCCGGTCTTGCCCCCCAGTCCAGCTTGAACTCGGCTACACCCAGTCGGTGTACCCCGACCATCGCCGAAATTCGCTCGCCATAGACGCCATTGTTGAGGACCAGAATTCGTTTTCCGGTCGGCAACGAGGACAAGAGCGCCGCTTCGACGGCGGCCGTTCCCGATCCGGTCAGCACCACCGCCGTATAGTCAGACTCGGCTCCCGGTACGAAGGCCTTCAGCAGCTTCTGCCGGATGCCCTGAATCAGCTCCGCAAACTCGGATTCCCGGTGGCAAATATCCGGGCGCTGCAACGCCTTGCGCACCCGCTCCGACACATTCACCGGTCCCGGATTCAATAAAATCATGAATAACCTGGCTAGAGGCTATGGGCTAGTGGCTATAGGTATAAACTGGGGGCTCTTACGCATAGCCTCTTGCCTCTTGCCCGCATCACTCAATCGCCTTCTTAAATCGGTTAGTGATCTCAACCGGCTCGAGCGGCACTCGGTCCACATCTTCAGCTTGCTCGGTCACCTTGACAAGCAGGAAGCTGGGCCCCTCCTTGCCCAGCATGTCCTTCAGCTCATAGACCAAGTCCTCTCGTTCCCGCACCCGCTCCACGTGCACATAGCCTGCCGCCTTGGCCACCTGATCCAGCCGCACCACCCTGGAAAGTGTCGGTTGATTCCCGGTGCTCCCGTACACTTCATTGTCCAAGACCACGTGGATGAAGTTTTTGGGCTTCAGCGCGCCGACTGTGGCCAAGGTCCCCATGCTCATCAACACATTGCCGTCTCCATCCAGCACAATGACCTTCTTGTTGGGCTTCGCCAGCGCGACCCCCAGCCCGATCGCCGGCGCGACGCCCATCGAGCCGATCATGTAGAAATGCGTCGGGCGGTCCGCAAGCTTAAAGGCCTCCCGGGACGGGAATCCATTACAGATGATCACCGGCTGATCGGTGAGGAGTCCTAACACCGCTTCGATCGCTCGCGCGCGGCTCTGGATTGTGCCCTCTTCGGGCCTCACAAGTATCCCCTTTCACGCCTCACGCCTGACGCCTCACGCCAGCTCATGGCTGGATCCCCCTTCTCCCTCGTCGCTCGTCATTGCGTCTCTTGCGTGGCGCGTCTTTCGCGACAGACGCGGCCCGCTATTGACGGCCCGGACGCTTCGCGCCTCTCATGGCTGCAACGCTTTCACGACACCCTTTTTGATCAACAGCGCCACAGGGATTCGTTGTTTCGTGAACGTCTCGGCCACCCAGTTGAGATCCTCCACGGCGGTTGGTTCCGACAATGTCCGGTGCGGGATGCGAACCGTGTCGAGGAGTTGCGTCATCGTCTGGCCCATCACAAGATGCTCAGGCGCATCCTTGCCCTGGAATCCGCGCCACGAAATGAGCAACAGGCAGGGTTGCCGGTAGATCAGATTCAACGAGAGCAGCGTGTTGAGGGAAGTCCCTAGCCCGGAATTCTGCATCAAGACGGCGGGGACCTTGCCGGCCATGTAAGCACCGGCTGCCATCGCCACCGCCTCGTCTTCCCTCACAGCCGGAGTGTACAATCTCTGCTCCATCAGCGTGGCGATGATGCCTCCCAGGATCGAATCCGGGACACCGGTAAAAAAATTAAACCCGATCTCCTGCAATGCTCGGACGAAGTCGTCGCTCTCAATCATCGGGCTACTCGTTTCAGGCCGAAAAAGCGGTCCGCATTATAGCCAAGCGGCTGCGCATTCTCAAGAAGAGGCCGATTGTCTTAGCCAAATGGATCGTGCTAGAGTTTTATCTCATTTTTACGGTGCTCTTCATGGTGGGACCTCACATTCTCAACCGGATCTCCCGGTGCCGTGCCTGGAGCCTCGCCACACTGTTTGTCTTAGGTTGGGCCACGACGTCCATCGCGCCAGCCCCAGCTAGCGCTGGCAACCTGGCAAACGATCCACAGGGCTTTCGAGGAATTCCTTGGGGGTCCTCTCTCACTGAATTAGAGAACCTGATGCTCACCGATTCCGGTAAACGCGTCAAAAGATACGATATGAAACAGGAGCCGCTCACGCTGGGCGAGGCCAGGGTGGACTCCATGAGGCTCTACACGATTGACGGAAAGTTCGCCCGAGTGGCAATCTATTATCGAGGCCAGAGCATTCACACCCTCGTGCTGGCCTACCTGGAATCGAAGTTCGGGCCCATCGATCGAGCGCCTGGCTCGATGGTCCGTGGCCTGAATCAGCAGTACAACTGGCGAGGGACCGAGACAGAAATTAATTTGACCTACCAGGGTCAAGGGGAACGTGGATTCCTCTTTATTGAGAGCCGGATGCTCGCGCCCAGTCTCACTGAAGCCTTGTTAGATATCGGATCTGGCTACTGAATCATGTCCGTCTGAAACCGCATCCTGACATCATGGTCATCACCGCATCAGTCCTGGCCGTCCTGTGCCTCTCCACACTTCTTTTCTCGCCGACTGCCTCTGCCGTCAGCATGGTGAACGATCCGAATGGTTTTCAGGGCATCCCCTGGGGAACAGCGCTCGCTGACTCGCCGGATGTGACTCTGCTCGAAGCCACCGATCGGATCAAACAGTTCGACTTGAAACAGAGTCTCCCTCGGTTGGGTGACATCACCGTTGAGTCCCTGCGGCTCGTCTCGATTGACGGAAAGTTCGCCAGGGTTATCGTTCGCTATCAGGGCATAAAAACGCACCAGTTGGTCCTGAAACACCTGCAATCGCAGTTCGGACCGCTTGATCTGACTCCCGGACAGATCGCAAGCGGGCTCCTTCAGCAGTTCAGCTGGTTCGGTCCAGAATCCGAGGTCAACCTGACGTACGATGTGAAGCGAGACCGCGGCATCATCTTTTTTGCAAGCCGCGCGCTGGCACCGAAGTTCGAAGAAGGCATGGCTCCCGACTCCGATCTTGCTGGCGCGACTTACTAATTCAGGATTTCGCTGCGCGGCAAAAGTTTTCATTGACAACCAGTCTGCACTTTCGCATAGTGCTCTGAGTATGCACAACGCGACCAAACTGAGAGTCTTGCTCCAACGTCCCGGCATCATCAAGGCCATCGGAGCTCACGATGCGCTCAGCGCCAAGCTGATCCAGCAAGCCGGATTCGATGCGATTTGGGCCAGCGGGT
>VBOJ01000214.1 GCA_005877775.1 Nitrospirota bacterium | reverse complement strand
CTGCCACCAAGGCGACCCGGTCGTGCGGATTGGCCGCCGTCCGCAAGAGGTTCACGACGTCCATGACTTCCTGCCGCTCATAGAAATGCTTCTCACCTTCGGCGAGGCACGGAATGGCGTATCGTCGCAAGGCTTCCAGATAGTCCCGAATGCCGGTCAAGGTGCGGAAGAGTACCACGACATGCCCCGGTTTGATCTTGGTCCGCACCTCCCGCTCGATGATTTCTTCACGGCCCAGCACCTCCTCGCTTAGCCATCGGGCCAGCTCTTCTGCTTCAGCCCGGCTGGCAGTCTCTGCGTCAGCCTCAGGTTCTTCGGGGCGGACGATGCGGAGTTCCACGCGCTCGGATGCCAGCGATGGTGAACTTGCGTCATTCGCCACCAGCGGTTCATATCCGGGCTGCAACCCTTTCAGTGATTCCCGTGGAAAGACACCGGCAAAAAATGCGTTGATCGTTGCCAGCAAGCCCTGATGGCTGCGGAAGTTGGTTTGAAGCGCGTACCGCTCTCCAGGCGGCGATTGAGCCAGTACCTGGTCTTCCACCACCGCATCGTAGGCCTCCATATCGGCACGCCGGAACGCATAGATTGACTGCTTGGGATCGCCGACGATGAAGAGTTTGCCAGGTTCGAGCCGGACCTCGCGCCAGGCTACCGCCTCATGACCGTCGGCCTCGGCAAGGTACAGGATCAGTTCATACTGAGTTGGATCGGTATCCTGAAATTCGTCGACCAGGATTGCGTGGAACTGGTGCTTGAGATCGCGGCGGATTGATGGGTGATCGCGCAAGAGATTACGGGCCCGCGCAAGGAGCCCGTCAAACGAGATGTATCCGCGCTGGACGAATCGGGTCCGGCACTCCAGAGCAAACGGGGCGAGCAATTGGAGAACGGGCCGAAGTCGTTCCTCCTTGACCGTGGCCAAGGACTGAACGATCTCGACGATGGATTTGGCTCTGGCGTATTCTTCTTTTGACCAGGTGGTTGTGATCCCCGGCACGTCCCGCTCGAGCATGCCCCGGTCTTCTTCATCACATCCCCTGTCAGCCATCCGGTTCAGACAAGCTACTGCCGCATCCATCATGCGTTCGAGGGTATTGGTCTTGGGATGTGCCTGCCGTAGAACCGTCGCTTGCCGGGCCAGGTCAGTCAGCCAAGCTACGATCGGTGGGGGCATGCCCGGCTTCTCCGTGAGCAGGTTCCCGTCCAGCGGGATTAGTTCACCTGCCAAGTCGGTCGCCAGAGTGTTGAGGTCCTCCAGCGAAGCGATCTTCAGTGCCGGTCGCCAGACCTCCTGCCGCGCGCCTGCCGGACCCAGCTCACGATCCAGCCACAGCATCCATTGTTGATTGAAGAAGTCCTTGAACAATGGTCCTTCATCCTGCTGAAACAATGGGTCTACGCCGCTCTCTACTGGATACAGACGGAGAAGGTGCGCTGCAAAACTGTGGATGGTGCCGATCTGGCTTTTCTCCAACCCCGCTAACGCCTTCGCCGCCAACTCATTGGCGGCTTCTTTCCCCAGTTCCGTTCGCAAGCGGAGCTTCAGCTCGTTCGCTGCCTTGTTCGTGAAGGTCAGGGCCACGATCCGGTCAATCGTGAGCGGTGCGGACCGGCGCAGGAGCAGATAGAGCAGCCGCTTGACCAGGAGCGTCGTCTTCCCGGTCCCCGCCCCTGCTGTGACCACGATATTGCGATCGGTCGCGGTGGCCGCCCGTTCCCGCGTGGCGCTGTCGGGGATCTCGATCATTCCTCTTCCCGATCCGGTTGCAGGACCTGCGGTGCGCCTGGGCGGCGAGCGCCGGCCCTCTCTTGTCGAGCCTCAACCGGGCTTGCCCGGCGAAGTGACCGGTAAGGCTGGACCTGCTGGTGATCCTGTCGCGCCCGCCAGGCGGTAGGTTGGTGAGTCTTTCTGCAGACCAGGTGGTAGTCGCAGTTGTCACAAAACGCGCTGGGATAGATGAAGAACCGACCGGAGCGGATGCCGCTCAGCAACTGGCGGATCGCTTGCCGCATTGGTTCTCCCAATCCGGAACTCCATGCGTCGCCGGGAAACCTCACGCGAGTCAGTGCCTGGTCCCAGTGAGGAGCGAGATAGTAAAACCACACGCCGTCACAGGCAGGCCGGGCTGAGACCTGGTTCAGACGCGACGGGACGGTTGCTTCCGCCATGAGGAGATAGAAAGGCGGTTGCAGGCGAAGACCTCGTACCGCTCCCAGTTTCAAATTCCGATCGAGCGGGCTCGGCTTGTTGCTCGCTTTGAACTTGTAATCAATAATGCGATAGGCATTTTCAGAGCGGCACCAATCCACTCGATCCAATCGGCCGGAGACCGGCAGGTCTTCCGGCTCCTGAGCGGAATCCCCCCATGAAACCTGGAGCCGCCCTTTCATTTCTTCTTCGAATAGAACCGGTTCCCATTTGCCGGCCAGTTCGGCGAGATCGTCGCGGAGCACGTCCCGCAAGAACCCCAGCAACTCCTCCTGACGCAGAGCCCAGACGAGTTGGTACCCGACCGGATGGGACCTCGCATAGTGGTCGAAGACCTCGCCGGCGGTCTCTTCAAGGACTGTGAAGGGGGCGGCTGCTGATTGAGCGGGATCAATAAAGTGGCCCTGGACTCGAAGCCTTTCTAAACATAACCGTAAGATTCGGTGCGCCAACGTGCCCAGCTCCAGCGGCCCGACCTGATCCACCGTCTCCGGGAGAGTCAATGGTTCCAATCGCAAGACTTGACCGGCAAAGTACCGAAAGGGGCACTTCGCGTATTCCTGAAGACCCGTCGGCGAGACGCCGCCAGCTTTCAAGGTCTGCCAGAACATCTGAAGCGGCCCCGTCATGCCGTCATAGGGGCCCAACCGTGCCCCCACTTGTTCTTGCCCTTGGAGGGTTCGCAACCCTCGCTCAATCAGCGCGCCGGCGGGATGGCCTTCCTGCAGAAGCCGACGCGGCAGGCGGCGGTCCAAGAGAAGCTTGATCGTCAACCCCGAGACAGACAGGTACTCGATCCGGTACTGCGGGACTTCCGCAAACTTTTTCGTCAGCCGGTGAGGCACCGCGACCTCAGCCTGGCCGTTCACCGACTCTATGTCGGAGAGGTAGCCGGAAGGTACCAGAAGCCGTCCTCTGTCGTCTGCGCGTTGATAGAGAAGCGTTACTTCATCGCGAGCCGCATTGCACAAAAGATAAAAGAGCAGTTTTTCCTCGTCATAGCCGGCCAGCTTCTCCTGGATCTTGAAGCCCAAGTCCACTTCAAGCAGACGTCGCATATGATCGCGCAGGAAGGCATCTTCGTGTATGTAGCGGGGAAACACCTTCTCGTTCAGTCCCAGCACATAGAGCGCGCGGAATGGGACGCCGCGTGCCGCCATCGCGTCGAGGACTTGGACGCCGACGCCCTGCGTCGATTCAAGAGGCAAGACGACATCTTCCATCAATCGTCGGAAGGCTGCGTCAAAATCATCCAACGAGACCTCACGCCTGATGTCTCCCAATCGTTTCAACTGATCCAGGCTCTCGCTGAACCGTTCCATCATTGAAGCAGGCTCTGTGTGGTCACCTGCCGGCGGACCAATGTCGGCATCCAGGAATCGTTGGCATAAGGCCGCCAATTGATCCGCATAGTCGGTCCAGGTGGCCGAGTCCGAAAGCGCATTCAACGCTTCAGCCAGCGTGGAGACCGCAAGCCAGAGCCCGCGAACCTGTTGAGCGGGAATTCGATGACCGATGAGCCCTTCCTCCTCGTCATCCCCGAGCGGGAGGTCCTGCTCCAAGAATGCGGTCAACCGCCGCCATTCCTCCAAGCCCTTGGTGATCCCGAGCCGCCGGCTGGCTAAGTCCCAGAGATCAGGACGAGGCACTTCGCAAGATGGGCAAAGAGCTGCAAAACGGAGAAAGGGCGAGGACAGCAGGCTGATCACCTGATCTCTTCGATACCCCGAGACCCGGATGTCCAGGAGCTGGATCACAGATTTGATGAACGGCCATGCTCCCAACGGTCGCCCCATCGTGGACGTGAACGGAATACTGTGTTCATCGAGCACGCGCGGGATGATCGTCTCATAACCGGAAAGCGTACGAGCCACGATGCCGATGTCCCGAAACGAATAGCCACGTTCCTCCACCAACCTGAGAATATCCTTGGCCACGATCGTCACTTCATCCGGCCGTCCGGAAACGGACAGGATACGGAAAGCCGGACCAGGACCAGCCGCGTGCACTCCCCCATCTCCAGACCCGTGAGAATGATCGAACAGTGCGGCCAAGGAGCGACGCGAAGGAGGTGGGGCAATCGTGACGACATCTGACTTTTGCGTGATCAAGCCGTAGATATACCGTTCGAAGAAACGTTCAGCGAAGGCGTAGGCTTGATGGCCCTTCACCAATGGAAAGAACAGGGTCACGGGGTAGGCGCGCGCCACCCCCTGGAAGAGATCGAGCTGGACCTGAGTCAGATCGTAGAAGCCGTAGTAGAGGATCCGGTGTTGGCGGCCGAGGAATGCCGATTGCGCGACGTGGTCTACGGCTTGAGCAGCCAGGTCATCCTGATCGTAGGCCCTGATCCGTTCCTTCTCGTCGAGAAAGCTCCGGTACAGTTTGAAGAGGGATCGAACCTGTTGGTCCGTGCTGACCTGGCTCTGGCTCAGTGCTTCAACGGCGCGCTCCTCATTGACCTGCGCATCCTTCAAATCTCGCACGGTGGCGAGGAGTGCTCCCCAGGCCCCCGGCATCTCGGTCAGATTGGACCAACAAGAATCGGGGGCTTCAACGCGAAGGAGATGATGGACCAGTTCTCGAAAGAACACCTCCCGGCGGAGATCGGCAGGATCAAATGAGCCGGCCTCTTTCAGCAGGCGGACGGCGAACTGAAAAAACGTCAAGAAGTGGACGTCCAGGAGTGCCCAATCCTGCTCAATGCAGAGTAGCCATTGGAGACGCCGTCGGAGGGGATCGGAAGGAACAACAATAGAGAGTGGCGCTAGAGGATCAGAGGCTTTGAGGTGACGAACTTCCTCGACAAGGGCCTGTTCAAGGTCGGGGTGAAGGGGGCCGGTGACGATCCTCAACATGAAGCCGTTAACCGTTATTCGTTAAACGTTAACCGTCCTCGGACTCACGTTTCACGATTAACGATTCACGTTTAACGTCCTAGCCCGTCTCCGGACCCATGAGTTCGCCGTTGCAGTCAATGCATGCCCAATCCCCGTCCACGAAGCTCATGGGTTCTCCGCAGATCTGGCATTCCGGTGGCGGACCCTTATCGATCACGGGCAAGGGCGGAAGCTCATTGTCGAGTTCGTCTTCAGGATTACTCGTTGCGTCCCTCGCGTCATCGCGACGAGCGTCTGTTGCGTCTCTCGCGCCTGCGCGCCAGAGCGCTTCGGCGCGCAGGCGCGAAAGACGCGATAACGCTATGGACGCGCAACGCAAGAGACGCTACTGACGCAACAGACGCAAAGGACGCATCGCGCCACAGACGCTTCAGGCCGACCGTTGCTGCATTTTTAGCTGAAGCGCTTTCTCAGCACTTTGACGGCTGGGCACACCGATGAAGGTCAGCCGTCCGTCAATGATTGTAGCCGGGACGGCCCGAATCGAGTGCCGTTCCGCCAGTTCCTGCCCGTCCGGTGAGGTAATGTCCACTTCCCGATAGCTAAAGCTATACTTCACCCGCAGCTCCTTCCAGAGGCTCTTGGCGGAGGGACAGGCCCCGCAGGTCGGCGAATAGAGTAAGGTGATGTTCGGCATCCCGAAGTCTCAGACAAGGTTCAGGTTGAGGTCAAGGTCAGTGTCAGTGGTTAGTTCTGAGTTCTCAGTGCTGAGGGAGAACTCACAACTCAGCCTTCACCTCAGCCTCAACCTTCTTCAAAGTGTGCTGCATCTTAGCATCGCTAAAAGACAGGGTGCAAGACCGACGGAACAGTGCGTCTGTCGCGTACGGCGTCGTTGCGTCCTTTGCGTCTCTTGAGTCCTGCGCAATGACGCTATGGACGCGCAACGCTAAAGACGCAGATCGCGTTGGTTGCGCCCGCCCTCCAGAGGCTTCCGGCGGACGGGTCTGTCGCGACAGACCCGTGACGCAAGAGACGCGACGACGAAAAGGACGCGCAACGCTAAAGGCACAGATTGTGTCTTAGGGAGTCGAGCGCAGGAGGGTTTGGAGCCGCTCAGATTCTTGGATGACCAGGCCCCCAAGAGCTCGCTGGACGCGATGCATTTCCTTAAAGCCTTGGATGGCGTAAATCATGGTCGCAATTTGTCCGAGGCCTAGGATGGCACCAACGGTAAGAATACCAATGAGTTCATAACTCATGCTCACACTCTCTTAAGGGTTACCAGCACATGTACATTATGGATTGACTAGACGTGTCCGCATGAACGGGATGCTAACACGGCAGCCAGAGCGGGTCAAATGTCCCTACGAACAGGGAACTGAAAGCGTCAATAGCGTCATCGCGTCGATTGCGTGTGTAACGTCACTACGTCGGTTCAGTTGTGAGTGCTGAGCAATGACCCTTCGACCCTGCTCAGGGTCACCCAGAGCCTGTCGAGGGGTGAGTGCTGAGTGCTGAACGGCGAGTGCGGAGTAACGAGTGATGAGTGCTGAGTTCTTATGTGACCCATGCCCTGAGCGATGAACTCATTACTCGAAACTCACAACTCATTGCTCGTCACTCATCGCTCGCGATAGACGCAACGACGCTAACGACGCTATGGACGCGCAACGCAAGAGACGCCTCACGCTACTCTGGTTGCCATACATAATCAGGTTGGAGCATCGGTTGGTACCGCGGGGGAATTGGTACAGGGAACGTCAGTATTTCGTACGCGCCTGCGAGGGTCCGTGCGATGAACATGCCGAACCCATCAATCGGCCCTCGGAGTGCGCCGATTGCCCAGCCTTCCTTGCGCCCAACCAGATAGATCTGTTTTGGCACTTCAGCCAAGGCAAGGGTGAAGTTGGCGATCCCACGCACCAGCTTGGTCCCAATTTTCTCAACGACCGGTGACTCGATCACCTCCTGAGCTGCGGGCAAAGGTTCCTCTGCCTGTGCCGGCTGCCCGCCCCAGAGGATCACGCACATCACGATTCCTACAGGCCAGCTCGTCATCGGGCGCATCTTACCGCACTGGCTTAGGAAGCACCAGCCTTCAGGATGCTCAAAAAGGCTAGACAACGAGGCCGTGCTTGAAGACGTGAAACGTTAAACGTGAATCGGCAAG